>NZ_JBIAIN010000009.1:0-294213 GCF_042871445.1 Streptomyces sp. NPDC005794
CGTGGTGATGAAGTTGACCGAGCCGAGGATCGTGCCGAAGCCGGAGAAGGCCAGACCCATGATCCACATGTCGGCGCCGACGCCCGGCGAGCGGACCGCGTCCGACAGCGGGGAGTAGGCGAACCAGCCGAAGTCGGCCGCACCCTGCGGGGTGAGGAAGCCGGCCACGGCGATCAGCGACCCGAAGAGGTACAGCCAGTACGCGAACATGTTCAGCCGCGGGAACGCCACGTCGGGCGCGCCGATCTGCAGCGGCATGATCCAGTTCGCGAACCCGGCGAACAGCGGCGTCGCGAACATCAGCAGCATGATCGTGCCGTGCATCGTGAACGCCTGGTTGAACTGCTCGTTCGACATGATCTGCGTACCCGGACGGGCCAGCTCGGCGCGCATGAAGAGCGCCAGGAGACCACCGATACAGAAGAACGCGAACGAGGTGACCAGGTACATCGTGCCGATCGTCTTGTGGTCAGTGGTGGTCAGCCACTTGACGACGACACTCCCCGGCTGCTTGCGCCGCACCGGCAGCTCGTCCTCGAACGAGTCGTCTGCTGCCGCGGCACCCTGGGATTCATTGAGGATGCTCACAGTTTGTTCGTCTCCGCATTCCTGGCCGGGTCCGTCTGCTCGATGCCTGCCGGCACGTAGCCCGTCTGACCCTTCTCCGCCAGCTCCTTGAGGTGCTGCTGGTAACGCTCGGGAGAGACGATCTTGACGTTGAAGAGCATCCGGGAGTGGTCGACGCCACAGAGCTCGGCGCACTTACCCATGTAGGTGCCCTCCTTCTTCGGCGTGACCTCGAAGGAGTTGGTGTGGCCCGGAATGACGTCCTGCTTCATGAGGAACGGCACCACCCAGAAGGAGTGGATGACGTCACGCGAAGTCAGGACGAAGCGGACCTTCTCGCCCTTCGGCAGCCACAGGGTCGGACCCGGGTTGCCGTTCTGCGGGTTGCGCGTACCGGGGATGCCCACGTCGTAGACGCCGCCGGCGTCCTTGGGGAAGTCCTCGCGGTACTTGTCGGGGATGGCATCGAGCTCCTTGGGGACCTCGCTGCCGGTGGACGGCGAGCCCTCCACGTTCTCGATGTAGTTGAAGCCCCAGCTCCACTGGTAGCCGACCACGTTGATGGTGTGGGCCGGCTTCGGGCTGAGCTCGAGGAGCTTCGATTCATCGCGCGCGGTGAAGTAGAAGAACACCGAGACGATGATGAGGGGGACCACTGTGTACAGCGCCTCGATAGGCATGTTGTACCTGGTCTGCTGAGGTACCTCCACCTTGGTCCGGCTACGCCGGTGGAAGATGACACTCCAGATGATCAGCCCCCAGACAAGGACGCCCGTGGCGAGCGCTGCCGCCCACGAGCCCTGCCAGAGGGAGAGGATCCGAGGGGCCTCTTCCGTTACCGGGGTGGGCATACCGAGGCGGGGGAAATCCTCCCAGTTGTATGAACAACCGGAGGCCGTCGCCAGGACCAGGCCCGCAGTCAGCACCTGCGGCAGCTTCCGCCGCATCGGGCGCCGCGACAAGCGGTCGGAGCCGTTGGGACTCACGTAGCGCCTTCCCGAGAGTCTCGCCCGCACGGTCGGCGCGCCCGTCTCACTTGGTCGGTCGCCGGCCCTGACGCGGGCAGGGGTTTGGATGTTTATGCGGACCAAACCCTACTGGACGCTATTTGGGGCCGCGCGGGGAGGGTGCCCAACGCGCCGCGCGACACCCCGAAGGGATGGAATGTGAGCCTCCGGCCGCCATCTGACGCCCCCTCTCCCCGTCCTGGCGCAGCCGGTCTCCTGGTCACGCCCCGGTGCGGGCTAGCGTGACGGTGTGCCCTACTTCGATGCGGCTTCCTCCGCCCCCCTGCATCCCGTCGCCCGCCAGGCGCTGCTTGCCTCACTCGACGAGGGCTGGGCCGATCCCGCCCGGCTCTACCGCGAGGGGCGGCGCGCCGCGCTGCTGCTGGACGCGGCCAGGGAGACCGCGGCGGAGGCCGTGGGCTGCCGTCCGGACGAGCTCGTCTTCACCTCGTCCGGCACCCGGGCCGTGCACTCGGCGGTGGCCGGAGCTCTTTCCGGGCGTCGGCGTGTCGGCCGCCATCTGGTGCTCTCCGCCGTCGAGCACTCCTCGGTACTCCATTCGGCCGCGGCCCTCGAGGCCGAGGGCGGCTCGTTCACCGAGGTGGAGGTGGACCGGACCGGGGTGGTGGACCCCTCGGCATTCGGCCGGGCCCTTCGCGCGGACACCGCGCTGGCCTGCCTGCAGTCGGCCAACCACGAGGTGGGGACCGTGCAGCCGGTGGCGGAGACCGCCGAGGTCTGTGCCGCGGCAGGCGTGCCCCTGCTGGTGGACGCCGCGCAGTCACTGGGCTGGGGCCCGGTGCCGGGCCGCTGGTCACTGCTGGCCGCGAGCGCCCACAAGTGGGGCGGGCCGGCCGGGGTCGGTCTGCTCGCCGTGCGCAAGGGGGTCCGGTTCGCGTCCCAAGGCCCCGCGGACGAGCGGGAGTCGGGCCGGGCCGCCGGCTTCGAGAACATCCCGGCCGTCGTGGCGGCCGCGGCCTCACTGCGTGCGGTGCGCGCGGAGGCCGAGGCGGAGGGCGCCCGGCTGCGTGCCCTGGTGGACCGGATCCGGGCCGCGGTGGGGTCCCTGGTGCCCGATGTGGAGGTGGTCGGTGATCCGGTGCGGCGACTGCCCCATCTGGTCACCTTCTCCTGTCTCTATGTCGACGGAGAGACCGTGCTCCACGAGCTGGACCGGGCCGGGTTCTCCGTATCGTCCGGATCGTCCTGCACGAGCAGCACCCTGACGCCCAGCCATGTCCTCAAGGCGATGGGGGTGCTCACGGAGGGGAACATCCGTGTGTCACTCCCGGCCGGGACGACCGGCGAGGAGGTCGGTGACTTCCTCGGCGTGCTGCCGGGCGTGGTGGCCGGGGTGCGGGAGCGGCTCGGCGCGCCCGCGTCGACGGCCCCCTCCCCCACGCCGCGGGACTCGCTCGTGGTCGACGCGCTGGGCAGGCGCTGCCCGATTCCGGTGATCGAGCTCGCAAAGGTGATCGGAGAGGTACCCGTGGGCGGCACGGTGACGGTGCTCTCGGACGACGAGGCCGCCCGCCTCGACATCCCGGCCTGGTGTGCGATGCGCGAACAGGAGTACGTCGGCGAGGAGGCGGCGGACCGTGGTTCGGCCTATGTGGTCCGCCGGCTCCTCTGAGCTGCCGCCTCAGCCGCGCCCTAGGAGAGGTGCTTCCTGACCTCGGAGGCGGCCTCGTCCCCGTATGCCTTGGTGAAGCGGTCCATGAAGTGGGTGCGGCGCAGGGTGTACTCCTGGGTGCCGACCGTCTCGATGACCAGGGTCGCGAGCATGCAGCCGACCTGGGCGGCACGCTCCAGGCTCACGCCCCAGGCGAGGCCGGAGAGGAAGCCGGCCCGGAAGGCGTCGCCGACGCCGGTCGGGTCCGCCTTGCGCTCCTCCTCGGCACAGCCGACCTCGATGGGGTCCTGGCCGGCCCGGTCGATGCGTACGCCGCGGGCGCCGAGGGTGGTGACGCGATGACCGACCCTGGACAGGATCTCCTCGTCGCTCCAGCCGGTCTTGGACTCGATGAGCCCCTTCTCGTACTCGTTGGAGAAGAGGTACGTCGCACCGTCGAGGAGGATCCGGATCTCCTCGCCGTTCATCCGGGCGATCTGCTGCGAGAAGTCCGCGGCGAACGGGATACCCCGCGAGCGGCACTCCTCGGTGTGCCGGAGCATCGCCTCCGGGTCGTCGGCCCCGATCGAGACGAGGTCGAGACCACCGACGCGGTCGGCGACGCTCTTGAGCTCGATCAGCCGGGCCTCGCTCATGGCGCCGGTGTAGAAGGAGCCGATCTGGTTGTGGTCGGCGTCCGTCGTGCAGACGAAACGCGCCGTGTGCAGGACCTCGGAGGTCCGGACCGAGCCGGTGTCGACACCGTGCCGGTCGAGCCAGGCGCGGTAGTCGTCGAAGTCGGAGCCGACGGCACCCACGAGGATCGGCTGTGTGCCGAGCACCCCCATGCCGAAGGCGATGTTCGCGCCGACTCCGCCGCGGCGCACGTCGAGGTTGTCGACCAGGAAGGAGAGCGAGACCGTGTGCAGCTGATCCGCGACCAGCTGGTCGGCGAATCGGCCGGGGAAGGTCATGAGATGGTCTGTGGCGATGGAGCCGGTGACTGCGATACGCACGGGGTGGCTGCTCCTGCGGAAGGCGAAGGGAACGCGTGAGCGCGCCCTCCGGGACGGCGTGACAGTTCACGCTACCCGGTGACGCCACCGTGCCCGAAAGGGCAAAACTACCCGATAGTAGGTCTTTCTACCTGGCCCCTACCGTGCGTACGGTGCGGATATGTCGAACAACATCGTTCCGCGTGAGTCCGAGATGAGCCTGGCCGAGCTGCGCGGTGACTGCGCGCGGATGGCGCCGCACTGGGCCGTACCGGCGAAGACCGCCGCCGAGCCGGTGCAGCCCTCCCGTATCCACGGGGTCACGGTACCGCCGTCCTCGGCCCGTCTGATCGACGCCATGTCCGACTACGGGGACTGATCCGGGTTCCCCAGGCGGCTCCTCCGCGCACACGGTGGAACCGCGCGCTCCCCTGGCCCGTCCCACCGGTGTCCCCGCCCCGGGGGCGGATGATGGGCCGGTGACGGCCAGGCAGCCGAAGGAGCGATCCGGTGAGCACCGAGCGACCCGAGAATGACGTGACCGGCCCCCGGCGGCGGCGTTCGCCGCTCGCCGTGGCCTCGGTGGCGGCGGCCGTGCTGCTGGCCGGGGGCGGCGGTGCGTACTGGGCGTCGCACGCTTCGGGCGAGGCCGGCCCGGGCCTTCTCCCTGACCCCGGGACCGGTTCGCCGCCGCTGCTCTCACTCGACACCTCGGCGGACAGCGGCCCGTCGACGCCCCCGCAGGGCATCGCACCGGGTGAGCCGGATCCCCACGGCGGCGGGACTGTCTACCGCGCCTCGGGAGAGCTGCCCGACGGCCCGGACTCGGCCGCCGTCCACCGCTCGACGGGCACGGTGACCGCGGCTGAGGTGGTACGCCTCGCGAAGGCCCTCGGGGTGCGGGGCGCGCCGCGGACAGAAGGCACGGCCTGGAAGGTGGGCAGTGACGGGGACGGGTCCGGCCCCGTTCTGCGGGTGACCAAGCAGGCCCCGGGCACCTGGACCTTCGCCCGGTACGGCTCCGGCGGTCCGGACGCGTGCGAGTCGCCCACGGTCTGCTCGAAGGACGCGGGGCCGGGCACCGGCACCGGTTCGCCGGTGAGCGAGAAGGCCGCCAAGGCCGCGGCCGTTCCGGTCCTGAAGGCCGTGGGACAGGGCGACGCCGCGCTCGACGCGGATCAGCTGATGGGTGCCGTACGTGTGGTGAACGCCGATCCCGTGGTGAGCGGGCTGCCGACGTACGGCTGGGCGACCGGGATCCAGGTGGGCGCCGAGGGCGAGATCGTCGGGGGCAGCGGACACCTGAAGGGCCTGGAGAAGGGCGACAGCTACCCCGTGATGGGCGCGGACGAGGCGCTGAAGCAGCTGAACGCGGAGAGCGGGAGGACCCCGAAGGCAGGTACCGGCGGCTGCGCGACCTCCGTGCCGCTGGCGGACGATTCCGCACCGCAGCCCGACTGCGGTGCGTCGGGCGGGACTCCGCCGGCCACCACGGTGACGGTCGAGAAGGCCGAGTTCGGGCTCGCCGCGCGGTACGCGGACGGGGAGCAGATCCTCGTACCCTCGTGGCTCTTCTCCGTACGGCCCGAAGAGGGCGGCCCCGGCCACACGGTCGCCCAGGTCGCGGTGGACCCGGATCACCTGGCGAAGGAAAGCGCCCAGCCCTCTCCGGAGCCCACCAGGGACCCGGAGAGCTCGGGCGCGGGGATCATCTCGTACAGCGCGGACGGCCGGACGCTGGAGGTGACCTTCTGGGGCGGTGTGTGCAGCACGTACACGGCCCGCGCCACGGAGGACGGCTCGACGGTGCGGGTCACCGTCGACGAGTCGAAGCCGGATCCCGGCAAGGCCTGCATCATGATCGCCAAGGAGCTGACCCGGACGCTGACGCTGGACGCGCCGCTGGACGGCCGGAAGGTGGTCGACGCGGGGTCGGGCGAGACGGTGCCGCGGGCCTGAGTTCCGTACGCGGAGACGACAGCGACGGCGTTCCCGGATTCCGGGAGCGCCGCCGCTGTCGTACGACTCAGGGTTCAGCTGAAGGAGTCACCGCAGGCGCAGGAGCCCGTGGCGTTCGGGTTGTCGATCGTGAAGCCCTGCTTCTCGATGGTGTCCACGAAGTCGACGGAGGCGCCGCCCAGATACGGGGCGCTCATCCGGTCGGTGACGACCTTGACGCCGCCGAAGTCCTTCACGACGTCCCCGTCGAGCGAGCGCTCGTCGAAGAAGAGCTGGTAGCGCAGGCCCGAGCAGCCGCCGGGCTGCACGGCGACGCGCAGCGCGAGGTCGTCCCGGCCCTCCTGCTCCAGCAGGGTCCTGACCTTGTCTGCGGCGGCGTCGGACAGGAGGATGCCGTCGCTCACGGTGGTGGTCTCGTCCGATACGGACATCTGCTTCTCTCCCGGGTTGTACGGACTGCTTGCCGACGGTCCAACCATCGGGGCCGCGGATTCATTCCGGGCCAGGCGCGTGTCTGTTCCCTTCATGCTCGCACACCGCATGCGCGGGGGGATGCGTCACATCGACGCTATCGGCATCGTCAAGCTGACACGAAGCGGTTATGATAGATAACGTCAATTCGACGAAAAGGCTTTTCGCAGAAAAGAAAGGGTGCGTGTCGTGACCACCGCCCAGCCCCTGGATGTCCAGCCGACGCCTCTCGCCCTTCTGCTGCTCGGCCGCGAGGCCGACCCGCGGAGCGAGCGCGGGGTCGAATGCCCGGGTGACCTGCCCTCCCCGTCCGACCCGGACCTGGTGGAGCGGGCCCGTGCCGCAAAGGAGAAGCTCGGGGACAAGGTCTTCGTGCTCGGCCACCACTACCAGCGCGACGAGGTCATCCAGTTCGCGGACGTCACCGGCGACTCCTTCAAGCTCGCCCGGGACGCCGCGGCACGGCCCGAGGCGGAGTACATCGTCTTCTGCGGCGTGCACTTCATGGCCGAGTCCGCGGACATCCTGACGGGCGACGACCAGAAGGTCGTCCTGCCGGACCTGGCCGCCGGCTGCTCGATGGCCGACATGGCCACCGCGGAGCAGGTGGCCGAGTGCTGGGACGTGCTGACGGAGGCGGGGGTCGCCGACCAGGTCGTGCCGGTCTCGTACATGAACTCCTCCGCCGACATCAAGGCCTTCACCGGCAGGCACGGCGGCACGATCTGCACCTCGTCCAACGCGAAGCGGGCTCTGGAATGGGCCTTCGAGCAGGGCGAGAAGGTTCTCTTCCTGCCGGACCAGCACCTGGGCCGGAACACGGCGGTGCGGGACATGGGGATGACCCTGGAGGACTGCGTCCTCTACAACCCGCACAAGCCGAACGGCGGCCTGACCGCCGAGGAGCTGCGCGACGCGAAGATGATCCTGTGGCGCGGGCACTGCTCGGTGCACGGGCGCTTCTCGGTGGAGTCGGTCAACGACGTACGGGAGCGGATTCCTGGCGTCAACGTGCTGGTGCACCCGGAGTGCAAGCACGAGGTCGTGGCCGCCGCGGACCACGTCGGCTCGACGGAGTACATCATCAAGGCCCTGGAGGCGGCTCCGGCCGGCTCCAAGTGGGCGATAGGTACGGAGCTGAACCTGGTGCGCCGGCTGGCGAACCGTTTCGCCTCGGAGGACAAGGAGATCGTCTTCCTCGACAAGACGGTGTGCTTCTGCTCGACGATGAACCGGATCGACCTGCCGCACCTGGTGTGGACGCTGGAGTCGCTGGCCGAGGGGAACCTCGTCAACCGGATCCAGGTCGACCCGGAGACGGAGAAGTTCGCGAAGCTGGCCCTGGAGCGGATGCTGGCGCTGCCGTAGCAGGTGAGACGGAGCCCCGGGAACGCCCCGGACAGCTCGAGCCGCCCCGTCCCGAAGGGAAAGGCCCCCGACCGCCGTCGTGCGGCGTCGGGGGCCTTCCTGTGTGGCTACGGCGGGGCCTGTCAGGCCTTCACCGGCTCCGGCTCGGGCTCCGCGGAGGGGGCTTCCTCCGCCGCCTCCGGGGTCGCCGCACCGGACTTCGCCGCGTGCTTGGCCGCCTTCTTCTTCGCGCGGCGCTCCTTGCGGAGCTCGACCATCGCGTAGAGCGTCGGCACCAGGAGCAGGGTCAGCAGCGTCGAGGTGATCAGACCGCCGATCACCACGACTGCCAGCGGCTGGGAGATGAAGCCGCCCTCGCCCGTGACGCCCAGCGCCATCGGGAGCAGGGCGAAGATCGTCGCCAGAGCTGTCATCAGGATCGGGCGCAGACGGTGGCGGCCGCCCTCGATGACTGCCTCGACCACGCCCATGCCCTGCGACCTGTACTGGTTGATCAGGTCGATCAGCACGATCGCGTTGGTCACCACGATGCCGATCAGCATCAGCATGCCGATCATCGCCGGGACACCCATCGGGGTACCGGTGGCGACCAGGAGGCCGATGGCGCCCGTCGCGGCGAACGGGATGGAGACCAGCAGGATCAGCGGCTGGATCAGCGACCGGAAGGTGGCCACCAGCAGCATGAAGATGATCGCGATGGCCGCCAGCATGGCCAGGCCCAGCTTCAAGAAGGCGTCGTTCTGGTCCTCGGAGACACCGCCGATGGTCGCGGTGGCGCCACTCGGAAGGTCCAGGGAGTCGATCTTCTTCTGGAGGGATGTGGTGACCGCGCCCGTGTTGTCACTGGTCGGCTTGGCGGTGATCGTGGCGGCGCGCTGGCCGTCGATCCGGGTCATCGTGACCGGGCCCGGCACCAGCTTCACGTCGGCGATCCGGCCGAGCTCGACCGGGCCGAGCCGGAGGGCCTTCAGTTCGGCCGTCGTGGTGGCCGGCCGGGCCGACTTCACCAGGACGTCACGCTCGGTGTCGTCCATGATCGCCGTGCCGGACGGTGTGCCGCGCACCGCGCCGGCGACCGCCGCGCCGAGCGTGGTCTCGTTGAATCCGGCGTCGGCCGCCTTGTCGTTGGCCTTGACCGAGATGCGCGGGACGCTCTGCGCCAGGTCGCTCTGGACATCGGTGACGTCCTTGAGCTCGGCGACCTCACGGCGTACCGCTTCGGACGCCTTCTCCAGGACGTCCGCGTCGGCGGCCTTCACCACGACGCTGAGGTCCTGGCTGCCGAAGCCGCCGCCCCCGGCGATCGTCGTGTCGCCGATGCCGTCGAGCTTGCCGAGGGCCTCGTCGATCCGCTTCTCGGTGGCCTCGTAGTCCGCCGAGTCCTTGAGAGTGATCTGGTACGAGGCCTGGTTGGCTCCCGAACCGCCGCCGAAGGCCGCCATGAAGCCGGAGGAGCCGACGGTGACCTGGTAGTCCTCGACGCCCTCGTCGGCGGCGAGAACCTTCTCGACCTTCCGCGCGGCCTCGTCGGCCGCCCCCAGGCTGGTGCCGGGGGTCAGCTCCTGGCTGAGGGAGAGGACCTCCTGCTCGCCCGCGTCGAAGAAGTTCGTCTTCAGCAGGGGCGCCATGCCGAACGTGCCGAACAGGACCACGAAGGCGATGACGATGCTGGTGACGCGTCGCCGGGTGGCGAAGCGCAGCACCGGGACGTAGAGGCGCTGGAGCCGGCTGGCGGCTTCCTTCTCCTCGGCCTTGCGGCGGGCCTCGTCCGGGTTCTCCGCGGTGCCCTTGGGTGCGCGCAGGAACCAGTACGAGAGGACCGGGACCACGGTCAGGGAGACCAGCAGGGAGGCCAGCAGGGCCGCCGTTACCGTGAGGGAGAACGAGCCGAAGAGCTGGCCGACCATGCCGCCGACCAGACCGATGGGCAGGAAGACCGCGACGGTGGTGAGGGTGGACGAGGTGACCGCGCCGGCCACCTCCTTGACCGCGGTGATGATCGCCGACTGGCGCTCCTCGCCGTAACCGAGGTGCCGCTTGATGTTCTCCAGGACCACGATGGAGTCGTCGACGACCCGGCCGATCGCGATGGTCAGCGCGCCGAGGGTCAGCATGTTCAGCGACAGGTCGCGGGTCCAGAGCACGATGAGCGCGAGGACGACGGAGAGGGGGATGGAGACCGCGGTGACCAGCGTCGAGCGGATCGACGCGAGGAAGACCAGGATCACGACGACCGCGAAGAGCAGGCCGAGCGCGCCCTCCGTGGTCAGGCCGGAGATCGCCTTGGAGACGGCGGGGCCCTGGTCGGAGACGACGGTCAGCTCGGCCCCGGTGCCGAGGTTCTCGCGCAGGTCGGGCAGCTTGTCCTGGACGGCGTCCGAGATGGCGACGGCACTGCCGTCCTGGTCCATCGTCGCCGTCACGGCGAGGCTCGGCTTGCCGTTCGTGCGGGTGAGGGAGACCGCCGGGGCGGGCTCCTGCTTCACCGTGGCGATGTCACCGACCCGCACCGGCTTTCCGGCCCTGCCCGTCGCCGGGTCCGCCGCGGAGACCTTCAGGTCCTCGATCTGCCGGAGCGAGCTGAAGGCACCGCCGACCTGGATGGTGCGGCTCTTGCCCGACTCGGAGAAGGAGCCGGCCGGGAGGGTGGCGCCGCCGGCCTGCAGGGCCTGGGAGAGCGAGACGGTGTTCAGTCCTGCCGCGGCGAGCTTCCTGTCGTCGGGGACGACGGAGACCTGGAGGTCCCTGACACCGTCGACCGTGACCTGGCCGACGCCTTCGATGTCCTCGATCGCCGGGACGACCGTGCGGTCGAGCTGGTCCGCGAGGGCCTGCTGGTCCTTGTCGGAGGTGACGGCCAGGACGACGGTGGGCAGGTCGTCCGTGGAACCGGCGATGACCTGCGGGTCGACGTCCTCGGGCAGCTGGCCGCCCGCCCGGTTCACCGCCTGCTGGATGTCCGCGACGAGCTGCTTGGTGCCCTCGTCGCCGAAGTCGAAGCTCGCCATGATGACGGCGCTGCCCTCGCTGGCGGTCGAGGTGATGCCCTCCACGCCGTCGACGGCCTTGATGGCGTTCTCGAGAGGTTCGACGACCTGCTTCTCGACCACGTCGGGGGACGCGCCCTGGTAGGGGGCCAGCACCGACACCATCGGCAGTTCGATGGTGGGCAGCAGTTGCTGCTTGAGCTGCGGTATCGCGATCGCCCCGAAAACGAGCGCGACGATCGAGATCAGCCCGATCAGCGCCCGTTGCGCGAGGCTGAATCTGGACAGCCAGGACATGGGTGGGTCTCTCTTCTGTGGCGTACGCGGCAGATGGGCGGCTGTTCGGTGCTCACTCGGGTGAGCACCGGGGACACAGCCCGCCACCTATACGATCGCCGTACCCGTGAGCGAAAACGTCGGCCCTCGGGTTGCTTTCTCATCCGCCGCATACCGCAGCTGGAGTATCCGGACCTACACCCTCTACTCCACCCTTGGGCGGACCAGGCCCGATTCGTACGCAATGACGACCAACTGGGCCCGGTCCCGCGCGCCCAGTTTCGCCATCGCCCGGTTCACGTGGGTCTTCACCGTGAGAGGGCTGACGACGAGCCGGTCGGCGATCTGGTCGTTGGAGTGCCCGCCCGCGACCTGGACGAGCACCTCGCGCTCGCGTCCGGTGAGCGCGGCGAGTCGCGTGGAGTACTCCGCGCCGCCCGGGCCTTCGGCCGCGCTGCCGCCCTGGGCGAGGAAGCTGGCGATGAGGCCCTTGGTCGCGACCGGGGAGAGCAGCGCCTCGCCGGCAGCGGCGACGCGGATGGCGTTGAGCAGCTCGTCCGGCTCCGCGCCCTTGCCCAGGAAGCCGGAGGCGCCGGCGCGCAGGGACTGCACCACGTACTCGTCCACTTCGAAGGTGGTGAGCATGACGATCCGTACGCCCGCCAGGTCCGGGTCCGCGCTGATCATCCGGGTGGCGGTGAGCCCGTCGGTGCCCGGCATCCGGATGTCCATCAGCACGACGTCGGCGAGGGTCGAGCGCGCCAGGTCCACGGCCTGTGCCCCGTCCGCGGCCTCACCCACGACCTGCATGTCGGGCTCCGAGTCGACCAGCACGCGGAACGCGCTGCGCAGCAGTGCCTGGTCGTCGGCGAGCAGCACCTTGATGGGCGTCATGCGCGTCCCCCCGTCGTCTCCGCCGCGCCCGGCCCCTCCGGCGCGCGTGTGCGGGACGTGACGGGCAGGATCGCATGAACTCTGAATCCGCCTCCGTAACGGGGCCCCGCCGTGAGGGTGCCGCCGAGGGCGGTGACGCGCTCGCGCATGCCGATCAGGCCGTGCCTGCCGCCGTCGGCCGGCGCGGGGCGGGGGTGCGTCGCCGTGCCGTTGTCGAGCACGGTGATCTCCGCGGTTCCCCCGACGCGTACGACGCTCAACTCGGCCTTCGCGTCGGCACCCGCGTGTTTGCGCACGTTGGTCAGGGCCTCCTGGATGATCCGGTAGGCCGCGAGGTCGACCGCCGCGGGCAGCGGGCTGTCCGGGTCGGTGCGGGCCACCTCGACGGGAAGCCCGGCGTTACGGAAGGTGTCGACCAGGGTGTCGAGGACGGCGAGCCCCGGGGCCGGTTCCGTGGGCGCCTCCGGATCGCCGGACTGGCGCAGCAGCCCGACCGTGGTCCGCAGTTCGTTGAGGGCGGAGCGGCTGGCCTCCCGTACGTGGGCGAGCGCCTCCTTCGCCTGGTCGGGGCGCTTGTCCATGACATGGGCCGCGACCCCGGCCTGGACGTTGACCAGGGCGATGTGGTGGGCGACGACGTCGTGCAGGTCGCGGGCGATCCGCAGCCGTTCCTCGGCGACCCTGCGGCGGGCCTCCTCCTCGCGGGTGCGCTCCGCGCGTTCGGCCCGTTCCCTGATCGCGTGGATGAACGCGCGTCTGCTGCGTACCGCGTCGCCGGCGGCACCGGCCAGGCCGGTCCAGGCGAGGACACCGAGGTTCTCCTGGCTGTACCAGGGGGTCGAGCCGTCCACCATCGCGGCCATGCCCAGTACCCCCGTGGTCAGCAGACCGACCCGCCAGGTGGTGGGGCGGTCGGTGCTGGCCGCGACGGTGAAGAGCGCGATGACCGCGCTCATCACCACCGGGGCGGGCGGGTCCATGAGCACGAACTCGGCGACGGACAGCAGCCCGGTCACGGCGAGTACCGTCAGGGGCCTGCGCCGGCGCAGGACGAGAGCCCCGGCTCCGAGCACCATCAGCAGCACGCTCGACGGTTCGGGCACCCGGGCTCCGAAGACGGGCCCGTGGCCCGGGTTCGGCTCGGCGAACGACGCGCAGATCATGCAGGCGAGCACGGCCACCGCGAGGCCGGCGTCGAACGCGAGGGGATGGCCTCGCAGCCAGCGGCGGGGGCGCGCGAGCCCGGTTCCGAGGGGGGTCACGTCGAGCTACGGTACGGCGTGTCGTCGACGGGCGGTCCGGGACGGCGGCGGAGCCGCGTCAGGGTACGTGGGCGCGGCACGATGCCCCGCGCCGGCCGGACCGGAGCGGGGCATCGTGGGGAGCGTGGAGCGGGCGCGCCCGGTCAGCCGGGGATCAGCCCGTCGTCACGGAGCATGGAGCGCACTTCTTCGAGCGTGGCGTCGGGTGACGGCAGGATCAGTTCGGACGGCTCCAGGGAGTCGTCGGGGAGCGGCGAGCCGAGCTCGCGCACCTTCTCCAGAAGCGCGTGGAGCGTGGCGCGGAAGCCTGGTCCGTCACCGCTCTCCATCTCCGCGAGGAGGATGTCGTCGAGCTTGTTCAGCTCGGCGACATGACTGTCGGCCAGTTCGACCTGGCCCTCCCCCATGATCCGTACGATCATGACGCCGCCCTCACTGCTTGTCGAACTTGTGCGGGGACTGCTGCGACTGCGGTGCCGCACCCTCGGCTCCGCCCTCGATGGCCTGCTGCTGCCCGGCGGAACCGCCGGCCAGCTCGGCCTTCATGCGCTGCAGTTCCAGCTCTACATCCGTACCACCGGAGATCCGGTCCAGCTCGGCGGCGATGTCGTCCTTCGCCGTGCCGGACGCGTCGTCGAGCGCTCCGGAGGCCAGCAGCTCGTCGATGGCTCCCGCACGTGCCTGGAGCTGCTGGGTCTTGTCCTCGGCGCGCTGGATCGCCAGGCCGACGTCGCCCATCTCCTCGGAGATGCCGGAAAACGCCTCGCCGATCCGGGTCTGGGCCTGGGCCGCGGTGTAGGTGGCCTTGATGGTCTCCTTCTTCGTCCGGAAGGCGTCGACCTTGGCCTGCAGACGCTGAGCCGCGAGAGTGAGTTTCTCTTCCTCGCCCTGCAGCGTCTGGTGCTGCGTCTCCAGGTCGGTGACCTGCTGCTGGAGGGCGGCGCGCCTCGACAGCGCCTCGCGGGCCAGGTCCTCGCGGCCGAGCGCGAGTGCCTTGCGGCCCTGGTCCTCCAGCTTGGACGACTGTCCCTGCAGCTGATTCAGCTGCAGCTCCAGCCGCTTGCGCGAGGTCGCCACATCGGCGACGCCGCGGCGTACCTTCTGAAGCAGCTCGAGCTGCTTCTGGTACGAGTAATCGAGGGTCTCGCGCGGATCTTCGGCCCGGTCAAGGGCCTTGTTTGCCTTCGCGCGGAAGATCATTCCCATACGCTTCATGACACCGCTCATGGGCTTCGCGCGCCCCCTTCTGACGGACTGAGCTCCAGCACTCCAACAGAACCCACAGTACGGGCCCTGTCTCTATTACCGCACTGTTCGGACGTGGATGTGCTCCTACCCAAGGACGACTGCCACCCGTGACCACTCCCGCCCAGGGAGTAGGCGGACATCAGGGAAAGCGTCGGCAACGTCCGTTCTGCCCCTGTCGGGACACTTTTCAGGACGCAGGCCGTTGCCGGATCGTTCCCGGCCGGTCCCCGGTACCGACGGCCGACCCCGTACCCTTGGGTTTTGTGTTCCGTAGCCGTTCCAAGGAAGAGAAGGCCCCCACCGGCAAGGTGACGGCGGACCTCTCCAAGCAGCCCCGCGACCCTCAGGCTCCCAAGGGTCGCCCCACCCCCAAGCGCAGCGAGGCCCAGACGCAGCGCCGACGTGCCTCCAGCGGCACGCCGACCGATCGCAAGGAGGCCGCGAAGCGCCAGCGCGAAGCGCGTCGAGCGGACATGGCCCGGCAGCGGGAGGCGCTCGCGTCGGGCGACGAGCGCTACCTGCCCGCACGCGACAAGGGGCCCGTGCGCCGCTATGTCCGTGACTTCGTGGACTCGCGCTTCTGCATCGCGGAATATTTCCTTCCGCTCGCGGTGATCATCCTGATCCTCAGCGTGATCCAGGTCCAGAACATCCAGAACATCTCGCTGCTGCTCTGGCTCGGCGTGATCGTGCTGATCGTCGTGGACTCCATCGGCCTCGGGTTCCGTCTCAAGAAGCAGCTGGCCCGGCGCTTCCCGGACACCCCGAAGCGCGGCGCGGTGGCCTACGGCCTGATGCGCACGCTCCAGATGCGCCGGCTGCGGCTTCCGAAGCCGCAGGTCAAGCGGGGAGAGCGGCCCTGAGCACGGAGACCTCCGGCTTCACGGGGGTCTCGTCCCAGTGGCTCGGCGGGCTCGGCGGACTGCGCAACACGGTCCGCCAGGAGCTCGTCGCCCGGCAGCTCGACGAGCAGATAGCCGCGCGCTTCCCCGTGGGGCAGCGGCTGCGGGTGCTCGACGTCGGCATGGGCCAGGGCACCCAGGCCCTGCGTCTGGCGCGGGCCGGGCATTCCGTGACGGGCCTCGAGTCCGACGGCGAGATGCTGCGGTCGGCCAGGGATTCCCTGGCGGGCGAGCCCGAGGGCATCCGGGAGCGGGTGCGCCTCATCGAGGGCGACGGCCGTGACACCGGGGTGCACTTCCCGCCCGGCAGCTTCGACGTGGTGCTCTGCCACGGCGTGCTGATGTACGTCTCCGAGCCGGACGCGCTGCTGGCCGGCCTGGCTCGGGTGCTGGCCCCCGGCGGGCTGCTCTCGCTGCTCGTGCGGAACGCGGACGCGCTGGCGATGCGGCCGGGAACGGCCGGTGCCTTCGGCGCGGCTCTCGCCGCGTTCGACACGGACACGTACACCAACAGGCTCGGCCTCGACGTCCGGGCGGACCGGCTCGAGGTACTGCGGGCCACCCTCGGGGGGATCGCCGCCCCGCTGCACGCCTGGTACGGCGTACGGGTCTTCACGGACAACGTGAGCAACGAGGTGGAACTGCCGGGCCCCGAGGAGCTGGCGCGCGTGTTCGCCGCCGAGGACCGGGCGGGCCGGACCGATCCGTACCGCGGGGTGGCCGCGCTGCTGCATCTGTGCGGCGTACGCGGCTGACGCCGTCTCGGCCGTACGCCCGATCGGTACGGGCACGCGGTCGTACGCCTGATCGGACCACCAGCGCAGGCCGTCCACGGCGGGCCCTGGCGATACTCCGGGCATGGACGCAACCCCTTCCTCCAGCCGGGTACGCCGCTCGCTCACGCCCCTGGCCGCCGGAGTCTGCGCGATCACCTTGGCAGGCGGCTGCGCCGGGCCGGGCCCCGCCCCGTCGGCCGCCCCGGCCCAGCAGGCCGCGGTGTCACCGGCCGCCGGCGACCTGGAGGATCGGTACCAGGCCGTCATCAAGGACGTGCTGCCCTCCGTCGTGCAGATCGGCGCCGGGGACGGGCTCGGGTCGGGCATCGTCTACGACGACAAGGGCCATATCGTCACGAACGCCCATGTCGTGGGCGACGAGAAGAGCTTCGACGTGAGCGTCGCCACGGGCGAGAAGGTGCTCAAGGCGTCCCTGGTCTCCTCCTATCCGGAACAGGACCTGGCCGTCATCAGGCTCGACGACCTCCCCGACGGGCTGCGGGCCGCGGAGTTCGGGGACACCGACGAGGTCGAGGTGGGGCAGATCGTCCTGGCGATGGGCTCACCGCTCGGCCTGTCCAGCAGTGTCACCCAGGGCATCGTCTCGGCCGTGGGGCGGACCGTCAGCGAGAGCAGCTCGGGCGGCGGCACCGGGGCGACGCTCGCCGACATGGTGCAGACCTCGGCGGCGATCAACCCGGGCAACAGCGGTGGCGCCCTGGTGAACCTCGACAGCGAGGTGATCGGCATCCCGACCCTCGCGGCGACGGACCCCCAGCTGGGCGACAGCGCGGCACCCGGGATCGGGTTCGCCATCCCCGTCTCCATGGTGCGGACGGTCGCCGACCAGATCATCGAGTCGGGAAAGGTCACCGACTCGGGCCGGGCGGCGCTGAACATCACGGGCCGCACCGTCGTCGACGACGCGTACCGGCCCGCCGGTGTCGCGATCGTCAGCGTCGAGAAGGGCGGAGCCGCGGAGAAGGCCGGCCTGCGCGCCGGGGACATCATCACCCGGATCGGCGACACCCGGATCACGACGATCACCTCGCTCTCGGAGGCCCTTGCGGGCGACAAGCCGGGCCAGGAGGTCAGGGTGACGTACACGCGAGGTGACACGGCGAAGACCGCCGGAGTCACCCTGGGCGAGATCTGAGAGCCGGTCAGGGGCGGTCCGGGCACGGGGTGGTGGCCCGCCCGGACGCCGTCCGGGCGGGCCTGCGGGCCTCAGTCGGCCTGGAGGCTCATCGGGCCGTAGATCTTCGTCGCGTCCTCGAAGAGCGTCACCTGGTCCGCGCCGCCCTCGAGGAGCTCCTTCCAGAACTCACCGATCCAGGACTCCGCGTCGCCCTGGGTCGTGAACTCCTCCGGCTGCAGCGCCGGCTCCGTCTCCGTACCGTCGGACTTCTCGAACCGCCACGTCCACGCCATGTCCGCCTCCTGGGTCACGTTGCTCCCCGAAGACTAGTGGGTGTCCCGGGCGCGCAGGTGGTGGATGGACACGGGAGGATCAGAGCGTGGAACTGACACTGCTCGGCACCGGAGCCCCCGACGGGCTGCCGCGGCCCGACTGCCCCTGCGCCGTCTGCGCGTCCTCCCGCGGTGCCGGGGCACGTGCCGCGACCGCGCTGCTCGTGGACGACGCGCTGTTGCTGGACCTCACCCCGGGCGCCGTGTTCGCCGCCGCCCGCGCGGGCCGTTCCCTCGCCGCCGTACGGCAGGTGCTGCTGACCCACCCCCATGACGGTCCCGCGATGGAGCTGCCCGCCTCGCTCCCGCCGGCGGGGCGTGTCCCGGACGGCCAGGAGCTGACACTGATCAGCGGGCACCGGATCCGGGCCGTGGCGATGGACGCGCCCGGCACCGGTTACGAGGTGACGTCACCGGAAGGTGAACGCCTGCTCTACCTGCCGCCCGGGGCCTCCCCCGCCGGTCTGGCCGACCGGGTGACGGACCCGTACGACATGGTCGTGTGCGATGTGGTCGCGCGTCCGGACGCCGTGGCCAGACTGCGCGCCGTCGAGGCCGTCGGGCCCACCACCGAGGTGATCGCCGTCCACCTGGACCACGACGCGCCGCCCGGCGCCGAGCTGGACCGCCGGCTCGCGGCCGGCGGGGCGCGGGCCGTACCGGACGGGACGACGCTGCCGGTGGGCGCGTACCACGCCGCATCCGAGGTGCCCCGCCGCACGCTGGTCACCGGCGGGGCCCGTTCGGGGAAGTCGGTGGAGGCCGAGCAGCGCCTGGAGACCTTCCCCGAGGTGGTGTACGTGGCCACGGGCGGGCGCCGCGAGGGCGACGCGGAGTGGGAGGCCCGGATCGGGCTGCACCGGGAGCGCCGGCCCGCCGCGTGGCGCACCGAGGAGACCTGCGAACTGACGGGCCTGCTGGAGGAGGACGGTCCGCCGCTGCTGATCGACTGCCTGTCGCTGTGGCTGACGGACGCGATGGACCGGGTCGGCGCGTGGGACGACGGCCGGTGGGCGGACGGCGGGGCGGAGAAGCTCCGCGAACGGGTCGCCGAGCTGGTCCGCGCGGTGCGCGGGACACGTCGTACGGTCGTCGCCGTGACCAACGAGACCGGCTCGGGCGTGGTCCCGGCGACGGCCTCCGGGCGGCGTTTCCGCGACGAACTGGGACGTCTGAACGCCGCGTTCGCCGCCGAGTGCGAGCAGGTGCTGCTGGTCGTGGCCGGGCAGGCGCTGGTACTGCGGGGCTGAGCCGCGGGCGGGTGCGGGCCAGGGGCGCGGGAGACGGTGCCGGGTACTGTTCCGGGCAGGAGCCCTCCGGCGGGTTCCTGCCCACCCTGTGACGACCCGCGAGGCAGATCCCCGTGAATCTGGACGACTTCTCCGACCTGATCGAACGCCCCGACGGGGGCGTACGGCGTGATGCCGAGGAACGACGGGAGCGGCTCACCGTTCCCGTCGGCGCACTCGGGCGGCTCGACGAGCTGGGTGAATGGCTGTCGGCAGCCCAGCAGTCGGTCCCCGTCAGGGCGATCGAGCGGCCGCGCGTCGTGCTGTTCGCCGGTGACCACGGCGTGGCGGAGCTGGAGGTGTCCGGCCGGGCTGCCGGGACCGCGCACGAGCTGGTACGCGCGGCGCTGGACGGCGCGAGCCCCGTCGCCGTGCTGGCCCGCCGCTTCTCCGTCCCCGTGCGGATCGTGGACGCCGGCCTGGACTGCGACCCGGAGCTGCTGCCCGAGGCCGTCGTACGCCACCGGGTGCGGCGCGGCAGCGGCCGGATCGACGTCGAGGACGCGCTGACGGCCGAGGAGGCCGAGCAGGCCGTACGGCTCGGGATGCGCGTCGCCGACGAGGAGGCCGACTCCGGCACGGATCTCGTGGTGCTGGGTGATCTGAGTGTCGGCGGTACGACGGCGGCCTCGACGCTGATCGCCGCGCTGTGCGGCACGGACGCCTCGGTGGTCACCGGACGCGGCGGTGCGGGCATCGACGACCTGGCGTGGATGCGCAAGTGCGCGGCGATCCGGGACGCGCTGCGGCGGGCCCGGCCGGTCCTCGGTGACCAGTTGGAGCTGCTGGCCACCGTGGGCGGCGCGGACCTCGCGGCCATGACGGGATTCCTGCTGCAGAGCGCGGTGCGCCGGATGCCCGTGGTGCTGGACGGCGTGGTCTCGGCGGCCTGTGCGCTGGTGGCCCAGCGGGCGGCGTTCCGGGCCCCGGACTGGTGGCTGGCGGGTCAGCTCAGCGGGGAGCCGGCGCAGCTGAAGGCGCTGGACCGGATGGCGCTGACCCCGCTGCTGGAGCACGGGGTGACGGTGGGTGAGGGAAGCGGGGCCCTGCTGGCGCTGCCGCTCGTCCAGGCCGCGGCCGCGCTGGCGGCGGAACTGCCCGAGCGCGCACCGGAGCCCGCCGAGAAGGAAGCTGAGCCAGCAGAGGCAGCGGAGGAGCCGTCCGAGGACACGGCGCCCGCGGACACGACGGCCTGAGCATCTGAGGCACCGCCGCCGGAGCCCGGCGGCGGTGCCTCAGGTTCCGTCGCCCGGGCGGGGACCCGGCAGCGGGGTCCTGTCCGGGGCCCCGCCGATCAGGTCCTGGAACCTGCGTCGCGGCCGCGCCCAGCGCACATCGTGGTGGTACGCCCTCAGCACCGCCTTGGCGCGGGCCCGGTGGCGGCGGCGGTAGAACCGCTTCGCCCACGGCGAGGCCGGCCGCGCCAGCCGGAGCGCGCCGATCATCGCGATGAACGGGACGAGGGTGCCGATCACCGCCATCCGGGCCTTGCCCTTGAACAGGGCGATCAGCACGAAGCCGAAGTTGAGGACGTAGGTCAGGACGACCCCCAGCCGGTTCTGCTGCTGCTCTCCGCTCAGCTGGTCCACGCCCAGCGGTGCGAAGCCGGCGAGCACGAGCAGGACGAGCGAGGCGGTGAGGACGACGACCTCCACGCTCTGGCGGCCCTCCTCGGTCCAGTACACGTCGTCGAGGTGGAGGATCAGCGCGAACTCGTCGAGGACCAGGCCGGCCCCCATCCCGAAGACCACCGCGAGGATCCCGGCTGCGACACCGCGCTGACCGCAGGCGACCGCCCCGAAGCCGCCGACCACCGTGAGCACGACACCGGGCACCACGTGGTGGACGTGCACACCGCCGGGCGCGATGTTGCGGAACGGCCCCTTCCCGGCCCTGATCATCCGGGTGATCATCCGGGTGATGGCGAAGGTCAGCACGAAGGCGCTCAGGGCGAGCAGCAGCGGGAGTTTGCCCGGCTCGACGATGTCGTGATGGAACCAGTGACCCATGCCACCTCCGCCCGTGGAACCGCCTTCGCGGCTTTTGGGTTACTTTGCCCAATCTGACGCGCTGCCGCACCGGCTAGCCTGCGCGCGGTGACCTCCCTGAACAGCCACGGCCTGCGATTCGCCTTCGGCACCCTGACCGCGCTCCCCGTCCGCGTCTCCCGCTGGGACCGTGGGACCGCTCGCGCCGGCATGCTGTGCGCCCCGCTCGCCGGACTCGCCGTGGGGCTGCTCGCGGCCGTCCCCGGAGTGCTGTTCCTGCTCGGCGGGTCGGGGCCCCTGATGGCGGCGGTCGCCTCCGCCGCCCTCCCCGCCGCGCTGACCCGTGGGCTGCACCTGGACGGTCTCGCGGACACCGCCGACGGGCTGGGCAGCGCCAAGCCCGCCGCAGACGCGCTACGGATCATGAAGCAGTCGGACATCGGCCCGTTCGGTGTGATCACCCTGCTGTTCGTGCTGCTGGCGCAGGTCGCGGCTCTCCACGAGCTGTACGGCCGCGGCTGGGCGGACGGCGCCCTGGGCACGGTCGCCGCCGCCGTCACGGCCCGGCTCGCGCTCACACTGGCCTCGCGGCGCGGCGTCCCGCCCGCCCGGCCGGAGGGCCTCGGCGCGGCGGTCGCGGGCACCGTCCCGCCCGGCGGCGCGGCGGCCGTGGCCGGCGCGGTGGTCGTGTGCTGCGCGGGGGCGGGCGCGCTGCTGGGCGGCTACGGCTCCGCGCCGCACCTCGCCCTCGCCGCCCTGGCGGGCCTGGGGGCCTCAGAACTGATGCTGCGTCACTGTGTCCGGCGCTTCGGCGGGGTGACGGGCGACGTGTTCGGTGCGCTGGAGGAGACGGCCGGCACGGTGGCCCTGCTGGCGCTGTCGCTGAGCTAGGACCGAAGCCCGAGACCCTGGGGCCGTACCCGGACGGCCCGCCCCCGTGAGCCGGGGACACGGGCGCGCGTAGGCTCGTCAGCGGCGCATTGCGGCGACATCTACGATGCGCCGGGCACGGTCGGCCCACCCCTCGACCGGCACATCACTCAACGGAAGCGAGAATTCACCACCGTGACTGCTCTCACTCTCAGCACCTCAGGTGCGGCGACGCTGCGCGCCGACGCACTCGTCGTCGGTGTCGCCAAGGGCGCCGGGTCCAAGTCCGGGGCCCTGGTCGTCGCACCGGGCGCCGAGGCCGTGGACAAGGCGTTCGACGGCAAGCTCGCCACCGTCCTGGTAACCCTGGGCGCCTCCGGTGCCGAGGGCGAGGTGACCAAGCTCCCCGCCCCGTCCGGTCTCAAGGCCCCCGTCGTCATCGCGGTCGGGCTCGGCCCGGCCCCGGCGAAGGGTGACGCGTACGACGCCGAGGCGCTGCGCCGGGCCGCGGGCAGCGCCGCACGTGCGCTGAAGGGTTCGAAGAAGGCCGGTTTCGCGCTGCCGACGGAGTCCGCCGAGGACGCCGGGGCCATCGCGGAGGGCGCCCTGCTGGGCGCGTACGCCTTCACCGCCTACCAGGGCGGCGAGAACAAGCTCGCTCCCAAGGGCGCCAAGTCCGACGCGAAGCTTCCGCTCGCCGAGATCGCCCTGCTCGGTGCCAAGCCTCGCGACAAGGCCTTCAAGGCGGCCGCCGAGCGCGCCGTCGCGGTCACCGAGGAGATCAACCGGGCCCGTGACCTGATCAACACCCCGCCGAACGACCTGTACCCCGAGTCCTTCGCCGCCGTGGCCACCGCGGTCGGCAAGGAGCACGGCGTCAAGGTGCAGGTCCTGGACGAGAAGGCGCTCGTCAAGGGCGGCTTCGGCGGTCTGCTCGGCGTCGGTCAGGGCTCCACGCACGGCCCGCGCCTGGTCAAGCTGTCCTACACCCACCCCAAGGCGGAGAAGACGCTCGCCCTGGTCGGCAAGGGCATCACCTACGACTCGGGCGGCATCTCGCTCAAGCCGGCCGGGCACAACGAGACGATGAAGTGCGACATGAGCGGTGCCGCCGCCGTGTTCGCCGCCGTCGTCTCCGCCTCCCGCCTCGGCCTCCGGGTCAACGTCACCGGCTGGCTGGCCCTCGCCGAGAACATGCCGTCCGGCAACGCCACCCGCCCCGGTGACGTGCTGCGCATGTACAGCGGCAAGACCGTCGAGGTCCTCAACACCGACGCGGAGGGCCGCCTGGTCCTCGCCGACGCGCTGACCCGCGCCTCCGAGGAGAAGCCGGACGCGATCGTCGACGTGGCGACCCTGACGGGCGCGATGGTCCTGGCCCTCGGCAACCGCACCTTCGGCGTGATGGCCAACGACGACGCCTTCCGTACGTCGATCCACGAGATCGCCCAGGAGGTCGGCGAGGCCTCCTGGCCGATGCCGCTCCCCGCCGACCTGCGCAAGGGCATGGACTCCCCGACCGCCGACATCGCCAACATGGGCGAGCGGATGGGCGGCGGCCTGGTGGCCGGTCTCTTCCTGCAGGAGTTCGTGGGCGAGGGCATCGCCTGGGCGCACCTGGACATCGCCGGCCCGGCCTTCCACGAGGGCGCGCCGTACGGCTACACGCCCAAGGGCGGCACCGGTTCCGCGGTCCGCACCCTGGTGCGGCTGGCGGAGCGCACCGCGGACGGCGACCTCGGCTGAGTCCCGGAGCCGGGGCCCACGCGTGGACCCCGCGCGCCAGGTCCACTCACGGCGTGGACGGCCCCGGGCATACGTCCGGGGCCGTAAGCGTTCACTCCGGTGGCTCCGACCGGCGTTTTTCCGGAAATCTGCGCACACCGGTAACCACCCGGCCAGGATCTTCGTCCGGCCCGGAGCGGGGGCCCGCGTCTCGTTCGCCCGCAACAAGTGCGAAGATGGGTTCTCGGCAGGACAGGGCCCCCACCACAGGGCCGAATAACGCAAGCGGCCGAACACCAGCCGACCGGCCGGTCACACCCCAGCGACGGGGCCCGGCATACGGCGCACATGCATGGAGGACGTGACGTGGCGAACGACGCCAGCACCGTTTTCGACCTAGTGATCCTCGGCGGTGGTAGCGGCGGTTACGCCGCGGCCCTGCGCGGAGCTCAGCTGGGCCTGGACGTCGCACTGATCGAGAAGGGCAAGGTCGGCGGCACCTGCCTGCACAACGGCTGCATCCCCACGAAGGCGCTGCTGCACGCCGGCGAGATCGCCGACCAGGCCCGCGAGGCCGAGCAGTTCGGCGTGAAGGCCACCTTCGAGGGCATCGACATGGAGGCCGTCCACGCGTACAAGGACGACGTGATCTCGGGCCTGTACAAGGGCCTGCAGGGCCTCATCGCCTCGCGCAAGGTGCACTACATCGAGGGTGAGGGCCGGCTCTCGTCGCCCACCTCGGTGGATGTGAACGGGCAGCGCGTCCAGGGCCGCCACGTGCTCCTGGCGACCGGCTCCGTGCCGAAGTCGCTGCCCGGCCTGGAGATCGACGGCAACCGCGTCATCTCCTCGGACCACGCGCTGAAGCTGGACCGTGTGCCGAAGTCCGCGATCGTCCTGGGCGGCGGCGTCATCGGCGTCGAGTTCGCCTCGGCGTGGAAGTCCTTCGGCACCGACGTCACCATCGTCGAGGGTCTGAAGCACCTGGTCCCGGTCGAGGACGAGAACAGCTCCAAGCTTCTTGAGCGCGCCTTCCGCAAGCGCGGCATCAAGTTCAACCTCGGCACCTTCTTCGACAAGGCCGAGTACACGCAGGACGGCGTGAAGGTCTCCCTCGCCGACGGCAAGACCTTCGAGGCGGAGGTGCTGCTGGTCGCGATCGGCCGCGGCCCCGTCTCGCAGGGTCTGGGCTACGAGGAGGCCGGCGTCGCGATGGACCGCGGCTACGTCCTCGTCGACGAGTACATGCAGACCAACGTCCCGACGATCTCGGCCGTCGGTGACCTGGTCCCGACCCTCCAGCTCGCGCACGTCGGCTTCGCCGAGGGCATCCTGGTGGCGGAGCGTCTGGCCGGCCTCAAGACCGTTCCGGTCGACTACGACGGCGTGCCGAAGGTGACGTACTGCCACCCCGAGGTCGCCTCCGTCGGTATCACCGAGGCCAAGGCCAAGGAGATCTACGGTGCGGACAAGGTCGTCGCCCTCAAGTACAACCTCGCGGGCAACGGCAAGAGCAAGATCCTGAAGACCGCGGGCGAGATCAAGCTCGTCCAGGTCAAGGACGGTGCCGTGGTCGGCGTCCACATGGTCGGTGACCGTATGGGCGAGCAGGTCGGCGAAGCCCAGCTGATCTACAACTGGGAGGCGCTGCCGGCCGAGGTCGCGCAGCTCATCCACGCCCACCCGACGCAGAACGAGGCGATGGGCGAGGCCCACCTGGCCCTGGCCGGCAAGCCTCTCCACTCCCACGACTGATCCAGTCCCGGGGACGACCGACCACTTCCGCACATTCGTAAGGAGCAACTGAAACCATGTCGGTTTCCGTAACCCTTCCGGCGCTCGGCGAGAGCGTCACCGAGGGCACTGTCACCCGTTGGCTGAAGGCCGAGGGCGAGCGCGTCGAGGCCGACGAGCCGCTGCTCGAGGTCTCGACCGACAAGGTCGACACCGAGATCCCCGCGCCCGCCTCCGGCGTGCTCTCGTCCATCAAGGTCGCCGAGGACGAGACCGTCGAGGTCGGCGCCGAGCTGGCGATCATCGACGACGGCTCGGGCGCGCCCGCCGCCGCCGAGGCTCCGGCTGCCGAGGCACCCGCTGCCGAGGCTCCCGCCGCCGCACCTGCCCAGGAGGCTCCGGCGCCCGCCGCCGAGGCCCCTGCCGCCGAGGCTCCCGCCGCCGCTCCGGCCGGTGGTGCCTCCGGCACCGACGTCACCCTTCCGGCGCTCGGCGAGAGCGTCACCGAGGGCACCGTCACCCGCTGGCTGAAGGAGGTCGGCGAGGAGGTCGCGGAGGACGAGCCGCTGCTCGAGGTCTCCACGGACAAGGTCGACACCGAGATCCCCGCACCGGTCGCCGGTGTGCTGCTGGAGATCGTCGTCGGCGAGGACGAGACCGCCGAGGTCGGCGCCAAGCTGGCCGTCATCGGTGCTCCGGGCGCTGCCCCGGCCGCCGCTCCGGCTCCGGCCGCCCCGGCCCCCGCCGCGGCCCCGGCACCCGCCCCGGCCGCACCCGCCGCCCCGGCACCCGCCCCGGCCGCACCCGCGGCTCCGGCTCCCGCCCCGGCCGCACCCGCCGCTCCGGCTCCGGTCGCACCTGCGGCTCCCGCCCCGGCACCGGCTCAGGCCGCGCCGGCCGCCCCGGCACCGGCTGCCGCAGCTCCGGCCGCGCCCTCCGGTGACGACGGCGCGTACGTCACGCCGCTGGTCCGCAAGCTCGCCGCCGAGAACGGCGTCGACCTGGGCGCGGTGAAGGGCACCGGCGTCGGTGGCCGTATCCGCAAGCAGGACGTAGTGGCCGCCGCGGAGGCCGCCAAGGCCGCCGCCGCAGCTCCGGCTCCGGCCGCCGCCGCCCCGGCAGCCAAGGCCGCGCCGAAGCTCGAGGCGTCCCCGCTGCGCGGTCAGACGGTCAAGATGACCCGCATGCGCAAGGTCATCGGCGACAACATGATGAAGGCGCTGCACTCGCAGGCCCAGCTGACCTCGGTCGTCGAGGTCGACGTCACCAAGCTGATGAAGCTGCGGAACAAGGCGAAGGACGGCTTCGCGGCCCGTGAGGGCGTCAAGCTCTCCCCGATGCCGTTCTACGTCAAGGCCGCCGCCCAGGCGCTGAAGGCCCACCCGGTCGTCAACGCCCGGATCAACGAGGACGAAGGCACGATCACGTACTTCGACTCGGAGAACATCGGCATCGCCGTGGACGCCGATAAGGGTCTGATGACCCCGGTCATCAAGGGTGCGGGCGACCTGAACATCGCCGGCATCTCGAAGAAGACCGCCGAGCTGGCCGGCAAGGCCCGCGGTGGCGGCCTCACCCCGGACGACATGTCGGGTGCGACCTTCACCATCAGCAACACCGGTTCGCGCGGTGCGCTGTTCGACACCGTCATCGTGCCGCCGAACCAGGCGGCCATCCTGGGCATCGGTGCCACCGTCAAGCGTCCGGCGGTCATCGAGACCGAGGAGGGCACCGTCATCGGTGTCCGCGACATGACGTTCCTCTCGCTCTCCTACGACCACCGTCTGGTGGACGGCGCGGACGCCGCCCGCTACCTGACGACGGTCAAGGCGATCCTCGAGGCCGGCGAGTTCGAGGTCGAGCTCGGCCTCTGATCCTCCAGCTGTAACCAGCCTCACCAGCGGCGCCCCCGTTCGGAACCCTTCCGAACGGGGGCGCCGCCGTATTGTCTAGACACCGCCGGTCGTCTCCGGCCGCCGTGTCGGCGCCGGCAGTACCGGTTCGCCCCGAAGGAGCCCCCCATGACCCCGCCCGTCGTCCACTCGCTGCGCGAACAGATCCGCGAGCACATCGTGGAAGGAATAGTCAGCGGGCGCTGGAAGCCGGGCGAGCGGATCGTGGAGCGCCGTATCGCCACCGAGCTGGAGGTCAGCCAGACTCCCGTGCGCGAGGCGCTGCGCGAGCTGGAGACGCTGCGGCTGATCGAGTCGGCGCCCAACAAGGGCGTCCGGGTACGCAATCTCACCGCGGCCGATCTGGAGGAGAGCTACCCCGTACGGGCCGGGCTCGAGCAGATCGCGGCGGAGCTGGCCGCCCCGGCACTCGGCCAGGACTGCTCGGCGCTCACCCCGCACGTGGCGGCGCTGTACGAGGCGGACCGGCTGGCCGACGGCGAGGCGCAGGTGCGGCACACGGTGGGCTTCCACCGGGAGATGGTGCGGGCGGCCGGGAACGCCGTGCTGCTGCACACCTGGGAGGGACTGGGCATCGAGGTGTTCACGGCCCTGTCGATCCGCTGGCTGGGCACCGTGCAGAAGTCGTACGCCGAGGAGCACCAGGCGCTCATCGAGGCGTTCCTGCGGCGGGACCCACAGATCGCCGTGCTGGTGAAGGAGCACGTCCTGGGCTGCGCGCCACGCGCCTGAGACCGGGCACGAGCAGGCGCCCATCTGCGGTGCGGCCCGCTCTGCCGTGCAGGTCGGTGCCCGTTTCACCCCCTTGGTCCCGTCACCCCGTGCCCCATTTCGCGGCACCGCATGCCACTTTTCTTCATATCGAGAAGTTTTACTCTTCACCCTTTGATCGATCATCGATCGGAGACTTACAGTTCATCCGCGGGCCCACCGGCCCCATCGCCCTGTCCTGCCAGCCAGGGACTTCTCCACCCCCTCCCACTCCGGAAGGCGGCGATCATGACCGACCCCGTAGCAAAGCTTCCGAGCGAGCTCGACCAGCTCCCGGACCGCGACCCCGAGGAGACCGCCGAATGGGCGGCTTCCCTCGACGCCGTCACCAAGGCCGCGGGCCCGCACCGCGCCGCGTACCTGATGCGGCGTTCGCTCCAGCACGCTGAGGGCGCCGGCATCGCGCTGCCCAAGCTGCTGGAGAGCGATTACGTCAACACCATCCCCACCTCCGCCGAGCCCGCGTTCGACGGCGACCTGGAGATGGAATCGAAGATCACCGCGTGGAACCGCTGGAACGCGGCCGCGATGGTCACCCGTGGCGCCCGGTACGGCGTCGGCGGCCACATCGCCACGTTCGCCTCGGCGGCCTGGCTGTACGAGACGGGCTTCAACCACTTCTTCCGCGGCAAGGAAGGTGACGGCTCCGGCGACCAGCTCTACATCCAGGGCCACGCCTCGCCCGGCATCTACGCCCGCGCCTTCCTCGACGGCCGCCTCAGCGAGCAGCAGCTCGACAACTTCCGCCAGGAGTCCGGTGGCGACGGCCTGCCGTCCTACCCGCACCCCCGGCGACTGCCCTGGCTGTGGGAGTTCCCCACCGTGTCGATGGGCCTCGGCCCGCTCTCGGCGATCTACCAGGCCCGCTTCAACCGCTATCTGGCCAACCGCAACATCAAGGACACGTCGAACTCGCACGTCTGGGCCTTCCTGGGCGACGGCGAGATGGACGAGCCCGAGTCGACCGCCGCCCTCGCCCTCGCGGCCCGTGAGCAGCTCGACAACCTGACCTTCGTCATCAACTGCAACCTGCAGCGCCTCGACGGCCCGGTCCGCGCCAACTTCCGCGTGGTCCAGGAGCTGGAGGGCGCCTTCCGCGGGGCCGGCTGGAACGTCATCAAGACGCTCTGGGGCAACGCCTGGGACGAGCTGTTCCAGCTGGACACCACGGGTGCGCTGATCCGCCGCCTGCGCGAGGTGCCGGACGCGCAGTTCCAGACGTACGCGACGCGCGACGTGGCCTACATCCGCGAGCACTTCTTCGGCGCCGAGCCCGCGCTCGCCGAACTGGCGAAACTGCTCAGCGACGCCAAGATCGGGGAGTGTTTCTACAGCTCCCGAGGCGGCCACGAGGCCCGCAAGGTGTACGCGGCCTACCGCGCCGCGGTGGAGCACAAGGGCGCGCCGACGGTGATCCTGGCCCAGACGGTCAAGGGCTACACGCTCGGCAAGGGCTTCGAGTCCAAGAACGCCAACCACCAGATGAAGAAGCTGTCGATCGACGAGTTCAAGGGCATGCGTGAGCTGCTCGGCCTCCCGATCCCGGACAGCGCCTTCGCGGACGGGCTGGTTCCTTACGGTCACCCGGGCGCCGACTCCCCGGAGGTCCGCTACCTCCAGGAGCGCCGAGCCGCCCTCGGCGGTCCGGCCCCCGCCCGCCGGGTGCACCCCGTGGCGCTGCCGCAGCCCGAGGAGCGTGCCTTCAAGGCCCTGTACAAGGGGTCGGGCAAGCAGGAGATGGCCACCACCATGGCGTTCGTCCGCCTGGTGAAGGACCTGATGCGGGACAAGGAGACCGGCAGGCGCTGGGTTCCGATCGTCCCGGACGAGGCCCGTACCTTCGGTATGGAGTCGCTGTTCCCCTCGGCCGGCATCTACTCGCCGATGGGCCAGACGTACGAGCCGGTCGACCGCGACCAGCTGATGTACTACAAGGAGGCCAAGGACGGCCAGATCCTCAACGAGGGGATCACCGAGGCCGGTGCCATGGCCGACTTCATCGCCGCCTCCACGTCGTACGCGACGCACGGCGAGACGATGATCCCGTTCTACATCTTCTACTCGATGTTCGGCTGGCAGCGGACCGGCGACCAGATGTGGCAGCTCGCCGACCAGCTCGGCAAGGGCTTCATCGTCGGCGCCACGGCCGGCCGTACGACCCTGACGGGTGAGGGCCTCCAGCACGCGGACGGCCACTCGCACCTGATCGCGTCCACGAACCCGGCGTCGCTCAACTACGACCCGGCGTTCGCGTACGAGATCGCGGTGATCGTCAAGGACGGTCTGCGGCGGATGTACGGCCCCGAGGCCGAGAACGTCTTCTACTACCTGACGGTCTACAACGAGCCGAAGCAGCAGCCCGCGATGCCCGAGGGCGTCGAGGAGGGCATCGTCAAGGGCCTGTACCGCTTCAAGGAGGGCACGCCCGCCTCGGCGGACGCGCCGCGTCTCCAGCTGATCGGTTCGGGCACGGCGATCCACTGGGCCCTGCAGGCCCAGGAGCTGCTGGCCGCCGACTGGGGTGTCACGGCCGACGTCTGGTCCGCCACCTCGTGGGGCGAGCTGCGCCGCGACGCGCTGGAGTCCGACGAGGCGCTGCTCCGCGGCGAGGAGCGCGTGCCCTACGTGACCCAGGCGCTCTCCGGCGCACCGGGCCCGGTCCTCGCGGTCAGCGACTGGATGCGCGCCGTCCCGGACCAGATCAGCCAGTGGGTGGAGCAGGACTGGTCCTCGCTGGGCACGGACGGCTTCGGCCTCTCCGACACCCGCGAGGGCGCCAGGCGCCACTTCGGTGTCGACGCCGAGTCCGTCGCGGTCGCCGCGCTGGCCCAGCTGGCCCGCCGCGGCGAGATCCCGGCCTCGAAGGTCAAGGAGGCCCGGGAGAAGTACGGCCTCTGAGGGACGGGTGGCCGGACGGCTGTCTCCTCTCACACCGCAGGGCGGGCTCGCTTCGAGCCCGCCCTGCGGTCGTCCACCCCGCGCGCGCCTCCATGGGCCGGGGCGGCCTGTGGAGGCGCGGTGCGGGCACGCACAATGGCGGCATGCGTGCTGCCCGGCTGATCAAGATGGTGCTGCTCCTGCAGTCCCGGCCCTCCATGACCGCCGCCGAGCTGGCCGGGGAGCTGGAGGTGTCGGAGCGCACCGTGACCCGGGACGCCCAGGCGCTCTCCGAGGCGGGCGTGCCCGTGTACGCGGTCCGGGGCCGGGCCGGTGGCTACCGGCTCGTGGGCGGCTACCGCACCCGGCTCACCGGACTGGCCCGGCATGAGGCGGAGGCCCTCTTCCTGTCCGGGCTGCCCTCCGCGCTGCGCGAGATGGGGCTCGACGACGCCGCTTCGGCCGCCCGGCTGAAGGTCTCGGCCGCGCTGCTCCCCTCGCTCCGGGACGCCTCGCACACCGCTGCCCAGCGCTTCCATCTGGACGCCCCCGGCTGGTACCACGATCCGGCCACCCCCGAGCTGCTGCCCGCCGTCGCGGAGGCCGTCTGGGACGACCGGCTGGTCCGGGCCCGTTACCGCCGCCGGCCGGCGGGCGAGGTGGAGCGGGAGCTGGCTCCGCACGGCCTCGTCCTGAAGGCCGGGGTCTGGTACCTCTGCGCCCGGGCCGGGGAGGACTTCCGGGTGTACCGGATCGACCGGTTCACCGCCGTCACCGTGTCGGAGACCCGCTTCGTACGGGACGAGGACTTCGACCTGCCGCGCTTCTGGGAGGAACGGGCCGCGCAGTTCGCCCGGGCGATCCTGCGCGCCGAGGTGACCGTACGGCTGTCGGAGGAAGGCGTACGGCGGCTGCCGTACGCCATGGACCGGGCCGCCGTCGAGGAGGCACTGCCCGGGGCGGCCGGCCCGGACGCGGACGGCCGGCGCACGGTCGTCCTGCCGGTCGAGTCCGAGGAGGTGGCGTACAGCCAGCTCCTCGCGCTCGGGCCCGAGGTGGAGGTCCTCGCACCCGCCGCCCTGCGCGAACGTTTTGCCGATACCGCCGAACGACTGCGCGAGCTCTATCGCTGAACTGGCCCGGAAGTGATGCCGAAGGCCTCATTTCGGTGTCTGAGCGTGCGTCGCCCGCCGTCGGGGCAGATGCTGGACCCGTGATGGACGAGACGGAGTTCTGGGAGATCATCGACAGCACCCGCGAGGCCGCCGAGGGCGACCCCGAGGACCACGCCGACCTGCTCGTCGAACGGCTGGTGCGGCTCGATCCCGACTCCGTGCTGGACTTCGCCAGGCACTTCGAGGCCCGCTACAACCGTGCGTACAGCTGGGACCTGTGGGGCGCGGCGGCCGTGCTGCTGGGCGGGGCGAGCGACGACGCGTTCGACTACTTCCGATGCTGGCTGATCGGGCAGGGCCGGGAGGTCTTCGAAGGCGCGGTGCACGACCCGGACAGCCTGGCCGAGCTGCTGGACGACTTCGACGAGGACCTCGACGGGGACGGCGAGGACCTCGGCTACGCCGCCGACGAGGCCTACGAGCAGCTCACCGGGGTGGTCGCCCCCGACCTGGGGCTGCCGCCCCAGCCCACGGAGCCGGCGGGCACCCCGGTGAGCTTGGAGGACGACGCGGTACTGGCCGCGCGGTACCCCTCGCTCCGGAACCGCTTCGGCGCGGTCTGAAGGCGCCGCCCCGGCCGCTCAAGGAGCGAGCGGACGGCCCATCAGCACGTCGTCGACGTAGCGCCCGTGCAGGAAGAACTCACCGCTCAGCACGCCCTCCACCACGAACCCTTCGGCGGCGTACAGCGCGCGGGCCGGAGCGTTGTGCCCGAGCACGCGCAGCGTGACGCGGTTCGCGCCCTGGCGCCGCGCCTCGGCGAACGAGGCCCGCAGCAGGGCCCGCGCGACGCCCTGCCCGCGTGCCCGCTCGGCCACCGCCAGCCCCTGTATCTGCCGCACGTGTGCGTTGCAGGCCAGCGGGGTGGGCGGGACGATCCGGATGTACCCGGCCAGGCGTGGTCCCTCGCCCGGGCTGTCGGTCTCCGCGACGAGCACGTCCTCGGGCCGGTGCCGCTCGTCGAAGAACGGTTCGTACGGCGGCTGCGGCCTCGGCTGCACCGCGTGCAGCGTCGACCAGGTGGCCCGGTCGAGCTCCCCGAGGGCGTCGCCGTCCCCGGGCACGGCGCGGCGGACAGGGCGCAGGGGGAACGGGGCCATGGCACCACTGTGCCACGCCGCATTTCCGCGTGACCCATGGGGCAGGATGGGGCCATGCTGCGTTCCCGTATCGCCGTCAGCGGATCGTCCGGACTCATCGGAGCGGCGCTCGTGCGCTCGCTGCGCGCCGACGGGCACGAGGTGGTGCGCCTGGTGCGCCGCCCTGCCGCCACCGGCGACGAGGTGGAGTGGGACCCGAAGCGCCAGTACGTCGACGTGGCGGGCCTGGTCGGCTGCGACGCCGTCGTCCACCTCGCCGGCGCCGGAGTCGGGGACCACCGGTGGACCGAGGCCTACAAGCGGGAGATCCGGGACAGCCGGGTCCTGGGCACCGCGGCCGTCGCCGAGGCGGTGGCCTCCCTGGACACCCCACCGAAGGTGCTGCTGTCCGGGTCCGCCGTCGGCTTCTACGGCGACACCGGGGACCGTGCCGTCGACGAGAGCGCGCCGCCCGGCGACGGCTTCCTGCCCTCCGTGTGCGTCGAGTGGGAGGAGGCCACGGCTCCCGCCGAGGAAGCGGGCGTGCGCACGGTCCACGCCCGGACCGGACTGGTCGTCTCCCGGCGGGGCGGGGCCTGGGGACGGCTCTTCCCGCTGTTCAAGGCGGGGCTCGGCGGGCGGATGGGCAACGGCCGGCAGTACTGGAGCTTCATCGCGTTGCACGACCACATCGCGGCGCTGCGGCACATCCTGGACACGGAGACGCTGGCCGGTCCGGTGAATCTGACGGGCCCCTCCCCCGTCACCAACGGCCAGGTGACGGCCGCCATGGGGCGGGTGCTGCGGCGTCCGACCCTGTTCACCGCCCCGGCGCCCGCGCTGAGGGCCGCGCTCGGAGAGTTCGCCGGGGACGTCCTGGCCAGCCAGCGGGTGCTGCCCGGCCAACTTCTCGACTCGGGCTTCGTGTTCGCCTTCCCCGGGATCGACGACGCCATCCGCTCCGCACTGCGCTGACCACGGCCTCTCCCGTCGGCGGCCCGGCGCCGGGCCGCCGTGCGCACCCCGTGCACCGGTGCCCGGGGTGCGCGCGACTGCGCCTCTCTCGGCCATACACCTGGCATCGACCCGAACTCGGGCATTCCGGGGGCCTGTTGGGGGCAATAGCCCCCCACCAGTCGCACCGACTCGGGGAGGGGCACGTGCTCAGGGCACACACAGCAGACCACGCGGATGTGGTCATCATCGGGGCCGGGATCGCCGGCCTTTCGGCGGCCCACCAGCTGATCAGCGCGGGAGTGGGCGTCAGCGTCCTGGAGGCCGCGGCGCACGTCGGCGGCCGGATGGCGACCGACGAGGTGGACGGGTTCCGGCTCGACCATCTGGGGCCGCTGCTCAGTTCGGCGTATCCGGAGCTGAGCACCACCCCGGGGCTCGACGGCCTGGTGCTGCGGGACTTCGCTCCCGGGGTGCTCGTCCACAGCGGGGGACGGCAGTACCGCGCCGGCGACGTACGGAGCGCGCGGGGCGCGCTGCGTGCCGTGCGCTCCCGATCGAGCGCCCCTCGCGCACCCCTGGGCGGAGCCATCGAACAGGCCAGGCTCGGTGCCTGGCTGGCCCGTCTCGCCGCCACTCCGGAGTCCCGGATCCTGGCCCGGCCCGACAGGGCCGCGCTCGACGCACTCTCGGCCCGCGGCCTCTCGCCGCGCGTCGTCGCCGGATTCCTGCGCCCCCTGCTCTCGGCGCTGCTCGGCGACCCCGGGCTCATCACGTCGAGCCGCATGGCCGACCTCACCCTCCGGGATCACGCGCGCGGCCGGCTCTGCGTCCCCTCGGGCGGTTCCGCGACGCTGCCGGAGCTGCTGGCGGCCGCCCTGCCCCCCGGGACCGTGCGCACCGGGGTGCATGTGACGGCCGCCGACATCACCTCCGTACGGACCAAGGAGCACGGTGAGCTCGGCTGCCGGTCGCTCCTGCTGGCCACCGGCGCGGGAGCCGCCGCCGAACTGCTGCCGGGGCTGCGGACTCCGGCGTTCCACCAGGTGACCGTGGTGCACCACACCACGGTCGCGGCACCGCCGACCGGGGGCCGCCTGCTGCTCGACGCGGACCGCTCGGGGCCCGTCGCGCACACCGCCGTGATGAGCGAGGTCGACCCCTCACGCGCCCCGCGCGGCCGGGCCCTGATCACCTCGACGGTGCTCGGCCCGCCGCCGCCGGACCTCGACGGCGAGGTGCGCGCCCATCTCGCCAGGCTGTACGGCACACCCACCCACGACTGGGAACTGCTGGCCGCCCGTCATGACCCGGAGGCCGTCCCGGCCATGCCACCGCCGCACGACCCGCGTCGGCCGGTCCGGCTGCTCGCCGGGCTGTACGTGTGCGGCGACCACCGTGACACCAGCACGGTCCAGGGCGCCCTGCGCTCCGGCAGGCGCGCCGCCTCGGCGATCCTCAGGGACCTGGGGGTGCGCCGGGGGCCGGCGGACGGGACGGAGCTGCCCGCCGCCGCGTAGGCCGGTGTCAGCCGAGCGCGGCGACCCGGTCGCGGTAGCCGCGTACGGCGACGGCGTCCCGGTACGGCTCCAGACGGCGCTCGAAGTCCCGTACGTACTCCGTCGCGCGCACCGACCGCATCTCCGCGGCCTGCTGGGCCGCCTCGGCGCCCAGCAGGCACGCCTGGTCCAGCTCGCCGAGCCCGAGCCGTGCGGAGGCGAGCACCACTCGGCAGAACAGCCTGCTCCGGGCGTACGCCGGTGCGCGCAGCTGGAGCGACCTCTCCGCGTGCTGGGCGGCGGCACGGTACTGCTGCAGATCCCGGTGGCAGTGGCCGAACTCGTCGGCGAGCTGGGCCTCGTCGAAGTAGCGGGCCCAGGGCGGCACGTCGTCCCCTGGCCGGGAGATGCCCAGCGCGCGTTCCGCCCGTACGAGCGCGGCGACGCAGGCCCTGGCCTCGCCGAGGACTCCGTGTCCGCGTGCCTCGACCGCGTGCAGCAGGGCCAGGACGACGGGCGGCGCGGAGGATCCGATGCCCTGCTGGGCGACGCGGGCGAGCTGGACGGCTTCCCTGCCGTGCCCCAGATAGACCGCCTGCCGGCTCATCGTGATCAGGACGAAGGCGCCGTACGCCCGGTCCCCTGCGGCCTGGGCGAGCCGCAGCGCCTGGACGAAATAGCGCTGGGCGAGGCCGTGGGCCCCGATGTCGTACGAGGTCCATCCCGCCAGCCGGGTCAGATCGGCCGCGGCGGAGAACAGCCGGCGGCCCGTCGCCTCGCCGTAGCGCCCCCGGAGCATGGGCTCGGCCTCGTGTTCCAGATACCGGACGAGGGCCTGCCGGGCGTGGCCGCCGCCGTAGGCGTTGTCCAGCGTGCGGAAGAGCTCGCCGACCGAGCGCAGGGCCGCGACGTCGCCGCTGCCGACCCGCTCTCCCGCGCCGCGGTCCGTCTGCCGCTGGCGCGGTACGCCCAGGGGCGGTGCCGCCGGTACGGGCGGACGGGCGGAGCCGGGACCGCGGGGGCCACCGGCCCGTACGCCCTGGACGCCCGCCGCGTGCGTCACACCGGGGGCACCGTGGGTCTGCGGGACGCCGGTCCCGTTGGTCCGGTGCGGCCCCTGCGGCGCCCGGGCGCCGTTGGCCTCGACGGGCGTACGCGGGGCGGGCAGGCCGGTGACGGTATTCGGACGGTTCGGTGGCTCGGCGTGGCCGCCCCATTCGTCGGCCCGCCCGATCAGCCAGTCCCTGCTGGGGACGACCAGTCCGGCGGGCGTGAACGCGATCTTGCGCAGCTCCGCGTGACTTCCGGAGTCCTTGCGCCACAGCCCGCTGACGATGTCGACGGCCTCGGCGGGGGTCGCCGCGAACTCCAGGCCGGCGTAGACGGGCGCGCACGCGTCGAGGCCCAGGTCCTGGGCGGAGAGCCGTCTGCCGAGCCGCCTGGTGAAGACCTCGGCGATCAGCGCGGGGGTGGTGCCCCGGGGCTGTTGTCCGCGCAGCCAGCGGGTCACCGAGGTCTTGTCGTATCGCAGGTCGAGCCCGTGTTCGAGGCCGAGCTGGTCCACCCGGCGGGCCAGGCCCGCGTGGGAGAACCCGGCCTCCGCGATGAGGGCAGCGAGCCGCCGGTTCGGGGTGCGCTGTGGAGGTCGTTCCGACATCAGCTGTAAGGTCTCCTGCCTTCGGCGCCGGGCGGGCAGCCCTTACGGGCTCCCCCACGAGTGGGAGCGGGCGAGCCCGTTATGGAACGGCGCGAACTTAACCGCCCCGGCGGTGGCGCCGACGCCCTTCGCTCCACGTTCATCCGATCGTGTGAGGATTGTCGGATCACTGACGGGAAGCGCCCTGCCCGTAACCTGCCCGACTCCGTGTTCCGGGGCGGTCGTACAGTGGCTCAGGGCGCACATCAGTGCATGGTGACGTGGCTCCGGGGACACCCCCCGGCCCTCCGGCACCGCGAGTAGGGAGGCACCCGAGTGAGTGAGCTGCGGTTCGTCCGTCTTGGCTTCGGCGAGGAAGCGGTCGACTACCAGGAGGCCTGGCAGAAGCAGCGCGAGGTGCATGCCGCCCGGTTCGAGGACACCGTCCCCGACACCTGCCTGCTCCTCGAGCACCCGCCCGTCTACACGGCGGGGCGGCGCACCACGGAGAGCGAACGCCCTCTGGACGGCACCCCCGTCATCGACGTCGACCGGGGCGGGAAGATCACCTGGCACGGTCCGGGACAGCTCGTCGGCTACCCCATCCTGAAGCTCCCCCGCCCGGTGGACGTGGTCGCGCATGTCCGCCGCCTCGAGGACGCCTTGATCCGCACGGCCGCGGAGTTCGGTGTGCAGACCAGCCGGGTCGAGGGCCGCAGCGGCGTCTGGGTCCTCGGCGACCCGGTCGAGGACCGCCCGGCGCTCGGCGGACTCTCCCTGGACTTCGACCCCCGGCTGCACGACGAGGAGTTCGACCCCCGGCTGAACGGTCCCGAGTACGCGCCGTCCAACGCGGGCCAGCGCCGCGAGGACCGCAAGCTCGCGGCGATCGGCATCCGCGTCGCCAAGGGCGTGACCATGCACGGCTTCGCGCTGAACGTGAACCCGGACAACACGTGGTTCGACCGGATCGTGCCGTGCGGGATCCGGGACGCGGGCGTGACCTCGCTCTCGTACGAGACGGGCCGCGAGATCACGATCTCCGAGGTCCTCCCGGTCGCCGAGAAGCACCTGAGTGACGTCCTGGAGAACGCGGAGCCGGCGCCCCGCGTCGTCACTCCGAAGGAGCCGGCTGTGGGGCCTGCCGTCCAGGCCTAGGGAATAGGCCCTGTCGGCCACAGGTTGGCCAGACGCAAGACCGTTCTAACCACGGGCGTACCCTGGTGTTCGCCGAAGAATCCAATGCAGCGAAAGCAAAGGGGTGCCGGAGTGTCCGGTGTCGCACCCGACGGGCGCAAGATGCTGCGCCTGGAGGTCCGAAACAGCCAGACCCCCATCGAGCGCAAGCCCGAGTGGATCAAAACCCGGGCGAAGATGGGCCCCGAGTACACGAAGATGCAGGCGCTCGTCAAGGGCGAGGGACTGCACACCGTGTGCCAGGAGGCCGGCTGTCCGAACATCTACGAATGCTGGGAAGACCGCGAGGCGACGTTCCTCATCGGCGGCGACCAGTGCACCCGGCGCTGCGACTTCTGCCAGATCGACACGGGGAAGCCGCAGGCGCTGGACCGTGACGAGCCCCGCCGCGTGGGCGAGTCCGTCGTGACGATGGACCTGAACTACGCCACGATCACCGGCGTCGCGCGCGACGACCTGGACGACGGCGGAGCCTGGCTGTACGCGGAGACCGTGCGCCAGATCCACGCCCTGACCGCGGACCGGGAGGGCGGCGCCACGAAGGTGGAGCTGCTCATCCCCGACTTCAACGCGGAGCCGGAACAGCTCGCCGAGGTCTTCTCCTCGCGCCCCCAGGTGCTCGCGCACAACGTCGAGACGGTGCCGCGGATCTTCAAGCGGATCCGGCCCGGCTTCCGTTACGAGCGCTCCCTGGAGGTCATCACACGGGCCCGCGAGGCCGGCCTGGTGACGAAGTCCAACCTGATCCTCGGCATGGGCGAGACCCGCGAGGAGGTCAGCGAGGCGCTCCAGGACCTGCACGACGCGGGTTGCGAGCTCATCACGATTACGCAGTACCTCCGGCCCTCCGCACGGCACCACCCGGTCGAGCGCTGGGTGAAGCCGCAGGAGTTCGTGGAGCTGAAGGACGAGGCCGACGCGATCGGTTACTCCGGCGTCATGTCGGGGCCGCTGGTGCGTTCCTCGTACCGCGCGGGACGCCTCTTCCAGCAGGCGATGGAACGGCGCGGCGCGACCGCCGCGACGGCGTCCGCCGTGTGAATCGGCGCACAAGACATTACTGAGCGGTATCGGCCTCGACGACGCGGCCCGTACGTCCCCCGCAGGTCGGGGGCCCGTATGGGCTGCGTCGGCGTGCGGGGCGCCGGAATCAGAGTTTCATTGGTGTTTGACCGACCGGTCATGCACTGGTAACACCGAGCAGTGACCCTAGGTACATGAGCGGTGGCTTCCGCAGCCGCCGCCGTCATTGCTTCCCGCTACCCAGTGCGCGCCGGGCGCGCGCATCCGCTCCGAGGGGGAACACCCACGATGCACGCCGCACCGGTACGAGCCAACGCCATCCCGACCGTCACCACCGCGCTCCGCGCGGTCGAGTCGCTGCTCATGAGCGGCGGCCAGCGCACCGCCCGCCGCAACGCCTGGACGGCGGTCCTGGAGGACCGCCGCAGGGCCCAGGACCGGGTCGAGGCGGAGCATGTGCTGAAGGCTGTGGCCGACCACCGTTCCTAGGTCACTCCCGCGCCACGTAAACTTCGGTACATGGCGAGGAAGGCAAACACTGAAGGCGCGGACAGCGCCGAGAACGCGGGGCGGCTCAAGCAGATCGCCCTGACCTACAAGATGACCAGGCGGTCGGACCCCAAGGTGGGTCTTGTCGTCGCGGGTGTGGGAATCGTCACCTTCGGTGTCCTCCTCGCCATCGGCTTCCTGATCGGTCACCCCATCTACGCGGGCATCCTGGGCTTCGTCCTGGCCTTCCTCGCGATGGCGATCATCTTCGGGCGGCGTGCCGAGCGTGCGGCCTTCGGCCAGATGGAGGGCCAGCCCGGCGCCGCGGCGGCGGTGCTGGACCGGGTGGGCCGCGGATGGACCACGACCCCGGCCGTCGCGATGAACCGCAGCCAGGACGTCGTCCACCGGGCGGTCGGCAAGGCCGGCATCGTCCTGGTGGCGGAGGGCAACCCGAACCGGGTGAAGAGCCTGCTGGCGGCCGAGAAGAAGCGGATGGCCCGCATCGTCATCGACGTACCGGTGCACGACATCATCGTCGGCGACGGCGAGGGCCAGGTGCCGCTGAAGAAGGTGCGTACCACGATGCTGAAGCTCCCCCGGGTCCTGACCGGCCCGCAGGTGACCGCGGCCAACGACCGGCTCCGGGCGATGGGCGACCTGATGAGCAACATGCCGCTGCCGAAGGGCCCGATGCCGAAGGGCATGCGGATGCCGCGCGGCGGAAAGATGCGCTGACCGAGCACATACGAGGAGCGGCCCCGGACGAGCACGTCGTCCGGGGCCGCTCTCTCTTCCCGTACGCCTCAGATACGGACCTGGACGGCGCGGGCCAGCCGGTCGTGGAGGCCGCGGCTGTCGCGGTCCCAGACGATGGCCGGGATCACCAGGAGGAGCAGCACGCTCCGTACGACGACCCGCACGGCACCGAGCCTGCCACCGTCCTCGCCGATGACCCGCAGGCCGAGAATCCGCTTGCCCGGGGTGGAACCGACGGTTCCGAGCGTCAGCAGGCTCATGACGAGGAAGACGCCGAGCGCCCAGTTCCCGGCCGCCTGCTGGTCACCGCGAGCGAGCAGCCCGTATGCGATCAGCATGCACAGGGCCCAGTCGATGAAGAGGGCCCCGAAGCGCCGGCCGAGCGGGGCCACGGACCCCGGGCCTTCCTGGGGCAGACCGAGGCGCTCGCCCCGGTAACCGAAGTCGGCGCCCATCTCCTCGGCCGCCGCGCGCGGCCCCGAGAGCCACGATCCGATTGCTTGCCTGTTGTCCACCCGTCCACGGTACTGCGCCCCTGTTTGCGCCCGGTCGGGCGGGGCACCGAACATGTCGCCGAGGTGCCGCCCGCAACCGGGCTGGTTAACTTGAGCGAAACAAATGGGTCATGCTGGAGAAATCCCGTCTGCCTATGGTCGGGTCCAGCGTGTGCCACCGCACTGGCCACACAGACGAGCTGCAACCCCGCCCTTTCCCGGGTCGGGAGTAGGAGGAGTTGGATGTTCCAGAACGCCGACGAAGTCCAGAAGTACATCGCCGACAACGACGTCAAGTTCATCGACGTCCGGTTCTGCGACCTGCCGGGTGTGATGCAGCACTTCACGATTCCGGCAGCGAGCTTCGACCCGGCCGAGGAACTGGCTTTCGACGGATCCTCGATCCGCGGATTCCAGGCCATCCACGAGTCCGACATGGCGCTCCGCGCGGACCTGTCGACGGCCCGGGTGGACCCGTTCCGCCGCGACAAGACGGTGAACGTCAACTTCTTCATCCACGACCCGATCACCGGCGAGCAGTACAGCCGTGACCCGCGGAACGTGGCCAAGAAGGCCGAGGCCTACCTCGCGTCGACCGGCGTCGCCGACACCGCGTACTTCGGTCCCGAGGCGGAGTTCTACGTCTTCGACAACGTCCGCTTCCAGACGTCGGCGAACGAGAGCTTCTACCACATCGACTCCGAGGCCGGCGCCTGGAACACCGGTGCCACCGAGAACAACCGGGGTTACAAGGTCCGCTACAAGGGCGGCTACTTCCCGACCCCGCCGGTCGACCACTTCGCCGACCTGCGTGCCGAGATCTCCCTGGAGCTGGACAAGAACGGCCTCCAGGTCGAGCGCCAGCACCACGAGGTCGGCACCGCCGGCCAGGCCGAGATCAACTACAAGTTCAACACGCTGCTCGCCGCGGCCGACGACCTGATGCTCTTCAAGTACATCGTGAAGAACGTCGCCTGGCGCAACGGCAAGACCGCGACCTTCATGCCCAAGCCGATCTTCGGTGACAACGGCTCCGGCATGCACGTGCACCAGTCGCTGTGGCAGGGCGGCACGCCGCTCTTCTACGACGAGCAGGGTTACGCCGGCCTGTCGGACATGGCGCGCTACTACATCGGCGGCATCCTGAAGCACGCCCCGTCGCTGCTGGCCTTCACCAACCCGACGGTGAACTCCTACCACCGTCTGGTCCCCGGCTTCGAGGCCCCGGTCAACATGGTGTACTCGCAGCGCAACCGCTCGGCCGCGATGCGCATCCCGATCACGGGCTCCAACCCGAAGGCCAAGCGCGTCGAGTTCCGCGCACCCGACCCGTCCTCGAACCCGTACCTGGCGTTCTCGGCCCTGCTGATGGCCGGCCTGGACGGCGTCAAGAACAAGATCGAGCCGCCGGAGCCGATCGACAAGGACCTCTACGAGCTGGCCCCCGAGGAGCACGCCAGCGTCCAGCAGGTCCCCACCTCGCTCCCGGCGGTCCTCGACGCGCTGGAGCAGGACCACGAGTACCTCCAGGCCGGCGGCGTCTTCACGCCGGACCTGATCGAGACGTGGATCGACTACAAGCGCACCCACGAGATCGCCCCGATCCAGCTCCGCCCGCACCCGCACGAGTTCGAGCTGTACTTCGACCTCTAGGCCGCAGGTTCGTAGGGCCGGCCACCTCCCGGCTGACCCGGCCCCGCACTTCCGCCGAATGGCTCCGCCTCCCACCGGAGGGCGGAGCCATTCGGCGGTTCGGCACCGCCCACCGGCTTCCTGCCGGCCGTCTCCCCGGGCGGCTCCGGAGCGGCGGATCCGGCTTCGGCACGGCACCTACACTGAGATCCTTCGGGTCCGACAGCGCGGCCCAGGCCGGACGGGAGAGCGATGGTGGCAGCAGGGAACTCCGACGATCCGCACGATCCGCCCGCAGAGGTGCTGGCGGACGCGGCTGCGGCGTTCGGGCTGCTGGCGTCGCCACCGCGCCTGCACATCGTGTGGGCCCTGGCCGAGGGTGAGAGCGATGTGAGCGGGCTCGCCCAGCGCGTGGGCGGAGCCCTGCCCGCGGTGAGCCAGCATCTGACGAAGCTGAAGCTCGCCGGCCTCGTACGCTCCCGGCGGGAGGGACGTCGGCAGGTCTATTTCGTCGACGACGCCGATGTGGTGACCGTGGTACGGCTGATGATCGGCCAGCTGACCACCCGTGCCGCGCATGCTTCGGCCCCCCGCCTCCGTGACCTCGGTGCCTGAGACCCGAACGGCAGGAAGTACCGGTCCTGCGGGCCCCGGCGCGGAGTGGCCGCCGCGGCCGGTGCCCGAACTCACCTCCCTCCAGGTACTGCGGCGTCTGGACAGCGGACCCCGCGGGCTCGTCGAGGCGGAGGCCGGGGAGCGGCTCGCCCGGTTCGGCGAGAACGCGGTTCCCGCGTGGCGCACGGCCTCCTGGCCCCGCCGCCTCGTGGGAAGCCTGCGGGATCCGTTCACCGTGGTGCTGCTGTGTCTGGGACTGGTGTCGGCCACGGTGGCGGCCTGGGGCACCGCGAGTGTGATCCTCTCCCTGGTGGTGGTCAGCTGCGTGCTGCGCGCGGGCGGGGAGCGCCGGGCCGACCGGTCCGTGGCCGCGCTGCGGAAGCTGGTGGCGACCACGGCGACCGTGCTGCGGCGCACGGCCGCGGACGGGGCGCCCCGGTCACGGGAGATCCCGGTCGACGAGCTGGTGCCGGGTGATGTGATCCGTCTCGGACCCGGTGACCTGGTCCCCGCCGATGTGCGGCTCCTGCGCGCGAGCGGCCTCACGGTGCACCAGGCACCGCTGACGGGCGAGTCGGCGCCGGTGGCCAAGTACCCCGTCGACGCGCCGGAGCCGCTGGGCGGGCCGTTCGACCAGCCGCAGTTGTGCTTCCAGGGCAGCAGCGTGGCATCGGGCAGCGGTACCGCGGTCGTCGTCTCGACCGGGGCACACACGCGTTTCGCCGCCACCCAGAGCGGCCCGGGGCAGCGCGCGGCCAGTGCGTTCGACCGGTCGGTCCACGGGATCTCCTGGGTCCTCATCCGCTTCATGCTGCTGACCCCGCCACTGGTGCTCATGGCCAACGCGGCACTGCGGGGCCGGGGCTTCGAGACGCTGCCCTTCGCGGTGGCGGTCGCCGTCGGACTCACCCCGGAGATGCTGCCGGTCATCGTCACCACCGCCCTGGCCCGTGGGGCGGCCCGCCTCGCCCGTGACCACAGGGTGATCGTCAAGCGGCTCCCCGCGCTGCACGATCTCGGCGCGGTCGACGTGCTGTGCCTCGACAAGACGGGCACCCTCACCCAGGACCGGCCGGTCCTGCACCACGCGCTGGACGTGCGGGGCCGTCCGGACCGCGAGGTGCTGCACTGGGCCGGCGTCAACGCCTGGTGGACGCTCCAGCTCGCCGACCTGCCCGTCCCGGACGCCCTGGACGAGGCGATCCTGGACGCCGTCGAGGAGGACGAGCCGCTGGGGTACGAAGGCGTGGCCGCGCTGCCCTTCGATCCGGTGCGCCGCCTCTCCACCGCGGTGGTACGCCGCCCAGGCCGCCTCGGTCTTCACACGATGGTCGTCAAGGGCGCCGCGGAGGACGTACTCGAGCGCTGCGCGCTCACCGGGGACGAGCGGGCCCGGCTGCTCGAGCTCGCCGCGCGGGAGGCGCGGAGCGGCCTGAGGCTCCTCGCGGTCGCCACCGCCGAGCGGCACGCCCGGAACCGCGACTACACCCCGGCCGACGAGCGCGGCCTCACCCTCGTCGGCTTCGTCGCCCTGCGCGACGCTCTCGCTCCGACCGCGGCGGCCGCTCTGGAGGTCTTCGCGGACCGGGGCGTCACCGTGAAGGTCCTCACGGGTGACCACCCGGGCACAGCGGCCCGCGCCTGCACGGATCTCGGGCTCGACCCCGGCGTCGTCCTCTCCGCCGACGCCATCGAGGGCGTCACGGACGACGAGCTCGCGGACCTCGCCCGCCGCGCCACCGTCTTCGCGCGCTGCGCTCCCGAGCACAAGGCCCGGATCATCTCCGTGCTGCGCGCCGACGGGCACACCACGGGATTCCTGGGAGACGGCGTCAACGACCTGCCCGCGCTCCACGCGGCCGATGTCGGTATCTGTCCGCGTGACGCCGTGGACGTCGCGCGCGAGAGCGCCGATGTGGTCCTGGCCGAGAAGGACCTCACGGCCATCGCCCACGCGATCACCTCCGGCCGGCACAGCAGCGTGAACATCGCCACCTATCTGCGCATCACGCTCTCCTCCAACCTCGGCAACGTGATCGCGATGCTCGTGACCGGTCTGATGCTGCCCTTCCTGCCGATGCTCCCGGCACAGATCCTGGTCCAGAACCTGTGCTTCGACGCCGCTCAGCTCGCCTTCGCCTTCGACCGGCTCCACCCCGCCGCGCTCCGCCGGCCGACGGTGCTGCAGCCCCGCAACTTCCTCCGCTTCATCACGGGCTTCGGGCTGCTGGGAGCCGCCGCCGACCTGGCCACCTTCGGCGTCCTCGCACTCGCCCTGCACGACGCCGCCGCCTCCGATGAGGCCGCCTTCCACTCCGGGTGGTTCACCGAGAACCTGCTCACCCAGGCCCTGGTGATGCTGCTGCTGCGCACCGGCCGCCGCGTCGTCTGCGGCGGTACCGCGAGCCCGGTCCGGTGGGCCGCCGCAGGCCTGGCCGTCATCGGCATCCTGCTGCCGCTCTCCCCGCTCGGGCCGCCGCTGGGCATGACCGCGCTGCCGCCTCTGTACTACCCGCTGCTCGCCGCGGTCCTCGCGCTGTACACGGTGGCGCTGGTGGTGGCCCGGTCCCGTGACGACAGGCCCGGCCCCGCACGCTAGCGTCGGGCGCCGCCCCCGCGCCGGCCCACCGGCACCTCGGGGGCCGTCGGTGCGCGGTGCGGTGCCCGGATCATCCGTACGAGAGCCCGGCGCAGAGGTCCTCGTCCGCGGCGCGGGCACCCTCGGCGACCTCGGCCGGCACCTCGGAGGGAGCCGGGGAGGCCGCCGCGGACCCCTCACCGGACGGATCGCCGGGCGCCCGGTCCGCGTAGGACTGCCCGAGCACGACGTCCAGGCCGCCGGTGGTGGAGCGGAGTTCGCCGGTGCCGAGGAGCCGGGCGAGGGTCTCGGCCTCGTCCTTCCGGCCGGGGCCGTACTCGATCACCGTGGTGCGGTGGTCCTGGCTGCTCGCCGTCGCCGTGCCGGTGACGGTGACGCCTGCCGCTTCCAGGGTGGCCGCCGCGCGGGCGGCGAGTCCGGTGACCTGGGTACCGTTGTGGACGGTGACGGAGATGCCCTCACCCGAGACCTGCTCGTCGGCGTCCGGCGAAGGGCCGGAGTCCTTCTCCTCCCCGTCGTTCCCGCCGCCGGCGTCCTGGCCGTCGAGGGTGCGGTCCGCCTTCAGCGCTGCCCACAGCGCCCCGGCGTCCGGCTCGACGACCGCGACGCGCGCGCCCTCGTACCGCCAGGGGATGGTGACGAACCTGGTGTCGTGCAGGTCGATGTCCTTCAGCGACATGGCGAAGGAGACCAGTTTGTCGGCCGACCCGAGGCCGGGGTCGACGGTCATGGACGTCGTCGCCGCGTCCGCGAGCGGCAGCAGTCTCGTGGGGGTGAGCCCGTCGCTCTTCACCTTCTTGAGCAGACTGCCGACGAAGGCCTGCTGCCGTTTGATGCGGCCTATGTCGGAGCCGTCGCCTATGCCGTGCCGGATGCGTACGTAGTCCAGGGCCTTCTGGCCGGAGACCGTCTGCACCCCTTGGGCGAAGAGGCGCTTGCCACGCGTGGAGCGGCCCGGATCCAGGTCCTTCTGGTAGATGTCCTGCGGCACACACACCTCCACGCCGCCGACGACCTCCGTCAGTTCCGAGAAGCCCTTGAAGTCGACGACCACGGTGTGGTCGACGCGCAGGCCGGTGAGGTTCTCGACGGTGTTCTGGGTGCAGGCGGGGTTGCCCTCCGCCGAACGGCCCACGGTGTACGCCTCGTTGAACATGGCCTGATGCCTGGTTCCGGTCCAGCTGCCGTCGGGCAGCTTGCACGGGGGGATGTCGAGCAGGGTGTCACGGGGGATGGACACCGCGACCGCGTGCCGGCGGTCGGCGTAGACATGCAGCAGGAACGCGGTGTCGGAACGGCCGATGTCGTTCTTGTCACCGCCGCCCAGTTCGCTGTTCCCGGCGGTCCTGGCGTCCGAACCGATCACCAGGACGTTCTGCCCGCCGGAGGCGGCAGCGGGCCGGTCGTCGGAGATCCCGTCCGCTCCGAAGGTGTCGATGTTGCCGCTGAGCTTGAGATACGCCCAGCCCGCACCGGCCGTCACGAGCACGAGCAGCGACACCGCCGTGGTGAGGACGATCCGTATCCGGGTGCGCCCGGGCCGCCGGCGGGAGGCTGTGGCCCTCGTGCCACGCCGGGGAGTCGCTGCCGCCCGGTGGCTGCCTGTCATCTGTACACCCTCATTCGTCCGGCTCCGGCGGAGGGGACGACTGAACCCGCCCCAAGCTTGTACAGTTGCGCAATCTAGCAATCTTTGGTGCGTGCGTCGCGCCCCCGTGGCACGCACACCGGCACCGACGAGAGAAAGGACGGGGTGGCAATGCTCCGCAACGGACTGGAACCCTGGCACCTGTTGGTCCTGGCGATCGTGGTCATCGTGGTGTTCGGATCGAAGAAACTGCCGGACTCCGCCCGCGCACTGGGCCAGTCCCTCCGGATCCTCAAGAGCGAGACGAAGGCCATGAAGGAGGACGGCGCGACGCCCGGCCCCGCACCCGACGGTCCGGACACACCCAGGGCCGCACGGACGGCCCCCGGCGACACACCCCGGACCCACCCGCCCGCCCCGGAGAGCGACACCCCGGGGCGGTGAACGCGCGCCCCGGCGGGGACGTCAGGGGCTGGCCGCGTCGAGCAGCGCCGGGGAGCCGCCGGGCAACGCCCGCGCGGCTCCACCGGCGTCGCGGGTCAGGTGGCGTCGGGGTCGACCGGCGGGCGCCCGACCGCCGCCCCGCCCCCGTCCTTCCGCGGGGAGACCGGCTCCGCGTCGGCCGCGTCCCGCACGGCGTCCACGGCCTCGTTCAGTTCCGGCCGCGGGTCCAGGGCGTCGCGGACCCCGTCGAGCCCCAGGCCGTCACCGTCCAGCACGTGCTTGCGCACGAACGCCCGCGGGTCCAGGTCCTCGAACTCGAAGTCCTCGAACTCCGGGCCCAGTCCGGTCCGTACCTCCTGTTTCGCGCTCTCGGAGAACTCCCGGAACTTCCTGATGAACGCGGACACGGTCCTGATCGCCTCCGGCAGCTTGTCGGGGCCGAACAGGACGAGGGCGAGGATCACCAGCGTGACCAGTTCCAGTACACCCACATCGGCGAACACGCCACCACCTCCCGGGTCGTCGTGGGCCTGCGTACCGCCAGGACCCCACGGCCTTCACCAATAGTTTCAAAGTTGCGCAATTGATGGAACCATAAGGGGCACTCCGGCGTTGGACCGGATGACGACGCAGACCAGAAGCAATGGAGGAACACCCGTGGGAGTCAGCCTGTCCAAGGGCGACAACGTCTCGCTCAGCAAGGAGGCCCCTGGCCTCACCGCCGTGACGGTCGGGCTCGGCTGGGACGTGCGCACCACCACCGGCGCCGATCACGACCTCGACGCCAGCGCCCTGATGTGCACCGCAGCCGGCAAGGTCGTCTCCGACCTGCACTTCGTCTTCTACAACAACCTGACCAGCCCTGATGGTTCGGTCCAGCACACCGGCGACAACCTCACCGGCGAGGGCGAGGGCGACGACGAGTCCATCAACGTGGAGCTGGCGTCCGTGCCCGCCGGGGTCGCGAAGATCGTCTTCCCGGTCTCCATCCATGACGCCCCCGCGCGTGGGCAGAGTTTCGGCCAGGTCCGCAACGCCTTCATCCGGGTGATCAACCGGTCGGACAACGCCGAGCTGGCCCGCTACGACCTGAGCGAGGACGCCTCGACGGAGACCGCCATGGTCTTCGGCGAGCTCTACCGTCACGGCGGCGAGTGGAAGTTCCGCGCGGTGGGCCAGGGCTACGCCTCCGGCCTGGCCGGCATCGCCGCCGACTTCGGCGTCAACATCTGACGCCGGCTGGGGGCGGCCGGGACGCCGTTCCGCCGCGGGCGAAAGGCCGGGACCGGCTCGGTGCGCCGGGCGGACGATGGGGTGACGACTCATCGAGGATCGGACCGACACATGGCGACGGAAGCGGCGTACGACGGCATCGCGGACTGGTACGAGGAGGACTTCCTCGGCGGTCCTGCGGCCCGGACCACCGACGGCAATCCGCTCGCCCTCGGCGTTCTCCTCGATGAGCTCCTCGGCGCGGGCGGCGGCGCCACGTGCCTGGAACTCGGATGCGGCACCGGGGTCCACGCCGCACGGCTGCGCGCGCTCGGCTGGGAGCCGGTCGGCATGGACCTTTCGGGCGGGATGCTGAAACACGCACGGGGCCGCCTTCCGGTCGCTCAGGCTGATGCCGCGCGACTTCCGGTCGCCGACGGGTCGTCGCCCGCCGTCGTCGCCGTGATGGTGCACACCGACGTGCCCGACTACCCGGCGGTGCTCCGCGAGGCAGCCCGGGTACTCCGCCCGGGCGGGGTGTTCGTCCACATCGGCGTCCACCCCTGCTTCTGCGGTGGGTTCGCCGACCGCGCCGACGCCGAGGCGGTCGTGGTACGTCCCGGCTACCGCGACGCCGGCTGGACCAGGGAGTCGTGGACGGACCGGGGCCTGCGCGACAAGGTCGGGGCGCGCCATCTCCCGCTGCCCGACCTGCTCCACGGCTTCCTCGACGCGGGGCTGACGCCCGAGCGGTTCTCCGAGCACGGAGCCCCCACGCCGGTCGTCATGGCCGTGAGGGCGCGCAAGGCCGGATGAGCCGGGGCGGAGGGGTGGCCCGCCGGCCTCCCCCTCCCCCGTGCCTCGGGTCAGTCCGTCTGCAGTTCGCGCAGTTCGGTGACCGCCTCGCGGAGGTGCTCCGCGAACGCGTGCATCGGGCCTGCCACCGTGAGCGGGGTGCTCAGATAGACGTTGAAGCGGTCCGGCAGCAGGACGTAGGCGACGCCGATGCAACGGCTGCTCGTGGAGCCGAAGCCGAAGTACTGGATGTTCTCGGACGGCGCCGAGCTCGTGCTCAGGTAGTCGTCCCGCATGGTGAGCCAGCCCGGGGAGCGGTACAGGGCGGGCTGTTCATGGATGCCGAGCTCGTCGCCGCGGCGACGCTGGATCAGTTCCAGTTCCCAGAGGTGCTGCTCGGGAGCCTCGCCCGCCTGGCATTCCTTCGCCCGCGCCACATGGGCCCCGGCGGCGGCCCGGAACGCGGCGCGGCGGGTCTCGCGGTCGGCCGTGGGATCACCCATCGCCGCGACGAAGGCGGCCATCTCGGGGGTGACGACGCGCATCGCCTCGGTGCGGCCGTGGCGGTACTGGCGGGTGGCGATCGACTCGTACGTCGCTCCCAGGTGGCCCTTGGCGCGCTGGTGGGCCAGCTGGTAGGCGGCCTGGACGAAGGCGTCCGGGGACACTCCGAGCGCCTTGGCGGCCGTGCTGCCGAAGTCGCCGAACGACACGGTGCGGGTCGCGGTGTCGTGCCCGTACGCGGCGAACGCCTCGGCTGCGGAGCGCACCTGGGACCGCAGGGACGCGTCCAGTTCGAACGTCAGGTGCTGCGGCACCGGCTCGCCCTGGGAGCGCGCGCCGGACCGGCGGGAGTGCTCGTCCGGCTCGGTGCCGAGCAGGGCGTCGGTGAAGCTGAGGATGGTCGTCCCGTCCAGCTCGCAGTGCTCGACGTTGATGCCGGCCCGGCCGTCCGCGAAGACGACGAAGGAGACGGCCTTGTCGAACCAGCGGTTGCCGCGGTCTCCGTGCAGCAGCTCGTCGCAGGCGGTCTGGGTGTCCTCGGGCGCGAAGTCCTCCAGGCACACGCAGAAGAGGGCGGTCTCGATGTCGTCCAGTGTCCGGGCGTTGCCGGGACGGCCGGCGAGGAGCGACTGCCGGGCGTCCGCCCATTCCGCGCGCGCCATGGTGGTGAGGTGGCCGGCCCGGTCCTCCTCGGCCGTGTGGACGTCGACCTCGGTGACGGCGCGCAGCCCGGCCTCGATCTCGTCGAGGCTGTGCGGGACGCCGTCGGGGCCGAGCACGTCCAGCCGGAACATCGTGCCCCGGTGGAAGACCACGATGTGCCGGGCCGCCGACGGCCCGGGCGCCTGCTCGCTGTACGGGGCGCGCACACGGTCCAGCGGTACGCCGGGAACGCGGGTCGTGGAGAAGAGGTACGCGTTCTGCACCATCGACTGGGGTACGCCGCGCTGCTCCACCGGCGCGATGAGCCCTTCGTCGAGCTGCCGCTTGTAGTGCAGCGCCCCCGCGACGAGCCCGGCCGCCCGGCCGAGCTGCCCCTGGCCGGTGTCCTGGAACAGGAAGAAGAAGTTGGCGTTGAGCGCGATGCGGTCCCGGCGGCCGAGATAGCGGTACGGCCAGAACGTGTCGAGCCAGCTGTGCACGCCCTCCGTCGCGTCGTACTCCTCCAGCGCGGCGTGCAGGGTACGGCCGGGGCCGCCGGGCCGCAGGAAGGCGGTGACCTCGGCTTCCGTCGCTGCCCGCTCCTCGGCGGTCAGCAGTGGGGCGCACCAGGCGAGGAACCTCTCGCAGCTCGCCTCGAGCGTGGGCAGCGGCACGCGCGGAAGGCTTCCTTCACGGGCGAAGGTCGCGCCGGCTGCTGCTTCCTGGCTGACGTTCAATGCGGCTCTCTTCTCGGTGAGTGGGGGTGGAGTGGTCTACCGGTGCTGCTGCGGCCTGGAGAGGTAGAGCTGAGCGTAGAGCCAGCCGTCCTCCTCCAGCCCGCTCGCGTCCACATCGGCCGCGGCCAGGCTGTCGAGGACGCCTCGCTGTTCCTCCGGGCCCGCGAACCGCCGCTGCTTGAAGACCCCGTCGGCCCGGACCGTCCGGTAGCCCAGTCCGTCCAGGGCGTCCTCGACGGGTTCGAAGGGGAACATCCGCAGCACGAAGTGCGCCATCCAGGGGAGGCGGCCGTCCTGCGCGTGGACGACGCGGGTGAGGGTGCGCTCGGTGACGTAGCCGATGCAGCCCGTCGAGATCACCAGGTCCGTCCCGGTGAGACGGTCCCGCTGCGCGGGGGTGGGGTCGTTCGTCTCGAGGTCGGCGTTGACGGTGTCGTCGACGAATCCCGCGGCGTGCGCGTAGGCCAGGGCGTTGGCGGACACGTCCAGGCCGGTGAAACGCAGGGGGCGCGCGGGGCGTCGGGAGAGGTCTCGGTCCCGGTCCAGCAGCGCGGCGCGGGAGTCGGGGCCGCTGCCGTCGTAGCGGTCGTACAGCTCGTCCATCGTGATGTCGTGCTTGAGCAGAGCGGCGTTGACCCCGTACGAACAGCCGATGTCCAGCACTCGGGGGACGGCCACCCGTTCGGTCTCCCGGTACTCCCTGAGGATCTTGTCGAAGCAGGGTTTGGCGAGTTGGGGGACGCAGTATCCGAGCGGGCGCAGCACCTGGAAGTAGGTGCGGGGGTCGGGCGCGGTGTAGATGTGGTCCAGCGAGACTTTTCCGGACGCGTCGAGACGCAAGGGCTTCTCCTCGGTGGGGCGCGTGGCAGTGCCTGGGACCGTTCGCCGTCGTCTCAGTCCAGCAGTCGATCGCCCCGTACGGCCCGGCCTTCCGCGGCCAGGTGCTCGGGGAGTACACGGCCGAAGAGCTGGCGGGTACGCGCCACGCTCCCGATGACTCCGGGGCGCTCGCTGTAGGCGAAGATCGCGCTGTGGCGTGCGCGGTCGCCCCGGACGGGGCTGACCCGGTGCAGCGAGTAGCGGCCCTTGAACAGTTGCAGGTCGCCCGGGCGCAGGGGCAGGCGCTCCGGATTCCGTGCGCCGCTGCCGTCCAGGACGTCCCGTACGTCGTCGAAGCGCTCGTCGGTGGCGGACCTGATGTTCGGGCAGTACTCGAAGGAGCCGCCCTCCTGCGCCTCCTGGGTCAGCATGCTGACCGTGTACTCGTTGGTGTCGAAGTGCCAGGGGTGTTCCATGCCCGGCCGTACGACGTTGAGCACGAGCCCGGAGAGGGGGTCGGCGAGCTCGTACAGGTGCGGCAGCCCGAAGCAGTCGGCGACGAGGCGCTGGAAGGACTCGTGGGCGTAGAGCCTGCCGATGAGGGAGTCCCCGGGAATGCGGTCGCGGGCGACGAACGCGTTGCCGCGCTCGAAGGTGCGCCGGCCGGGGTGGTGTTCGGGCAGGTCCGCGTCCACGTCGGTGTTGTAGACGTTGACCGTCTCGACGTCGAAGTACGCCTGCGGGGCGAGGGCGGCGCACTCCTCTCGCAGGACCTCGTGGTGCGAGGGCCGGACGAAGTCCCGCAGTACGGTGCAGCCCGCTTCGGCCAGTTCGCGCCTCGCCCGCGTCACCACGGCGCGGGCTTCGGTACTTTCGGGGGCCGACAAGGGGTAGCGGTCCGTGTCGACCACCTGGTCGAGCGTGATGGCTTGCAGAGTGCTCATTCGACCCTCTCCACTCCCACGTCGGTAACTCAACTGATGAGTAACAGAGTTGAAGTTCCCACAGCCCCCGTCACGTTGTCTGTGACACGTCGCACTTCCTGACGCCCGGGCGGCCGGAACACACCTGCGCCCCCGGTCTCCCGGGGGCGCAGGCGGGCGGGTCAGCGGCCGTAGCGGATCAGGGCACGGACCATGCGGCAGGTGGTGTCGGACGGCGGGTGGATGGCCAGGCGGTCCGCCGCGGCGCGGATCCGGGCGTTGTCGGCGCTCGACGGCTGGTACACACCGGCGTCGAGCAGGGCGATCGTCAGGCGCATGGCCTTCAGGCGGCGATTGTGCGAGACATACCACTCGCGGGGCCTGCCCGCGGGCAGGCGCTTCTTCCGCAGGGGCTTGTGGAGCGGCTCGGTCATGGCTGTGGCAACGGCCATCGACTACCTCCTGGCACAGTGGTGGAACCCTCACGAACTCCCTCTATTTTACTGCCCACCACTGACAATCACCCCTGGCCAGAGGCCTTTTCGAGGATCCCTCCCGTATCCTGGGCCCCATGGAGATCTGGATCAATCCCGCCTGTTCCAAATGCCGGAGCGCGGTGAGTCTGCTCGACGCGGAGGGCGCCGACTACACCGTGCGCCGCTACCTCGAGGACGTGCCGTCACCCGAGGAGATCAGGGCCGTGCTCGACCGCCTCGGGCTGGAGCCGTGGGACATCACCCGGACCCAGGAGGCGGAGGCCGTGGAGCTCGGGATCAAGGAGTGGGCGAAGGACGCCGCTTCGCGCGAGCGGTGGATCACGGCGCTGGCCGGACACCCGAAGCTGATCCAGCGCCCGATCATCACCGCGCAGGACGGGTCGGCCGTGGTGGCGCGGACGGACGAGGCGGTACGGGACGCGCTGGGACGGTGAGCGGCGAGGTGCCCGCCCTCTGCGAAGGACGACGGACGACGGATTGTGGACGCCCGGCACTGTGACCGCTCCCGCCCGGGGCCGACCGTATCCAGTTCGCCGCAGGCTGAGACGCCTCCCGGCGGCGTGGGCCAGCTCTCCGACACCGCCGGGAAACCTCGGTAACACCGGGTTCACATTCGGGCAACGGCCGGGAAATCGCATCTTGCCAAGCTGCGCACCATAGACCGCAGCACCCGCAAAGGATGGCGTCCGTGACGTTCAAGGCTGAGTACATCTGGATCGACGGCACCGAGCCGACCGCCAAGCTCCGTTCCAAGACGAAGATAATGACCGGAAGCCCCGCGCAGGGCGTTGCGGATCTGCCCATCTGGGGCTTCGACGGTTCGAGCACCAACCAGGCCGAGGGCCACGCCTCCGACCGGGTGCTGAAGCCTGTCTTCGCGTGTCCGGACCCGATCCGCGGCGGGGACGACATCCTCGTGCTGTGCGAGGTCTTCCACATCGACATGACTCCGCACGAGTCCAACACCCGCGCCACGCTGCGTCCGGTCGCCGAGCAGTTCGCGGGCCAGGAGCCGATCTTCGGCATCGAGCAGGAGTACACCTTCTTCGACGGGCACCGTCCGCTCGGCTTCCCCGAGGGTGGCTTCCCGGCCGCGCAGGGCGGCTACTACTGCGGTGTGGGCTCGGACGAGATCTTCGGCCGTGACATCGTCGAGAAGCACCTCGACAACTGCCTGAAGGCGGGCCTGGCCATCTCCGGCATCAACGCAGAGGTCATGCCCGGCCAGTGGGAGTTCCAGGTCGGACCGGTCTCGCCGCTGGAGGTCTCCGACCACCTGTGGATCGCGCGCTGGCTGCTGTACCGCACCGCCGAGGACTTCAACGTCTCCGCGACGCTGGACCCGAAGCCGGTCAAGGGCGACTGGAACGGCGCGGGCGCGCACACCAACTTCTCCACGAAGGCGATGCGCGAGGGCTACGAGGCGATCATCACCGCGGCCGAGTCGCTCGGTGAGGGCTCGAAGCCGATGGACCACGTCAAGAACTACGGCGCGGGCATCGACGACCGTCTGACCGGCCTGCACGAGACCGCCCCGTGGAACGAGTACAGCTACGGCGTCTCCAACCGCGGCGCCTCGGTCCGTATCCCGTGGCAGGTCGAGCAGGACCAGAAGGGCTACATCGAGGACCGTCGCCCGAACGCCAACGTCGACCCGTACGTCGTCACGCGGCTGATCGTCGACACCTGCTGCACCGCGCTGGAGAAGGCCGGCCAGGTCTGATCCGCACCGCACCGACAGCGAGGGCGCCCACCGACCGCGGTGGGCGCCCTCGCTGTCGGTGCGGTGTGCCAGGGTTCGGTCCATGCTCGACATCACGGTGGAGACCGAGAACCAGCAGACTCACGCACGCATCACCGAACAGGCCCTGCGCGCCCTGGTGCACCGGATCGGCGGGGAGCGTGACCGCTTCCTGGTGGTGCAGCGTCTTCCCGACCTGCCGGGCTTCTTCGTGCAGACGTGGCACGAGGCGGGCGGGAGCTACCGGCTGGAGTGCCGCGCCGGGGACACCGCGAGTCATGTCCGGGTGGATCTCGATACACCGGCCCGGGTGGCCGAGGTGATGGCCCGCTGGGGGCGCCAGGAGCCTGACTGGGACGCCGGGATCGGCTGGGAGAGCGCCGGTATGCCTTCGGAGGAGGAGGTGCCCGATCCGGCCCCGGAGATACGCGAGCAGTTGGAGGAGCGGATCCGGCTGTCGCTGCGCGGCGGATACGGCACCGTGAAGTCGCTGACCGAGACCGCCGAGGACTATCTGGTCAAGGACGGCGTCCGGCCGGTCACCATGGCGCAGGCGCGCAAGCTCGTGGAGCGGCTGTGGCTGGAGCGGGTGGCGGAGCAGGCACGGTGGACCGATGTGACCGGAGCGGACCGCGTCGAGCGGGCCTTCGCCGCGTTGGAGGAGCGCGGGATCACCGCGCGGGAGGACTTCACCTGCTGCCGCTCCTGCGGGACGGGTGAGATCCACGCGGAAGGGAGCGCGGACGCCCGCGGTTTCGTCTTCTTCCACACGCAGGGCACGGACGCCGTCGCCGAAGGGCACGGACTCTCGCTGTACTACGGGGGCTTCGACGGCTCGGCAGGGACCACCGCGGCGGTGGGCCGTGAGGTCGCCGACGCGCTGGGCGAGGCCGGGCTCCCTGTGGAGTGGGACGGCTCACCGGACACGTCGATCCTGGTGCCCCTCACGGACTGGCGCAAGCGCCTCGTGGGCTGAGGACCCGCCAGGAATGGAGTGGCAGGTGAGGAAGGTAACCCCGCGGGACCGTATCGACGGGTGAGAGGGCCCTCCTGCGCAGCCGCAATCTCTGCTTCAATGGGGACATGGCCAGCTTCCAGTACACCGCGTCGGGTCGCAGCGACCTCGAGCCGTTCTGGCCCTCCCGTCAGCACCATGACTTCGACCGGGTGTGTTGCCGCGCGTGGAACGCGCAGGCCCTCTAAAGCCGCCTCATCCCGGCCTTTGGCCCGCGCGCACGACGTACGTCCTCGATCACTTCTCGACGACTCCTCGCGCGAAAGAGCTGACCCTCATGGCGAACACCCGTACCTTCTCCACCGCGTCCGCCGCCACCGCGGCGTCCGTGGTGCCCGCTGCGGCCACCACCACCGCTCGCACCACCCCGCCCCCGAACCGCCCCCGACTGCGTGCCGTCGACCGTGACGAGGTCGTCGATCTCACCGATGTGGCCGGCTTCCTGCCGCCGGGCGCCACCTGGCTGCCCGCGCCCCAGCACACACTGCCGGCGCTGCCTGGCCGGCCGCCGATGGTCGGCTACCTGGTGCTCGTGCCCGCCGACCAGCAGCCCGTTCCGGCCGGGACCGTCCTCTCCGACCGGCACCAGGAGTTCGTACCGGCGCCGGAGGCCGACCCCGCGGCGGGCGGGCCCGTACAGATCGACTCCTCCCGGCGCACCGCCGCCGTGGACGGCGTCACCCTCGACCTCACCTACCTCGAGTTCGAGCTGCTGGCGCACCTGGTGGCGCACCCGCACCGGGTGCACACCCGCGATCAGCTGGTGACGACGGTCTGGGGCTACGGGCATGTGGGCGACGGGCGCACCGTCGACGTCCATGTGGCCCGGCTGCGACGCAAGCTGGGCGCCGAGTACCGCCGGTCGATCCAGACCGTGCGGCGCGTGGGCTACAAGTACGCGCCCTGACCGCTCCGCTCGTACACGAGGCCCCGGGAGCTCTTGGGTTCTAACGGTCCTCGCAACACCCGCGATCTGTGGGAGTTGCGAGGACCGTGGCCGTTGGACGCGATGATGTTTCGGGGTCGAGGGAGCGTTTCCTTGCGCGGCTGGATAGCGTGGGCATGAACCTCGGCACCGTCGAGGCGCTGATCGAGAAAAACCCGGCGCGGGCGAAGAAGCTTCTGGCGATGGCCCGTGCGTCCTCCGCGGAGGCCCTCACCGAACTGCGTGACCTCCACCCGCCGGTGCGCGTCCGAGGTGACCGTGGAAACCGTGCGGGTGCAGTCCGCGCGAGCGGATTCGCCTGTCCCGGCTCGCGCGGCGGAACCGCGCGACCCGCCCGGGAGCGTGCGCGCCGGGGTGACCATCGCACCATTCGCTCGTTCAGCTGAACATGTCCCCACTGCGAGCAGTACCGTTGCCCGCCGGCCACCCGTACACGGAGCAGGTCGTCGGGAAGCGGGTCGAGGCCGTGCCCGCCGAGCACTACGCCCGGCTGGCGCGGATCGCGTATCTCGTGCTGGCACCCTCGCTCGGCCGCAACCGCCGGGTGCTGTCCGCCCACTGGCTGGCACAGCGGGCCCTGGCCGGCGGGCAGGGCGCCGACCCGGGGTGCGCCTACGCGAACGTACGGCTCCGGGTGCTGCGTTCCGCACTGGACGCGGGGCTCCCCCTCGTGCGGTTCGCCCGGCCTCGGCGGGCGCAGTTACCGCCGTTGGTGCCGCAGGTGTGGGGGCTGCGCCTGTTTCCGCACTCCCACGGCGCGGAGGGGCTGGCTCTGGAGCAGGCCCTGGCCGGGGTGTCGGGGGCCTGCCGGGCCGCGCATGTGCTGCGCGGGCTCGAAGGGCTCGACGATGCCGAGGTGTGCCGGGTCCTCGACGCGGCGGGCGTCGCCGACTCCCGGGCGGCGCTGCTGGAGGCCGACGCGCTCACCGCGCCTCATTCCCTGCTGGCCTCACCGGAGTTCGACCCGTGCTCGCTGCAGGTCAGGCCGGCCGATCCGGTCCGCCGCAGGCGGCGCGGGCGCAGTCTCCTGGCCGCCGTCGGCGCACTGCTGGTGTGCGGGACGCTCATGCTGATGCCGGGTGACGGCCTGGGCGGTCCGACCATCGCCTCCGCGCCGCTCCACACACGCCGCGGCACCGACCAGCAGTCCCTGGATCCTGCCGCGTTGCACCGTGTGCCGGACGGGCTCTGGCAGGGATCCACCCGCAGGGACTTCACCGTCTGGCCCACGCGCGGCGACCGGAGAGGTGACACCCGCCTGCTGCGCCGCGCCCTCACCGCGTGGGCCCGGCCCGGACCCGCGGTGGCCGTGTCGGCGACGCCCGGGACGCCCGACGGGCCGCCGATGGGACCGCCGCAGCTGCTGTACGCGGGCGAGGTCGGTGCGGCGACCGTGGTGCTGTTCCACGACGGCCTGCGGGTGGTGCGCTACGCCGAGCCGCGCGACGCCGATCCGTCGAGGGGCGCCGCGCTGGACTTCAGCCGGGTGGACGGCGCGGACGAGGTGGCGGCGAGCGCGCTGGTGGTGGAGCGCCGCGTCGGCCGGATCCGCTATCTGACCGCGCCCTGGGTGCGGGAGGCCGGCCTGCGGGACCTTCTCGCACCGCACGCGTCGGCCCGGCCGTTACCGCGCGACCGTTACGGGGTGACGGACCCGTTCACGGGGCCGGGGGCCGCGGCGGGGGGCCGGGCGGACTGCCGTTCCTGGCCGGCCCTGCAGTTGCGGGACGGCACCGCTGTGCGCCTGATGACGGATCTCGGTGAGCTCACTCCCGTACGCCTCACCTCCGGTGCGCCGTCCGCTCCGCACGACGTGTCGGGGCGGGCCGAGCGGGAGAGCTGGGCGCGGACCGCGTGTCTGCTGCCGACGATGCGGTCCAGCGGTGTGCGGTCGGTGAACTCCTGGACGTACGCGACGCAGCCGCTGCCCGACGGGAGCGGCTCGGCACAGTGGGTGTGCACCAGGGCGGAGACCTGGCGGGGTACCGGGAGCCGGGTGCTCGCCCAGTTCCAGGCCCCGTCCGCGCAGCCGCCGGGGAGCGGACCTCCGGGGGTGGTGGCGGCACATGCCGAGGACTCACCGGCGTGCGGGGCGCGCTCACCCCGGGTACTGGCCGGTGTGCTGTGGAAGTCGGACGGCGGGCGGTGGTACGTACTGGCGGCGGGCTCACGGCAGTTCACGTCGCTGACCGCGTCCGGAGGTGTGAAGGGCCGGGCCGCCGGGCGGCTGCTGGCCCTTCCGGCCAGGAAGGGTGACCGGCCACGGCTCGACGGGCTGCTGACGGACGGCAGCCGGGCGGGCGCCCTGCACTGAGGCCGGGGAGGGACGGGCAGGAGAGGACCACTCGACCTGCACCGTTAGGCTGTTCGGTATGACGACCGGGGTGCGGCGCAGGATGGGTGTCGACGAGCGCAGGGCCCAGTTGATAGGCGTCGCCCTGGAGTTGTTCAGCACCCGCTCGCCCGACGACGTGTCGATCGACGAGATCGCGGCGGCGGCCGGCATCTCGCGCCCGCTCGTCTACCACTACTTCCCGGGGAAGCGCAGCCTGTACGAGGCGGCGCTGAAGCGGGCCGCCGACGAGCTGTCCGGTCGCTTCCTGGAGGCGCACGAAGGGCCGCTGGGGGCCCGGCTGATCCGGGTGATGTGCCGGTTCTTCGACTTCGTCGAGCAGCACGGTCCGGGCTTCGCCGCGCTGATGCGGGGCGGTCCGGCAGGGGGCTCGTCCAGCGCCGACGCCCTGGTCGACGGGGTGCGGCAGGCGGCGTACGAGCAGATCATCGCGCATCTCGGTGTCCGGACCCCGCCTGCCCGGCTGGAGCTCGTCGTGCGGTCCTGGGTGTCACTGGCCGAGTCGACGGCCCTGCTCTGGCTGGACGGGAAGCGGATCCCGCGCGCCGAGCTGGAGTTGCAGCTGGTGCACGACTTCGCGGCGCTGGCCTCGGTGAGTGCCGCGTACGACCAGGAGATGGCCGGCATCATGCTGCGGGTCTTCGCGCAGGAGCCGGCGGACGGCCCGTTCGGCGAACTGCTCGCCAGGCTCACGGTCCTGGCGCCCGCCGCACCGGCCGTCCCGTCGCAGCGGCTTTCTCAGTTCTTGACGTAGGACGCGTCCAGGTCCCGGACCTCGGCCGAGGCGTGGACGGTGAAGCCGTCGACGGCCTTCAGGTGCCCGGCCAGCAGCTCCAGTACGGCTTCGGTGAGCTGCGCCTTGATCTCGGGGGTCCGGCCGGGCAGCATCGCGATCGAGACGTTCACGACGGAGTCGCCCGTCGCCGCGTCACCGACGAAGGAGTCCTCGGCCCGGCGGAACCGGGTCTTGCAGGCGGGGACCTTGGTGGACACGGTCTCGGCGACGAGCGGGTGCAGGGCGAGCGCGAAGCCGCGGCGGTCGAAGCTGTCGTCGAGCTCGGCGGAGTAGTCGACGGTGATCTGCGGCATCAAGCGCTCCTGATGGCGAGTGCGGGTACGTATACGTGTACAGCGTGCATGCACGTGTACGGCTTCAGCTTCGCGTGCTCACGCCGCCCGCACAAGTGAGCACGGACACGGCCGGTCCCGGCTTCCGCCGTGAGGGCGGGAGCCGGGACCGGGTGCGGTGGGTGTCAGCGCTGGGAGAACACGGCGACCGTGCGCCCCGGCACGGTGAAGCTGCCCGTCCTCCCCTCGTACGAGGACTTCTTGACCGCGGCGTCCGCGCCCGCTGCCTGGACGGGGTGCAGGGCGTACGTCGTCCCGGCCAGCTCGGCGACGTCCTGGCTCTGCGTACCGGGGGTGGCGTTCATGACGACGACCAGCTCGCCCAGGCGCATCGTGATCACCCCGGGGGTCTCCTCCTTGCCGGAGAGCGGGAAGGACAGGGTCTCCTGCACCTGTTCGGCGGTGGCCAGGCCGAAGTCCTTCTCGGTGGTGCGGATGGTGAGCAGGTCCTGGTACGCGGCCGAAGCGCCCGTGATCTGCGCGCACCCGGGGGTGAGCGCGGCCGAGGTCAGCAGCGGCCTGCCGTAGGACCACTTGTCCTCGTTGTCGGCGGCGGGCGGAAGTCCCCGCCCGAAGCCGTTGCCCTTGCGGCAGTCCCAGTGCAGCGCGTTGAACCAGTCGCCGCTGTCGTAGGAGTTGCGGTCCAGGGACTTGGAGCGCAGCAGGTCGGTGCCGGCCTGGGAGAGCGCCGGTCCCTGCGAGAGTGCGGCGGTCGCCATCGCCACGACCTGCATGCGGGCCCGGTCGGCCGCCGTGGTGTCCGCCGGGAGCTTGAAGGCGAGGGCGTCGTAGAGGGTTTCGTTGTCGTGGGCGTCGGCGTAGGCGAGGGCGTCACCGGGCACGGCCGCGTATCCGGCGGGGGCCCCGTTGTAGTCGACGGCCGAACCCTTGACCGTACGGCCCTGGGTGTCGGTGAAGGTGTAGCCGGCGAGGTTGCCGGTGAGGCCGACCTTGATCAGGTCCTGGTAGTGGAGCAGCCGGGCCTTCTGTTCGGCCTCGGTGCCGTTGGCGGCCGAGGTGTTGGGGTCGGTGTAGAGGCCGGAGGCGAAGCCCTGGACGCCGGGGTCCTCGTCGAAGGGGCCGCCGCCGCGCACGGCGTCGCGGGCCCGGTCGGAGAAGGTGGCGATCCCGGTGCCGGCCATGTTCTTCTGGGTGGCCTGGACGAAGCGGGCGTCGTCGGCGATCTCACCGAAGTTCCAGCCCTCGCCGTACAGGATGATCTTCTTCCCGTCGACGCCGTCCTCGGCGACGGTCAGCTCGTCGAGGGCCTCCCGGACCGCGAGGATGTTGGCCTTGGGGTGGTGTCCCATCAGGTCGAAGCGGAAGCCGTCGACCTTGTACTCCTTGGCCCAGGTGACGATCGAGTCCACGACGAGCTTGCCCATCATGGTGTTCTCGGGTGCGGTGTTGGCGCAGCAGGTCGAGGTGGCGACGGTGCCGTCCTCCAGGAGCCGCTGGTAGTAGCCGGGCACGATCCTGTCGAGGACGGACTTGTCGTCCTGGCCGGAGGCGACGGTGTGGTTGTAGACGACGTCCATGACGGTCCGCAGCCCGGCGCCGTTGAGCCCCTGGACCATCTGCCGGAACTCGACGGTGCGCTTCGTGCCGTCGGGGTCGGAGGCGTACGAACCCTCGGGGACCGTGTAGTGCAGCGGGTCGTAGCCCCAGTTGAAGGCGTCCTTCGCGGCGGCCTTCGTGACGCAGGCCTGCTGTTCCCCGGAGTCCGGGGCGGAGGCGGACAGGTCGCAGGCCGGCTGCTGCTGGTCGGACTTCTTCTCGGGGATCGTCCCGATGTCGAAGGCCGGCAGCAGGTGCACATGGCTGGTGCCGGAGTCCGCGAGCTCCTTGAGGTGCTGCATCCCGTCGGACCGGGTGTCGGTGAAGGCGAGGTATTCGCCGGGGTGCTTCGACGTGCTGTCCGTGATCGAGAAGTCGCGGACGTGCAGCTCCTGGATCCGGGCGTCGCGCAGCGGGGTCGCGGCGGGCTTCTTCAGGCCGGACCAGCCGCGCGGGGCCAGCTTCGGGTCGTCGAGGTCGACGGCGAGGCTGCGGGCGGAGTCGGCGGTCAGGGCGGTGGAGTAGGGGTCGGTGACCTTGTTGGTGACCATCTTCCGGACGGCGGGCGCCCAGACGTCGACGGCGTAGCGGTAGGGCTTGCCGTTCCAGCTCTTCTTCCCGGTGACCGACCAGACGCCGGTGCGGTCGTCGCGCCGCATCGGGACGGTCCTCCCGTCGAGTTCGAGCGCGACGGTACGGGCGGTGGGCGCCCAGACGGAGAGCGTCGGGCTGCCCTTGCGGAAGACGGGTCCGAGGGCGGCGCCGCTCGCGGCCTTCCCGTACAGCTCGTCCAGTACGCCCGCGGTCTGTACGCCGGTGGCGGCGAGCAGGGCGCCGTTGGCGGCGCGCTGGGTGGCGATGAGCTGGCCGCGCAGGGATTCCCGCACCCTGTCCCGGTCGCGGGTGTCGACGGTGAACGCCGGATAGTCCTTAAGGTGCGGGTACTTCACCTTCTGCGCGTCGGTGAGCTCCGTCGCGCCGAGCCGGAGCCACTGCCCCTCGTCGGAGAGCGCCCCGTCGACGACGGAGATGCCGCCGTTCCTCGCGTACACGAGCTGCTGGCTGGTGGCGTCGGTGGCCTTCACCTTCCAGACGACGGTGTCCCCGTCGATCCACTGGGCCTCGGCCTTGGTGAGGTCGGGCGTCGGCATCCCGCCGGCCTGCGGCAGCAGGTAGCCGGGCTTTCCGCCGAGCATCCAGACCTCGTGCCCGTGCGAGGCGATGTCGAGGGACTGGTCGCCGGGGAGGTCCTTCTCGTCGCCCTTGTGGAGGACGTAGCTGAGCGAGGTGGCGCCGTCGGTGAGCGGGACCTCGAAGGTCACTCCGTAGGCGTCGGTCTTCACGGGCCGCAGCGGCTTCGCCCAGTCCGTGGGGGCGGCGGCCCCGGTCCAGGTGTGCAGGCCCCAGCCGTCGTAGTCGCCGTCGGCGCGGTGGTGGTGCAGAACAGCCTTCGAGGTGTCCTGCGCCGGGGCCTCGGGAGCCTCGGTGGCCTGCTCATCCTTGCCCTGCTCGACCCAGACCTGGCCGGTCCTCGCGAGGTCGACGGTGCGTTCGGGGCCGTCGGCGGTGCCGTCCTTCTCGACCGTGTACGGGACGGAGGAGGCGCCCTCGTCGAGGTCGATCCAGGCGAAGGCGCCGTAGGCGTCCCGGCCGGTGAAGTCGGCGGTCGTGTCTCCGGACTTCAGCTGCCAGCCCTCGTAGTCGCCGTCCGCGCGCTTGTAGTGGACGACGGCGTGGTCGCGTTCGACGGCGACGGGCTTCGGGGCGGGCGGGGCCTGGCCGGCGGTCGTGGCGGCGAGGGCGCTCGCGGTGCGTCCGGCGCGGTCGGTCACGACGGCCTTGTAGCGCAGCGGGGTCCCGGCCTTCACCGAGTCGTCCAGGTGCTGGGTGACCTTGTACGGGGCGTGGTCGGCGGAGCCGAGGGTGACCCACGTGCCGTTGCCGGTCTGTGCGGCGAACACGACGCGGTTCAGGTCTCCGCCGTCCACGTCGGCGCTGACCTCGACGGTGCCGGTGGCTCCGGCGGCCGGGGCCTTCAGGGTGACCGACGGCTCGGCGGCGGGGGTGCCGAGCGGCTTGTCGGCGCGGAGCACGACGCTGGACAGCGCGGGCACGGTGACCTCGACGGTCTTGTCCGCGCCGCTGCGCACGGTTCCGGAACCGCCGTACAGCGTACGGAAGTTCATGCCGGCCGATTCGGTGGTGAGCTCGACCGTCCTCGCCTCGGTGCCGTTGTTCGTGGCGACGAGGTATTCGTAGGGGCGCTTGGTGTCCGTCCGCGAGAAGGCGTGGACGGAGTCCTTCGCGTAGCGTTCGGTCTGTACGCCGTCGCGCAGGGCCGGGTGGTCCTGGGTGAGCTTCGACAGGGCGGCGACGGAGCGGTAGAGCGGGTGCTCCGTGTCGTACGCGTCGGAGGCGTGCGTGCGGTCGGTGCCGAGCTGGTCGTCGTCGAGGTAGTCGGCGGTCTTCGAGGCGAACATCGTCTGGCGGGAGTCCTTGTCGCCGCCCGCTCCGGTGTAGCCCTGCTCGTCGCCGTAGTAGATCACCGGGTTGCCGCGGCCGAGGAACATCAGCTCGTTGGCGAGGCGGGCGCGGTTCAGGAGCTCGGCGTCGTCGGCCTTCGGGTTGTCCTGCTTCAGGAAGGTGCCGATCCGGCCCATGTCGTGGTTGCCGAGGAAGGTCACCTGCTCGTAGGCGTTGGCCTTGTCGGTGGTGTAGCGGTAGTCGTCACCGTAGACCGCGGCGAGCTTCGAGGCCGGGGCGCCCTGGGAGGCGTACTGCCGGGCCGCTTCCTGGAAGGGGAAGTCGAGCGTGGCGTCGAGACGGCCCCGGGTGACGTAGGGCGAGGTGATCGCGGTGTCGGCGGAGTAGACCTCGCCGAACATGAAGAAGTCGTCCCGGCCGCGCTTGTCCGCGTACGCGTCGAGCGCGGTCGCCCACTGGGTCCAGAAGTCGAGGTCGACGTGCTTGACGGTGTCGATGCGGAAGCCGTCGATGTCGAAGTCGCGGACCCACTTCTCGTAGATCTTCTCCATGCCGGAGACGACCTCGGGACGTTCGGTCCACAGGTCGTCGAGGCCGGAGAAGTCGCCGTACTCGGTGGACTCGCCCGCATAGGTCGAGTCCCCCCGGTTGTGGTACATCGTGGGGTCGTTGAGCCAGGCCGGGACCTTCTCACCCGTGTGGGCGGGGGTGTACGGGAAGGAGTCGGCGTCCACCTCCTCGACGCCCCGGGTGTCGTCGAACGGACGGCCGTTCCCGTCGAGGTACGGGAAGGCGCCCTTGGGCTTGTAGCCGTACTTCTTCTCGGCGTAGTCGACGGTGTCGGCGGTGTGGTTGGTGATGACGTCGAAGAAGACCTTCATGCCCTTGCCGTGGGCCTTGTCGATCAGCTTCGTGAGGTCGGCGTTGGTCCCGAAGTGCGGGTCGACCTGGGTGAAGTCGGTGATCCAGTAACCGTGGTAGCCGGCCGACGCGTTGTCGCCGGTGCCCTGGACGGGCCGGTTCTTGAAGATCGGGGCGAGCCAGATCGCGGTGGTGCCGAGGTCCTTGATGTAGTCGAGCCGCTGGGTCAGTCCCTTGAGATCGCCGCCCTGGTAGAACCCCTTGTCCGTGGGGTCGTAGCCGGTCTCCGTCCGCGAACCGGTCAGCCCGCCACGGTCGTTGGAGGTGTCGCCGTTGGCGAACCGGTCGGGCAGCACGAAGTAGAACTGCTCACGGGTCAGGTCGTGCCGCGCCGGTTCGTCGGCGAGTTCCGCGTCCGAGGGCGGGGCGGGGGGTCTGGGCGCGGCAGGCGCGGCGGCCGCCGGCACGACGGGCAGCAGCGCCGCGCACAGTGCGGTGACGGCTCCCCGCCGGAGGGTGGTTCGGGACACGGGCGGGTACTCCTCGGCGTTCAGGGGTGGGTTCAGCGGTGCGGGCCGGGGACGCGTCACTCGCGTCCCCGGCCCGCTGTTCGGTGCAGGTCAGCTGCGCCAGACGTCGGCGGTCAGCGCGGCCTTGCCGGAGGACGGCACGGTGGCGGTGCGGTTGGCGCCGCTCTCCCAGGTGACGTTGCCGCTCGCGTCCTTGCGGAGGTACTTGTACGCGAACGTGGTCCCGGCGGGCAGGCTCACGTCGAGCTTCCAGACGGGGTACGTCGCGGGGTCGAGCTTCAGTGCGCTGCCGGTGTTCCAGCTGCCGAGGGCGGTCTGGTCGCCGGTGACGTAGATGTTCTGACCCGGCTGGGTGGTGGCGTTGACGCCGAAGGAGGCGCCGGACCGGCCGGTGCCCGGGTCCGGGGTGGTGGTGCCGCCGGAGCAGGTGCGGGCGTTGACGTGCAGGGCCACAGCGGTGCCGGAGCCGAGGGTGGCGGTGAACTGCCCCGAGCCGTTGACGGTGACGCCGTTGCCGGACTGGACGTCGCAGTAGTCACCGGCGGGCAGCGAGGTCTGGAACGTACGGGTCAGCGAGGAGCCTTCGTGGTTGATGGCGACGTACGCCTTGGAGCCCCGGCCGAACGCGATCTGGTCGCCGCCGTTGTCCCACCAGTTCGAGACACCCTGCCCGCGTGCGGCGTTGCGGAAGCCGACCATGGAGGAGATCTCGCGCCAGGCGTGCTGGCACTTCCAGCCGTCGCTGTAACAGGCGTTGACCTGGCCGCCGTTGGGCGGGCCCGCATCCTTGTCGGACCACTCGTAGCCGGAGTGGACGTCCGGGGAGCCGTAGGGGTAGGCCAGCATGAAGACACTGGCCAGGGTGTACTTCGAACCGTCCTTGTAGTTCAGGGTGTCGCCGCCGCGCTCGGTGTCGTGGTTGTCGACGAAGACGGCGGACTTGCCGGACTCCATGAAGCCCCAGCCCTCGCCGAAGTTCTTCAGGTAGGCGAGGTTCTCGTCGTTGAAGACCTGCTTGAGGCTGCGGCCGTAGCGGAACTCCTGGACGTCGCCGCTGCCGAGGTACTCGGAGGGCGAGACGGCCTCGCCGGCCCCGTGAATCGCCTCGTGCTTCCAGTACACACCGGGTTTGCTCAGCCGGGACTTGATGTTCGCGAGGTCGGCGGCCGGCATGTGCTTGGCCGCGTCGATGCGGAAGCCGTCGACACCGAGGGAGAGCAGGTCGTTGAGGTAGCCCGCTATCCGGCCGCGTACGTACTCCTCGCCGGTGTCCAGGTCGGCGAGGCCCACCAGTTCGCAGTTCTGGACGTTGCCCCGGTCGCCGTAGTTGTTGATCTGCGACTGGCAGTCGTTCATGTCACTGACGGAGTAGGTGCCCGGGTAGTCGTACTTGCTGTACGAGGACCCGCCCGTACCGGTGCCCGAGCCGGCCGACATGTGGTTGATGACCGAGTCGGCTATGACCTTGACGCCCGCGCCGTGGCAGGCGCTGACCATGTTCGCGAAGGCGGTGCGGTCGCCGAGCCTGCCGGCGATCTTGTAGCTGACGGGCTGGTACGAGGTCCACCACTGGCCGCCCTGGATGTGCTCCTGGGGCGGCGAGACCTGGACGAAGCCGTAGCCGGCCGGACCGAGACTGTCGGTACACGCCTTGGCGACCGAGGCGAACTTCCACTCGAACATCACCGCGGTGACGTCCCTCTCACCGGGCGGTGCGGCCTGGGCTGTGCCTACGGTGCCGAGTCCGGTGGGGATGACCAGGACAGCGGCGCCCGTGACGAGGGCCAGCGCGCCAGACAACGGTCTGCGTGCCATGACGTTCCTCCTGCGGTGGGGGAAGGTGCGGGGATGGCGGAGCAGCCTCACCGGGCAACGCGCCGTGCCGTCAAGGCTGCTGAAGGTTCTTGCAGAAAGAATGCAAAACCTGGGGTGCAGCAGACCGTACGATCCTGACCTGCCCTGGTCAACCCCCTGGACACGACGCGATGACGTCCCGCTCACATCCGCGAAATCCCGCAGACTCCTTTCCTGCAAGGTCTTACGCAAAATATTGCGCGGCTGTTAGATTCGTCCCGACTCCGGTCCGGCCGGCCGGGGGTCCGGCACGCCGGATCCCACGCGCCCGTCCGGCCGGGCCGGTCACGGCACGGAGAGGCCCCGACGTCACTTCCCCGCCGGCCCGATCCCGGGCCGACTTCGGGGCCTTTCCTGTGCATCCGGCCCGCACGGCTGCCACGGCGGCCGGGCTCGGCACCGTACCGGGTCAGGTCAGGCGGTCGGCTTCGCCGAGAAGGTAGCGGCGTTCGACCTGATTGGCCGTCAGGGTCGCCGCCTCGCGGTACAGCGCGGTCGCACCGGCCGCGTCCCCGGTCATCCGCAGCAGGTGGGCACGCACCGCGCGTTCCCGTTGCCGGGTGAGAGGGTCCTGATCCAGCCCGTGGCGCCTGTTGAGGTCGTCGAGCAGTGCCGTCCCGCGGGCCGGTCCGTAGGCCTGGGCGACCGCGACCACCCGGCTCAGCCGCACCGGCGCGGTGGGGGTGAGACGTTCGAGCCACAGGTACAGCATCGCGATCTGCGGCCAGTCCGTCCCCTCCGGTGTCGCAGCCGCCGCGTGCAGCGCCGCGATCGCCGCCTGCAACTGGTACGGGCCCGTTTCGCGCCGGCTCCACACTCCGTCGATCAGCCGGGTGCCCTCACGGATCAGATCGCGATTCCAGCGCGTGCGGTCCTGCTCGTCCAGCGGCACCAGCCCACCGTCGTCGCTGCTGCGGGCCGCGTGCCGCGACCCGGTGAGCAGCATCAGCGCCAGCAGTCCGGTCACCTCGGCGTCGTCCGGAACGGAGTCGCCGAGCATCCGGGTCAGCCGGACAGCCTCATCGGTCAGGTCGACGCGGGCGAGTTCTTCACCGGCGGAGGCCGTGTACCCCTCGTTGAAGATCAGATAGAGCACCCGCATGACCGCGGCCACCCGGCGTTTCCTGTCGTCGGCGGTGGGTGCGGTGAAGCGGGCGCCGGCGCGGGCCAGCCGCTGTTTGGCGCGGCTGATCCGCGTGGCCAGGGCGGCTTCGGTGTGTCCGAAGGCGTGGGCGATCTCGGCGGTCGTCAGACCGCCGACCGCCCGCAGGGTGAGCGCCACCTGCGAGGCGGGGGTCAGCGCGGGGTGGCAGCAGAGCAGCAGCAGGGTGAGGCCGTCATCGGCCTCTCCCGCAGAACCCGCCTGGCGCGCCGGTTCCCGCATGGCCAGTTCGGCCAGGCCGGCCTCCTGCTCGCGTCGGCGCCGCGCCTGTTCGGAGCGGAGCTGGTCGACCATCCGCCGGTAACCGATCCGGATCAGCCAACCGCGCGGGCGCTCCGGCACCCCTTCGGCCGACCACGTCCGGTGCGCTGCCAGCAGTGCCTCCTGTACCGCGTCCTCGGCGATGTCGAAGCGTCCGAAGCGCCGCACCAACGCGCCCAGCACGTGCGGCGCTTCGGCACGGAGCAGGTGCTCGACATCCGTGGTCGCGAACGGCCCGCCCTTCACGGGCCGGTGTGGCACGCTGCCCACGCCGGGCCTGGTGACGGACGGCCGGTCACGTGGCGAAGTCCTCGTCCATGATCGACCGGATCTCGATCGGCTCGCCCAGCACCTCCACGATCCGCGAGGCGATCTCCACGGCCCGTTCCCGGCCGGCCACATCGATGACGGCGAAACTGGCCAGGACCTCCTTGAGCTCGGCGAACGGCCCGTCGGTCGCCGTCACGCCGTCCGGGCCCCGGTGCACGGTGGTACTGAGGGCCGGGTGCGCCAGGCCCTCGGTGCCGACCAGCTCTCCGGTCTCGAGCAGTTCCTTCTCGAACCTCTGGTACGCGGCGAACGCGGCCAGCGCCTCCTCCGTCGGCGCGTCGGCGGTCGCAGCGTCCCAGGCGGCGGCCGGCGTGTATCCGAGCAGCAGGTACTTCACGGGGTCCCCTCTCCGACAACGCTTGGCGATGGTAGGTCAGGTTCGGCACGTGCGGCGCAGGGAGAGTGCGAGGGCGGTCGTCCAGGTGAAGGCGACCAGGCCGGTCACGGCGATCTGAACACTCATGTGGTCCGGCGACATGGGCAGTACCAGCACGAGGGCGGCAACACCGTGCAGCACGAACGTGGCGACCTGGATCCAGCCCGCGCCGCCGGTGGCGAGCCGGCTGATCGGGTGCCGTGTGATGTCGAAGCCCTCGCGTGTGGCCATCTGGACGGCCGCCGAAGCGAAGACGACCGGCCCGGCGAGCGCTCCCGCGATCAGCAGGCGGTCGGGGCGGCGGGCGACGGGGCCGACTGTGTCGATGGTGGTGGCGGTCACGGCTTCCTCCTCGAGGGGTTCTGCCGGCTACCTCGTGGCAGAAGCCACGATCTCGACACCCTTCCGGCGTGACTCACGCCACATATCAGTGGTGTCGAGAACGAACCGTCGACTTCGAGGTAGCCGCGAGAACCCGACCCACCAAGGAGGACGAATGTCTGAGTCCAACCAGCCGAGCGCCGAGCTGAAGGCCCTGGATCGCCTGATCGGCACCTGGACGGTGACCGGCGGAGCCGAGGGAACCGTGCGCTACGAGTGGATGCCCGGCCGGTTCTTCCTGAGCCAGCACGTCGAGCTCACCCAGTCCGGGGAGCGGGTCAGTGGTCTGGAGCTGATCGGGAACCTACGTCCGTTCGGCGAGCCGGCCGGCGCGGACGTGGTGTCGCGGTTCTACGACTCGACGGGCAACACCCTCGACTACGTCTACGAACTGACCGGTGACACGCTCGTCATCTGGGCCGGGGCGAAGGGAAGCCCGGCCCATTTCGAGGGCACCTTCAGCGCCGACGACGCCACGATGACCGGCGACTGGGTCTACCCCGGCGGGGGCGGATACACGTCAACCATGACCAGGGTCTGAACCCGGCCGATGCGGTCTGCCGGGCCCGGCCTTCGTCCCGATCGGGGCACAGGCCGGGGCCGCGCTTTCATTCCGGCCCCGGGCGGCCCGACTTCACAGCGGCGAAGGCACCCGTACGACATCCGGGCCGAGATCGGCCGGATCCACCCCGCCGTCGCACCGGCCGAGAGTGAGCCCGTCGTAGTGAAGAAGACGCCGGACGCCTTCGTCGGCACGGACCTGGACCGGCACGTCGACGCCGCGGGCACAACAGCGACCTGGTCATCGCCGGGTCCATGACGCACATGTGCGTGGCCTCCACCGCACAGGGCACCTTCCTGCGCGGACCGTCCCACCGTCGTGGCCGATGCCGGCGCCACCCGGGCGCTGCCGGTCGTCGGCATCGAACTGGACGCCCGTCAGGTGCACTACAGCGCCCTTGCCACCATCGACGACCCCGTGCGGGGTCGTCGTCCCGACGCAGAAGTCCCTCACCTGAGCCGACCCAAGCCCGGCGGTTCGCGAACCGTCCTCTCGCGAACCGGGACGGTACGGTCACCGGTCGCGGGGGTTACCTCACCGAAAACCTCTTCGGCGGTGGTGGCACGGATGGCACGAAGCAACCACTCGCGGAGGATTTCCGGGTCGCCGCAGGTGGTGATCCTCCTGCGGGTCGCCTCGGTGATGTCGATGCCGTGTACGCCGAGGACGATCGGGATGCTCTCGGCATACCCCTCGGCCCGACCTTGGGCGCGGCCTTGTGCGCGGCCTTCTTCGCGGATCTCCTCAGAGAGCGGCGAGATGTAGAAGGAGAGATCCACGGCCACCAGGTTCCTCCATTGTCGTGTGAGATGGCCGATGCCGGTGCGCCGTACGGGGCACCGGCATCGGAAGGACGCTACCGATCGGCAGAGGCTGCCTCATCGAAGATTCCATCGGAGGTGGGGACGAACGCTGCACGCATCAACCATCGGCCGAGCACCTCCGGGTCACCGCAGGCGGTGACCCTCTCGCGGGTGGCGTCAGTGATGTGGATACCGCGTTCACCCAGGAGGAAAAGGACCGCGTCGGCGCGACCCTCGACTCGGCCTTCTACTCGACCCTCGACGCGGCCTTCTACTCGACCCTCGACGCGGCCTTCTACGCGGCCTTCAGCGCGGCCTTCAGCGCGGCCTTCTACGCGGCCTTCAGCGCGGCCTTCGATACGGCCTTCGTCCCGGATTTCTTCAGAGAGCGGCGAGGTGTAGAAGGAGAGATCCACGGCCACCAGGTTCCTCCACTGTTGGGCGGCAGGGCGGTTGCCCAGGCCTTGTGCGATGAGTTCGACGAACGGTTCAACGATCGATTCCGGTGCGTCGCGCAAGGCGACGGACATCGTCTTCAGTATCACATCGACGTCCGGATTGTCAGCGTGTGTGATCGCCGAGAGCGTGGCGAGCGCGAGGTCCTTCCGGGCTTCGGCCACGTTCGTGATGACGGGCATGTTGTGCGGTCCGGCCACGAGGGGACGGGTGGTCACGGTCGGCCATTGGGGCAGGCCGATCGTGAGAGGACGGGCGGCCCATGTGGCGGTCGCGTGGTCCTGGCAGATCACCAGGAGCAGGACCGGAAGCCGGTACTTGTTGTTGAGGTACGTGACGTAGTACGGCCAGCTGGCCGTTTTGCCGGGGTCCTTCTTACCTTGGGCTTCGACGACGAGGAGGAAAGGGCCGTCTTTCTCCGTGCTGATACGCAGGAGGGTGTCGACGCGCCGTTCGAGCGGCTCGTTTTCGGTGAGGTCGACGGTCAGGAGCTCTGCCGACACGAAAGGCGGCAATTCGAGCCCGAGGACATCGGAGAGCTGGGAGAAGAGGTCCGGGTATTCCTGGAAGATGCGGTGCATCGCTTCGTGCGGTGCGCTGACCATGGAGCTCCGTTCGGTATCAGGCGGCTGTGGGCAGGTCGGTACGGCAGTCACGGCAGTGGCCGGGGTGCCGCGATCGGAAGGCGCGGTCGCAGCGGTCGCAGTTCTGGAGCGGGATGACGATCGAGCCGGGGCGTGCGGCCTCCAGTTCGTGGGTGCCGGGAAGCGGCGGCGGCAGAAGGGCGGTGATCCGGTGCCGCAGGAGCTTCGCGGGGTGCTTGAGAGGGACGGGGAGGTCGGCGGTGAGGACGTGCCGGACGGTGTCGGGGTGGGCATCGCGTTCGAGCCACGTGACGACGCCGGGCACGAGAGCGCGGACGTCCGCCTCGGCCAGCACGAGTTGAGGCGCGTGACGTCGCAGGTCGGAGAGGAGCGCGGCGGCCGTGCGCTGGAGCTCCGGAGTGAGGGCCTGCGGCTGCGGGAGCGGAACGGGTGCTGCCAGGCGGGCTGTGGGCGGCGGTACGGGGGTGGCGGCGGGCGGAGGCGTGGTCGCGGCAGGCGCCATCAACTGCGCCTGCGCCGAGATCACCGGCGCGGGCTCGGCCGCGCTGCGCGCGACCCGGGGCTGAGCAGGCCTGGCGGTGGGGGCGTCCCCGCCCGGCTGGTTGTACGAGACCGTACGCGTCACGATGCGGCCGTCGGCGAGGCGCACGCGGCTGCGGTGCAGGTAACCGGTCGCCTCCAACTCCCGCAGGGCGGCGGCGATACGGGTCTCGCTCTCCGGGAAGCGTTCGGCGAGGCGCTTGATGCCGATCTTCGCTCCGGCCGGCAGCGACTGGATGTGCGCGGCCAGGCCGATCGCGACGAGGGTGAGGCCCCGGTGCTGGGCCAGGTGGTTGCCGATGACGGTGAAGCCTGCGCTGTGCCGGACGTTGCTGTGGATCACGCCCGACGCAGCGGGCTGGGTGCACGGGGGCGCGGTAATCTGCTGGGTACCCATCGGGAAGCCTCTACTTCCTCGGTGGTCAGGCCCTCGATCGGGATTCCAGTCCCGTCGGGGGCCGTCGCATGTCTGTGGTGGTCGAGGCGAGCATATGCCCGGCAACACGTGCCAAATCCAGCTCAGTTGCCCTTTGTCACCCGAGCGAGTGACAGAGCATGAATTACGGCGAGTTGGGTTGGGAAGGGTCATTTCCCGAGTTCTTTCAAAGCTTCTAGCGTCGTGGGCCACCGCGTCACGGCCCACCGGGTCGCGGGCCCCCGCGGCCCGGTGGCGACGGTCACCGTACGAGGTCGAGTTCGGCCCAGACCGTCTTGTGCGGGGCGGGCCCGGCTTCGACGCCCCAGCGGTCCGCGAGCGCCCCGACGATCAGCAGACCGCGCCCCGACTCCGCGTCGTCGGCGGGCACATCGACGGTTCCGGGCCCGGGAGGAAGCCGCTCGCCCCGGGTGTCGGTCACCTCGATACGGAGAAGCGCATCGCGGTGGACCATGAGGCCGAGCCGGAAGTCCCGGCCTGTTACGCGACCGTGCACGGCGGCATTCGTGGCGAGTTCGGCCACGATGTGCGCGGCCGGTCTCGTGGGCAGCCCCCAGTCGGCCAGGTGGGCCGTGGTGAGCAGGCGGGCGAGCCTGGCACCTCGGCGCGTGGGCGAGAGCAGCACGGTGAACTGCCGGGTGAGAGCGGAATGTTCGGTTCGGGTGATTTCTTCGGTCACATCACTCAGCGTGGCCTTTTTTGCTTACCGTGAGGAGTGGCAGGCCGGTTACGTACGGTCATTGTCCCGTCCTTGTCCAGTGCTGTCCCGGCTGTCCTGGGTGACTCGCAGGGGACGGCAGAGGTTGGTGCAAGAACGGCAGGCGCGTCGGAAGTGGGGCACGGATGAGCGTGGATGAGGCTGGTACGGCACGCGGGAACGACGGAGCGGACGAGCCCGGTTGGGAGGTCGACCCCGATGACGAGTCGGGAGTCGCCATGGCCGCCACGGTGGGCCGGCAGATCAAGGCCTGGCGAGAGGCGGCAGGCATGCGGGCCGGTGAGTTCGGAGCCGCGATCGGGTACGGGGAGGACCTGGTCTACAAGGTGGAGGGCGGCCGACGCATCCCCCGTCCGGAGTTCCTGGACAGGGCGGACGAGGTGCTGGGGGCGGGCGGCAAGCTTGCCATGCTGAAACGGGAGATGGCGGAGGCCCGGTACCCGAAGAAGGTGCGGGACCTGGCGAAGCTGGAGGCGAAGGCCGTCGAGCTCGCGGCGTACGGCAACCACAACATGCATGGGCTCTTGCAGACCGAGGCGTACATGCGGGCGCTGCTCGCTACGCGTCGGCCGGCCTACTCCCACGAGGAGCTGGAACGCATGGTGGATGCGCGCATGGCTCGCCGGTCCGTCTTCGGACGGGATCCGGCTCCGGAGTTCAGCTTTGTCCAGGAAGAGGTGACCCTGCGCCGCCCGATCGGAGGGACAATGGTGTTGCGCCAGCAGCTCAACCACCTCTTGGAGGTAGGTCAGTTGCGCAACGTCGAGATCCAGGTGATGCCGACATGCCGTGGGGACCATCCCGGTACGGGCGGGCGGATCCAGGTACTGAAGTTCGGAGACGGTTCAGCCGTGGGACGCACGGACAACGAGTTCGCCGGCCGCCCCGTCTCTGACCCGAAGCAGCTCCGGATCCTCGAACTGAGGTATGGCATCATCCGGGCTCGGGCTCTCTCGCCAGAGGAGTCACTGGCCTTCATCGAGCAAGTTCTGGGAGAGACATGATCCACAAGAACTCCGCAGGACACTCCTCCGAGTTGGAGTGGTTCAAGAGCAGCTACAGCGACAGCAGTGACGGCAACGACTGTGTCGAGGTGGCGACCACACCCGGGGCGGTTCACGTCCGAGACTCCAAGCGCGCTCCCGGCCCCCACCTCGGGTTCACCCCCACCCCATGGGCAGCCTTCGTGACCTACGCCTCCGCGAGCTGACCCTTCCCCTCCGAAGCACCCACCGCGACGCCGGCTGAGTCACCGGATCAGCCGGTGCGAAGGCCGGGCGGCGTGACCGAGGGCCACACGCCGAACCACTGCTCGGCGCCGTACTCCTCGAACCGCTCCACCTCGGTGAACCCCAGCTTCGCCGCGAGGCGCATCGAGCGGTCGTTGGCGGTCTGGGTGCAGAGCACCACCGGCTCACCGGGAAGTACGTCGGCGAACCAGGCGAGTGCCGCTGCGCAGGCCTCGGCGGCGTACCCTCGTCCCCACGCTTCCGGAAGGAAGGTGTAACCGAGCTCGGCCTCCCCTGCATCCGGACGGACGTGCCCCGGACGCTCCGCGTCGCGCCGATCGAGCGCGACCATGCCGATCATCGCTCCGCCGAGATCGATCACGAAAAGGCCAGGGCGCCGCCCGGGCACCTCAGGCACCGCGCGCTCAAGCTCATCACGCGGTCGAGGGCCACCGAGGTAGGTGTGCACCTGGCGCGACGCGAACAGCTCGATGAACGCCGCACGGTCCCGGGCCTCGGACTCGCGGAGCACAAGCCGCTCGGTCCTTATCGGGGCGGGCGGCCAGGCGACGGGGCCGAGTCCGGTCATGGCGGGCAACCTATCGCACGCCCATGGGAGGGATCCGGGCCCTGACCCGGTTCTGCCCCGGGCCGGCACGTGAGGCGGGGCCGGGTCCCCCTCCGGACCCGGCCCCGCCTCGCGCCCGTTCAGACGCTGCGCGCCGCCGCAGTCGAGCCGCGCACCACCAACTCCGGCTGGAACACGTACTCCGTGCGCTGCACCGGGCTCCCGCCGATCTCCTCCAGCAGGGCGCCCACCGCCGCAGCCGCCATCGCCTGCACCGGCTGGCGCACCGTGGTCAGGGGCGGGTCGGTGAAGGCGATCAGCTGCGAGTCGTCGAAGCCGACGACGGAGACGTCACGCGGGACCTCGTAGCCTCTCCCCCGCGCTGCCCGGACCACACCGAGCGCCATCAGGTCGCTGCCGCAGACGATGCCGGTGCAGCCCGCGTCGAGCAGGGCGCCTGCCGCGACCTGGCCGCCCTCGACACTGAACAGCGTGGAACAGACGAGGAGTTCGGCCTCCTCCCGGTCCATGCCCAGCAGCGAGACTGCCGCGTCGACGAAGCCTTCGCGCTTGCGGCGGGAGGGCACGTAGCGCTGCGGCCCGATCGCCAGGCCGATCCTCCGGTGCCCGAGCTCGGCGAGATGGCTGACGGCCATCCGTACGGCGGCCTGGTCGTCGGGCGAGACGAACGGGGCGCTGATGCGCTCGTTGTAGCCGTTGATCAGGACGAACGGCACGCCGCGTTCGGTGAGCGCCGCATAGCGCGCCGGGTCGGCCGAGGTGTCGGCGTGCAGCCCGGACAGGAAGACGATGCCGCCCACGCCACGCTCGACGAGCTGTTCGACCAGCTCGTCCTCGGTGGCGCCGCCGGGCAGCTGGGTGCAGAGCACGGGGGTGTAGCCGTGCCCGGCGAGGACCTGCTCCACGGACTGCGCGAACGCCGGGAAGATCGGGTTGACGAGTTCGGGTGTCACCAGCCCGATCAGTCCGGCGCTGCGCTGCCGCAGCCGTACGGGGCGTTCGTAGCCGAGGATGTCGAGCGCCGCGAGCACCCGCTGACGCGTGGTGTCCGCGACGCCCGGCTTCCCGTTGAGGACCCGGCTGACGGTGGCCTCGCTGACCGCGGCCTGACCGGCGATGTCGGAGAGCCGCAGCGCCGGTCCGGTCCTGGGTGCGGGGACGGTCCTGGGTGCGGGGACGGTCACACCGTCCACCACACCGTGGTGTCGGCGGGCAGCTCGACCGTGTCGCCGTCGACGGTCACCGGGGCGCTGGCGAGCAGCAGGGTGCCGGGGGCGTCGATCCGCACCGGTGCGCCCGTCGTGTTGACGGTGCAGACGAAGCCGGGGCGGCCGAGGGCGAGTACGCCTTCGGGGGCGTCCAGCCATGCGACGTCCGTGCCGGCGCCGAGTCCCGGGTGCTCGCGCCGGGACGTGATCGCGGCGCGGTACAGCTCCAGCGTGGAACCCTCCGTGCCGGTCTGCGCCTCGACGGAGAGCGCGCCCCAGCTGTCGGGCTGCGGCAGCCAGCTGCCGCCGTCGCCGAAGCCGTACGAGCTGCCCTCGCGGGTCCACGGGATCGGCACCCTGCATCCGTCGCGGAAGCCGTCCTGGCCCTCGGCGCGGAAGAAGGACGGGTCCTGGCGGGCCTCGTCGGGCAGGTCGGTGACATCGGGCAGGCCCAGTTCCTCGCCCTGGTAGATGTAGGCGGAGCCGGGGAGGGCCAGCATCAGCAGGGTCGCCGCGCGGGCCCTGCGCAGGCCGAGCTCGCGGTCGCCGGGGGTCCGGATCTGGGTGCCCAGGCCGGGCGGGTTGCCGAAGCGGGTGGTGTGCCGGGTGACGTCGTGGTTGGAGAGCACCCAGGTGGTGGGGGCGCCCACCGGACGCATCGCGTCGAGCGAGGAGTCGATGACCTTGCGCAGCTCGGCGGCGTCCCAGGCGGTCGACAGGTACTGGAAGTTGAAGGCCTGGTGCATCTCGTCGGGGCGCACGTAGTTGGCGGTGCGTTCGACGGTGGGGGTCCACGCCTCGGCTACGAGAATGCGCCCGCCGGGGTACTCGTCGAGGATGGTGCGCCAGCTGCGGTAGATCTCGTGCACACCGTCCTGGTCGAAGAACGGCATGACGTCGTTGCCCAGCAGCTTGAGCTGGTCGTGCGATCCGAGGTCCGGCAGGCCCTCCGCCTTCACGAGGCCGTGGGCGACGTCGACGCGGAAGCCGTCGGCGCCCATGTCGAGCCAGAAGCGCAGGATGGAGCGGAACTCGTCGGCGACGGCCGGGTGTTCCCAGTTGAAGTCGGGCTGCTCCGGCGCGAAGAGGTGCAGGTACCAGTCGCCGGGGGTGCCGTCCGGGTCGGTGGTGCGGGTCCAGGCGGGGCCGCCGAAGATGGACTCCCAGTCGTTGGGCGGGAGTTCGCCGTCGGTGCCCTTGCCGGGGCGGAAGTGGTAGCGGTCACGCAGGGCCGATCCGGGGCCCTCGGCGAGGGCGCGCTTGAACCATTCGTGCTGGTCGGAGGAGTGGTTGGGCACCAGGTCGACGATGATGCGCAGGTCCAGGCCGTGGGCCTCGCGGATCAGCGCGTCGGCGTCGAGGAGTGTGCCGAACATCGGGTCGATGGCCCGGTAGTCGGCGACGTCGTAGCCCGCGTCGGCCTGCGGCGAGGCGTAGAAGGGGCTGAGCCAGACGGCGTCGACGCCGAGGTCCCGGAGGTACGGGAGCCGCGCGGTGACGCCCGCGAGGTCGCCCATGCCGTCGCCGTTGCCGTCGGCGAAGCTCCGTGGATAGACCTGGTAGATCACCGCGTCCTGCCACCAGCCGGTGCGGTGGCCCGGGGCGTCGTCGGACGTGCCGGTGGAGGGGGCAGCGAGGTGCTGGGTCATGTCGTCCCTGGGGTGTCTGGGTGGGGAGCGGCGCCGGGACCGGGTCGGGGATCCGGCGCCGCCGTGACGGGTGCGGTCGTGCGGGTCGTGCGGCTGCTCAGCCCTTGACTGCTCCGGCGGACATGCCGGTGACCAGGTGCTTCTGCGCGAAGAGGAAGACCAGCGCGGCCGGGATGGCGATGAGCACGGACGCCGCGGTCATCGGGCCCCACTGGGCTCCGTACTGGTTGACGAACTTCTGCAGTCCGCCGGCGAGCGTGAGGTTCTCGTCACCGACCATGAACGCGGAGGCGTACGCCACTTCGCCCCAGGCGGTGATGAAGGAGTAGAAGGCGGTGACGGCGAGGCCGGGCTTGGCGAGCGGCAGGATGAGCCGCCAGAAGGTGCCGAACGGGGTGAGTCCGTCGACCTGTCCCGACTCGTCGATCTCGCGCGGGATCGTGTCGAAGAAGCCCTTCATCATCCAGGCGCAGAAGGGCACCGAGATGGTGAGGTAGGTGATGACGAGCCCGGCCGGCTGGTTGAGCAGGCCCATCGTCGACATGATGTTGTAGATCGGCACGATGAGGACGGCCACCGGGAACATCTGGGTGACCAGCAGGGTCCACATCAGCCCGCGCTTGCCGGGGAAGCGGAAGCGGCTGACGGCGTAGCCGGTGGTGGCGGAGACGAAGACGCCGATGACGGTGGAGAGTCCCGCGACGATCACGGAGTTGCCGAACCAGCTCAGGAACTCGGTGTCCTTGATCAGGTTGGTGTAGTTCTCGAACGTCGTCTCTTTGAAGAAGTCGGTGGTCGACGCGAACTGCGCGGGCTTCAGCGAGGTCAGCAGGACCCAGAGCACCGGGAAGACCGCGATCACCGACATGACGATCAGGGTGAGGTGCAGGGCCACGGAGGCGGCCGGCGAGCGGTCGCCGCGCTTGCGGACCTTGCGGGCGCCGTGCTTGACGGGGGTGGCGGGGGTCGCCGTGCCGGTGGTCACCAGTTGTCTCCCTGCGTGCGGAGCACTCGCCGGTACACCATGGCGAAGAGCATCAGGAGTACGAGGATCAGCACGCCCCAGGTGGAGGACTGCGCGAAGTCGCGCGGGCTGATCTCGAAGGAGAATTTGTACGCCTGGGTGACCAGGATCTGGGTGGCTTCACCGGGTCCGCCGCGGGTCAGCAGGAAGATCACCGGGAACATGTTGAAGGTCCAGATGGTGGAGAGCAGGACCACCGTGGTGGACACCGGGCGCAGTCCGGGGAGCGTGATGTGGCGGAAGCGCTGCCAGGCGGTGGCGCCGTCCATCTCCGCGGCCTCGTACTGCTCCGAGGGGATCGACTGGAGGCCGCCGAGCAGGGCGACCATCATGAACGGCACACCGAGCCAGACGTTGACGGCGATGACGGAGAACTTGGCCCAGGTGGGGTCGTTCAGCCACGGTATGCCGTCGATCCCGGCGCCGCCGAGGATCTTGTTGAGCAGGCCGTTGTTCTCGTTGTAGAGGAAGCGCCAGGCGAAGACGGAGACGAAGCCGGGGATGGCCCAGGGCAGGATCAGCGCCATGCGGTAGGCGGAGCGGCCGGCGATCCTGCGGTTGAGGATGTTGGCGAGGGCCATGCCCAGGCAGAAGGTGATGGTCACACAGGAGACCGTCCACACCAGCGTCCAGCCCAGCGTGCCGAGGAACTGGGTGCCGGTCAGGGCGTCGGCGTAGTTGTCCAGGCCCACGAACTCGTAGGTGGCGGGCATGTCGTTGACACCGATGGAGCGGGCGACGTTGCGCTCGTCGGCGTCGGTCAGCGACAGCCAGACGCCGCGGACCAGCGGGTAGCCGATGATCACGCCGATCACGAGCACGACCGGGGCGACCATGGTCCAGGCGTACCAGTGGACCGACAGGGCGCGCCGGAGCCTGCTCGGTGGCGGGGGGTTACCAGTACCGCGGCTCCGGCCGCGGGCGACGTCGTCGCCCGCGGCCTTCGCCACCGACTGGCTGGTGTGGACAGCCATCAGCCGGCCTGCCTTCCTGGGTTACTTCCAGCCCTCGAGGAGCTTGCGGTAGGAGTCGCCGGTCGCCTTGGCGGCCTTCTCCGGGGTGGTCTGGCCGGTGAGGACCTTGGTGTACTCGACGTTCAGCGGGGCGAAGAGGCTGCCGGTCTCCGGGATCCAGGGACGCTCGACCGCGGTCTCGACGACGGGCTTGAAGAACTGGACGATCTCGCTGTCCACGGCCTCCTTCTTGGAGTACGCGGAGGTGCGGGTCGGCAGCAGGTTCAGCTCACCGGCTGCCTGCGCCTGGGACTCGACCGAGGTCATGTACTCGACGAACGCGTAGGAGGCCTCGAGGTTCTCTGAGCCCGCGTAGACGCCGAGGTTGTGGCCGCCCTGCGGGGCGCCCTGTGCGGCGGAGCCGGCCGGCACCGGGGAGATGCCCAGGTTCGCCTTGTCGGTGAACTCCTTGCCGGTGAGCGTGTCGGCCACGGCCCAGGGGCCGTTGATCATCATCGCGACGTCGCCGTTCTTGAACGACTGCATCATGTTCTCCCAGCCGTCCGTGGCGTCGGTCCTGGCCGCCCCGGAGTCGACGAGGTCCTTCACGACGCCGAACGCCTTGACGCCCTCGGCGTTGTCCACGGTGACGGTCTTCGCGTCGGCGTCGACCAGGTCGCCGCCCTCGCCGTAGAGGAAGGAGAGGAAGTAGTACGAGTCGTCGCCACGCAGGTAGAGACCGGTCTTGCCGGTCTTGTCCTTGACCTTCTCGGCGACGGTCTTCAGGTCGGCGATCTTCGCGGGCGGCTCGACACCGGCGTCCTTGAAGATCTTCTTGTTGTAGAAGACGCCCATGGAGTCGATCACCTGCGGGACCGCGTACGTCTTGCCCTTGTACTTCGTCGACGCGGCGGCCTGCTCGAGGAAGTCGTCCTGGTCCTTCAGCGCCGTGGTGCCGTCCAGCGGGGCGAGGTAGCCGAGGTCCGCGAACTCGGGGGTCCAGGCGACCTCGGAGCGGATGACGTCGGGGGCGCCGGAACCGGCCTGGGCCGCGTTCTTGAACTTGTTCTGCGCCTCGCCGAAGGGGACGTTGACGTACGTGACGTCGACCTCGGGGTGCTTCTTCTCGAAGCCCTCGGCGATCTTCTTGAAGACCTTGTCCTCGCTGCCGACGTTCGAGGTGTCCCACCACGTCACCGTGCCGGAGAGCTCGCCCGAGCCCTTGCTGCCGCCGGACTCGTCGTCGCTTCCGCAGGCGGTCGCCGCGAGCGCCAGGGTCGCGACCAGGGCGGTGGCCGTTATGCCACGTCGCATCTGAACTCCTTCAACTGCCGTACCGCTCCGTCGCGGCGCCGGGTCGACGTGAACGTAACAAGGATGAAAGACGACCGAAAGAGTTTGCGGAAGATTTCTGCAAGCTCCGTTGATCGTTACATTGGCGTGTCCGCAAGGTTGCCGTCAAGCCTCTTGACGGAAGCCCTTGCGCCCTGCCCACACCTGGCCAGGCCCGCCCTGGCGGCGGTGTGACGACCGGACCACAGCGGTCGGCAGATGCCCGCAAGGCTTTGCAAGATATTGCTACGCGAGGACCGCCCAGCGGTGAAAGCCGAAGAAGACCGCCCGAATCCCGCGCATGGTGGGCAATCCGACACACGCCCGGTACAGTCCATTGCCATGACCGCACGGCTTGCCGATATCGCAACTCAGGCGGGGGTCAGCGAAGCGACGGTCAGCCGCGTACTGAACGGCAAGCCCGGTGTCGCAGCGGCCACCCGTGAATCCGTCCTCGCGGCGCTCGACGTCCTCGGCTACGAACGCCCCGTCCGGCTGCGCCGGCGCAGTGCCGGTCTCGTCGGCCTGATCACGCCCGAGCTGGAGAACCCGATCTTCCCCGCGCTGGCGCAGGTGATCGGCCAGGCGCTCACCAGGCAGGGCTACACGCCGGTGCTGGCGACCCAGACGCCGGGCGGCTCCACCGAGGACGAGCTCACCGAAATGCTCGTCGACCGCGGGGTCTCGGGCATCATCTTCGTCTCCGGACTGCATGCCGACACCTCCGCCGACATGCAGCGCTACGAGCAACTCCGGGCCCAGGGCGTCCCCTTCGTCCTGGTCAACGGCTTCTCCCCCAAGGTGCAGGCCCCGTTCATCTCCCCCGACGACCGGGCGGCCATGCGACTCGCGGTGACACACCTGGTGGCACTGGGTCATCAGCGCATCGGCCTGGCGGTCGGGCCCAAGCGCTTCGTTCCGGTCCTCCGCAAGATAGAGGGCTTCCACGCCACGATGCGGGAGCAGCTGGCTCTCACCGCCGAGGCGGTGGAGGAACTGATCCAGCACTCCCTGTACACGCTGGAGGGCGGCCAGGCCGCCGCCTCGGCACTGATGGAACGCGGCTGCACCGCGGTGGTGTGCGCGAGCGACATGATGGCGCTCGGCGCGATCCGGGCGGCCCGCAGGCTGTCGAAGGAGGTGCCGCGCGACCTCTCGGTGGTCGGGTACGACGACTCGCCCCTCATAGCGTTCACCGATCCGCCGCTGACCACGATCCGGCAGCCGGTGACGGCGATGGGCCAGGCGGCCGTACGCACCCTGCTGGAGGAGATCGGCGGCACCCCCGCTCCGCACAGCGAGTTCGTGTTCATGCCCGAACTGGTCGTACGCGGTTCAACGGCCTCGGGGCCGGGTCCCTCCTCGGCGCCCCGCGCCCCTCGGTGACGTCAGCCGGATGTGCGACCGGCTCCCGACCGGAGGATCATCGGGCTGAGAGGGACGTATCTGGCAGACTCTGCGCCTATGGGTGAATCGCACGTGACCACACAGGAAGACCGTACGGCGGCCACCCCGTCACCGGCCATGGACGGAACGAAAACGTCCGGTTCCACGAGAGCGATCCTCCCGTCACGTATGCGCACTTCCTTCTCCCTCCGCTCGCTGCGCGCCCCGCGCCGCCCGCGTCTCTGGTTCGAGATCCTGCTGATCGCGGTCAGTTACTGGCTCTACTCGCTGGTGCGCAACGCCGTGCCCGAGCAGAAGGCCGCGGCCCTGCGGAACGCCGACTGGATCTGGTCCCTCGAGCACACCGTGGGGCTCGCCTTCGAGGAGTCGGTCAACCGGGCCGTCAATTCGGTGACATGGCTGATCGTGTCGATGAACTACTACTACGCGACTCTGCATTTCGTCGTGACCATCGGTGTGCTGATCTGGCTGTTCCGCCGCCATCCGGGCCGCTACGCGGCCACCCGCCTGGTCCTCTTCGCCACCACGGCGGTCGCGCTGCTCGGCTATTACGTCTTCCCGCTGGCACCGCCCCGGCTGATGACCGGCGGCGGCTTCATCGACACGGTGCTGCTGCACCAGACCTGGGGCTCGATGGCCTCGGGCAACTTCAAGCACATGTCGAACCAGTACGCGGCGATGCCGTCCATGCACATCGGCTGGTCCCTGTGGTGCGGTCTGACCATCTGCGCGCTGGCCAGCGCCCCCTGGGCGCGGATCCTGGGCGTGCTGTACCCCGTGGCCACGCTGGTCGTGATCGTGGCGACGGCGAACCACTTCTGGCTGGACGCGGTGGGCGGTGCGGCCTGCCTGGCGTTCGGAGCGGCGATCTCCTGCGCCTGGTACGGGACGCTGCCGCACCGCCTGCCGAAACAGGTACGGCGTCCCGGCACCGCCCCGGGCGGCGACGGGACCGGAGACCGGCGGACTCAGCCCGCGGCGCCGTAGAACCGCTCCTCCACCACCGCCCGGGCCCGCCGGGTGAGCCGCCGGTAGTCCTCCAGCATGTCCCCCACGTGCCCGGGCTCGTAGCCCAGGTAGCGCCCCACCGCCGTCAGCTCGCGCGGGTTCGAGGGGAACGTGTCCCCCGGCCGCCCCCGCACCAGCATCACCGCGTTACGCACCCTCGATGCCAGGACCCACGCCTCGTCCAGCGTCTGCGCGTCCTCCGCCGGGATCAGCTCGGCCGCGCACGCCGCCGCCAGCGCCTGTCGCGTACGCGGGGTCCGCAGTCCGGGTTCGGCCCAGCCGTGCTGCATCTGGATCAGCTGCACCGTCCACTCGACGTCGCTCAGCCCGCCGCGCCCCAGCTTGGTGTGGAGCGTCGGGTCGGCCCCACGCGGCATGCGTTCGGACTCCATCCGCGCCTTGAGCCGCCGGATCTCCCGGACCGCGTCGTCACCCAGCCCTTCCACCGGGTACCGCAGCGGGTCGACGAGCTCGACGAAGGCGCGGCCCAGCTCCTCGTCCCCGGCCACCGGATCGGCGCGCAGCAGCGCCTGGCTCTCCCAGACCAGCCCCCAGCGCCGGTAGTAGGCCTCGTACGACTTCAGGGTGCGCGCCAGGGGCCCGGTCTTCCCCTCCGGCCGCAGGTCGGCGTCGATGAGGAGCGGCGGGTCGGCGGTCGGCAGCTCCAGGAGCCGGCGCATCTCCGCGACGACGGTGTTCGCGGCCCGTGCGGCCTCCTCGTCGCTGACCCCTTCCCGGGGCCGGTGCACGAACAGGACGTCGGCGTCCGAGCCGTAACCCAGCTCGTGCCCGCCGAAGCGGCCCATGCCGATGACGGCGAACCGGGTCGGCAGGGTGTCACCCCACCGCTCGCGTACGGCGGCGCGCAGCGCCCCGGACAGGGTGGCGGCGTTCAGGTCGGTGACCGCGGAGCCCACCCGGTCGACGAGGGCGCCCGGGTCCGTCTCCGCCGGGTTGTCCTCGGTGCCGTACGAGCCGATGAGGTCGGCCGCCGTCGTACGGAACAGTTCCCGCCGCCGCACCCCGCGCGCCACCGCGACGGCCGCCTCGGCCCTCGGGGCGCGGCCGACGGCGGCCAGGATCTCCTGCTCCAGGTGGTCCCGGCTACGCGGCCTCAGCCCTTCCGGGTCGCCGAGGATGGCGACGGCCTCCGGGGCGCGCATCAGCAGGTCGGGGGCGAGCCGGCCGGCGGACAGGACCCGGGCGAGGTTCTCGGCCGCGGCGCCCTCGTCGCGCAGGAGCCGCAGGTACCACGGGGTCTTGCCGAGCGCGTCGGACACCTGGCGGAAGCCGAGGAGCCCGGCGTCCGGATCGGCGGAGTCCGCGAACCAGCCGAGCAGCACCGGCAGCAGCGTGCGCTGGATCGCGGCCTTGCGGGAGACACCCGACGAGAGGGCCTCCAGATGCCGCAGGGCGGCGGTGGGATCGGCGTAGCCGAGGGCCTCCAGCCGGACGACGGCGGCCTTGGCGCTGAGCCGGCTCTCGCCGGGCGCCAGCTGGGCGACGGCGTCCAGGAGCGGGCGGTAGAAGAGCTTCTCGTGCAGCCGCCGTACGACGGAGGCGTGCCGGCGCCACGCCCTGTTGAGCTCGGTGACCGGGTCCGTACGCAGCCCGAGGGAACGCCCGAGCCTGCGCAGGTCGGCCTCGCCCTCGGGGACCAGGTGGGTGCGGCGCAGGCGGTAGAGCTGGATGCGGTGCTCCATGGCCCGCAGGAAGCGGTACGCCTCGTCCAGCTGCGCGGCGTCCGCCCGCCCGACGTATCCGCCGTCGGCGAGGGCCCGCAGGGCCTCCAGCGTGGAGCCGGAGCGCAGGGAGCTGTCGCTGCGGCCGTGGACGAGCTGGAGCAGCTGCACGGCGAACTCGACGTCCCGGAGCCCACCGGGGCCGAGCTTGAGTTCGCGGTCGACACGGTCGACGGGGATGTTGTCGACGACGCGGCGGCGCATCTTCTGTACGTCGCCGACGAAGTTCTCCCGGTCGGCGGCCTGCCACACCAGCGGCGACACGGCCTCGACGTACTCCGCGCCCAGCTCGGGGTCCCCGGCGACCGGCCGGGCCTTGAGCAGGGCCTGGAACTCCCAGGTCTTGGCCCAGCGCTGGTAGTAGGCGAGGTGCGAGGACAGGGTCCGTACCAGCGGCCCGTTGCGGCCCTCGGGACGGAGGTTGGCGTCGACGGGCCAGATGGTGCCCTCGACGGTGGTGTCGGAGCAGATCCGCATCAGGTGGGCGGCGAGCCGGGTGGCGGCCTGCAGGGCACCGCTCTCCTCCGCGCCCTGGATGGGCTCGCCCACGAAGATCACGTCGACGTCGGACACGTAGTTCAGCTCGTGTCCGCCGCACTTGCCCATCGCGATGACGGCGATCCGGCACTGTGCCGCGTCGGAGGGCGCGGCGGCGCGGGCGATGTCGAGCGCCGCCCGCAGGGTGGCCGTCGCGAGGTCGGCGAGCTCGGCGGCGACCTGGGCGACATCGGTCGTCCCGCACACGTCACGGGCCGCTATCGACAGCAGCGACCTGCGGTAGGCGACCCGCAGCGAGTCCGGGTCGACGGCGTCGCCGAGCATGCGCTCGAACTCGGCGACCCCGGGGTGCAGATCGGTGGCCTCGTACGTGACCAGCGCGTGCCAGTCGCGCGGATGCCGCGCCAGGTGGTCCCCGAGCGCCTCGGAGGCCCCGAGGGCCCCGAGGAGCCGGTCACGCAGCGGCTTGGCCGTGATGAGCGTGTCCAGCAGGACCTGCCGCTCCTCGGTCTCCTGGGCCTCGACGAGCCGTACGAGGCTGTGCAGCGCCAGATCGGGGTCCGCTGTCGCTCCGAGGGCCTCGAAGAGGACGGGATCGGCGCGTACGGAGGAGAGCTCGGGCAGGTCCAGCAGCCGTTCGGCGGCGGACGGGTCGGTGAAACCGTGCCGCAGCAGGCGGGTGAACGTACTGCTCCTGCGTCCCGGCACCGTGGTCATCCTGAGTCTCCTGCCCGCCGATCACACCTGTCCGCCCCCCGAGCCTAGTCCCGGACCGATGAATCCGGTGCGGGGGCGGAGTCCGTACTTCGCGAGGACGATCGACACGAGGCCACGCACGCCGCGCAACCACCACTGGAGGCCCGCCATGCCGGAGAAGGACACCGCCGCTCCCGAGACCGCGCTCGACCCGCACTACAGCGGCGAGGACGCCACCGCCCGTCCGTGGGCGGAGGCCGTCGCGCTGCTGGAGGGCGCCGAGCTGTACTGGCTGTCCACGGTCCGCCCCGACGGCCGCCCGCACGTCACCCCGCTGATCGGCCTCTGGTCGGACGGCGCGCTGCACTTCTGCACGGGGCCCTCGGAACGCAAGGCCCGCAATCTGGCCGCCAACCCGGAGGTCGTCCTGACCACCGGCGCCAACACGCTGCGCGAGGGGTTCGACGTGGTGGTCGAGGGCCGGGCCGCCCGGGTGACGGACGAACGGCGGCTGATCCCGCTGGCCGAGGCCTGGGAGGCGAAGTACGGCGCCGAGTGGCACTTCGGCGTCACGGACGGGATGTTCTCCAACGGCGCGGGCGGCCGTGCGGAGGTCTTCGCGGTGACCCCCCGCACGGCCTTCGGCTTCGCCAAGGGCGACCCGTACGGCCAGACGCGCTGGCGCTTCGCCTGAGCCGGAGCCGCGCACCCTGGCTACCGGGGCCTGGTCCCGATGACGACGGTGGCGTACAGCTCCTCGGAGACGACGACGCGCGCGACGAGCCCACGGCTCCCCACCGTCTCCTCGGCGCGCGCGGCCTGCCGTTCGCTCGTCTCGACCAGCAGACTGCCGCCCGGGGCCAGCCAGTCGGTCGCCTCGGCGACGACGCGCCGCAGCACGTCGAGGCCGTCGCCGCCTCCGTCGAGCGCGACGCGCGGCTCGTGGACGCGCGCCTCGGCGGGCAGCAGCTCGACGTCCTCGGTCGGTACGTACGGCACGTTGGCGAGCAGGACGTCGACCCGCCCGCGCAGGGAACGGGGCAGGGGCGCGAAGAGGTCGCCCTCGTAGACCGTCCCGAGTCCGCCGACATTGCGCCGGGCACAGCGCACGGCGGCGGGTTCGACGTCGGCGGCATGGAGTTCGACACCGTCCAGCGACGAGGCCAGCGCCGTACCCAGCGCCCCGGAACCGCAGCAGAGGTCGACCACGACCGCCGGGGCCGGTGCGAGTGCTGCGGCCCGCGCGAGTGCCACGGCCTGCGCGACGAGGAATTCGGTACGCCGCCGGGGCACGAACACCCCGGGGCCCACGGAGATCCGCAGCCCGCAGAACTCGGCCCAGCCGAGCACGTGTTCAAGCGGCAGACCGGCTACCCGGCGTTCCAGCATGGCGGCGAGTCCGGCGGGGCCGGACGCCGTGGAGAGGAGGAGTTCCGCTTCGTCCTCGGCGAAGACACAGCCGGCGGCACGGAGCGTGGTGACGAGGGTGGAGAAGGTGAGCGACGGGGCGAATTCCTGCATGGGGCGGAGCCTTTCGGATGAACCGATGGGCGCTCCGCGCTCGCTCAGGCCCGGTCGGCCACGCGACGGCGAGGGGTGAGCGCCCAGCCTGCTGAAGCGGTAATGGGTCTCACCTCCTGGGTCGGTCCCGGTCTCGGGACGCGTCACACTACCGGAAGCCTCCTTCCACCGGCTCCCGCGTCCCGTTCGTTCGCCGCGCGCCGGGGCCACTTCCTCTGCCCCGCACAGAAGTGTACGTTCGTACATACTCGCGCTCGCGCGCCGTTCTCGTGAAAGACGTATCTGATGGACCTGGCCACCCGTCGCCGCCGGACGGCGTTGTTCCTCTTCTTCCTGATACCCGGCTTGGCGGTCTCCTCCTGGGTGACGCGGACGCCCGACATCAGGGACCAACTCGGCGCTTCCACGGCCCAGATGGGGCTCATCCTGTTCGGTCTGTCCGTCGGCTCCATGCTCGGCGTCCTCGGCTCCGGGGCGTTGGTGGCACGGTTCGGCACCCGGCCGGTCATGGGCGTGGGGACGACGCTGGTCGTCGTCAGCATCGTGGTCATCGGCTGCGGGACCCTGCTCACCTCGGCACCCACCGTCACGGCCGGGCTGTTCCTCTTCGGCGCCGGAATGGGCGGTGGAGAGGTCGCGGTCAACATCGACGGCGCCGAGGTCGAGCAGCTCATCGGCCGGACGGTGCTGCCCACCCTGCACGGCTTCTTCAGCCTCGGCACGGTCGTGGGCGCCGCGGTCGGCATCCTGTGCACCGCCGTCGAGTTCCCGGTGCAGTGGCATCTGACCGCCGTGGCCGCCGTCACGGCCGGCATGTTCGTGTACGCCGTCCGCGCCATCCCCGCCGGCGTCGGCAGGACCAAGGGCGCCCGGTCGGCCGGGGGCGGCACGGCGCCGGCCCGTGCGGCCGTGTGGAAGGACAGGCGGCTCCTGCTGATCGGCGGCGTCATCCTCGCCATGGCACTGGCGGAGGGCGCCGCCAACGACTGGCTGCCGCTGCTCATGGTCGACGGCCACGGCGTGGACCCCGCCCTGGGATCAGCGGTCTACGCGGGCTTCGCCGCCGCCATGACGATCGGCCGCTTCGGCGGCGGCTTCTTCATCGACCGCTTCGGCCGCGCCCCGGTCGTCCGGGCCAGCGCGCTGTCGGCGGCCGCCGGCCTGGCCCTGGTCATCTTCTCCGACTCCCCCGTCGTCGCCGGTGCCGCGGTGCTCTTCTGGGGCCTGGGGGCCTCGCTGGGCTTCCCCGTCGCCCTGTCCGCGGCCGGCGACTCGGGCCCCGATTCGGCGGCCCGCGTCAGCCTGGTGGCGATGATCGGCTACGTCGCGTTCCTCGTCGGCCCACCCGGGCTCGGCTTCCTCGGCGACCACTACGGGCTGCGCTCCGCCATGATCCTCGTCCTGGGCTTCGTCGCCGTGGCGGTCTTCCTCGCCCCGTCCGTCGGCGCCCGCCGCAGCACACCGCCGGAAGTCCACACCGCGCAGGCGCACGCGCCCGATGCGGCGCAGGGCGACGCCCGGACGGCACGGCGCGACTGACACCGGACGGCCCCTCGCGGACGAAACGGCCTCGGGCCGACGGTGTCGCACCGTCGGCCCGAGATCGCGTGCAGGGATTACAGCACCGGCAGCAGGTTCTTCAGCTCGAAGGCCGTGACCTCGCTGCGGTACTCCTCCCATTCCTGCTTCTTGTTGCGCAGGAAGAAGTCGAAGACGTGCTCGCCCAGCGTCTCGGCGACCAGTTCGCTCTTCTCCATCAGCGAGATCGCCTCGCCCAGGTTCTGCGGCAGCGGCTCGATGCCCATCGCGCGGCGTTCCGAGTCGGAGAGCGCCCAGACGTCGTCGTCGGCGCCGGCCGGGAGCTCGTAGCCCTCCTCGATGCCCTTGAGACCCGCGGCGAGCAGCACCGCGTACGTCAGGTAGGGGTTGGCGCCGGAGTCGATGGAGCGGACCTCGACGCGGGCCGAGCCGGTCTTGCCGGGCTTGTACATCGGGACGCGGATCAGCGCGGAGCGGTTGTTGTGGCCCCAGCAGATGTACGAGGGGGCCTCGCCGCCGGCACCGGCGGAGCGGCTGGAGCCGCCCCAGATGCGCTTGTACGAGTTGACCCACTGGTTGGTCACGGCGGAGATCTCGGCGGCGTGCTTGAGCAGGCCCGCGATGAAGGAGCGGCCCACCTTCGACAGCTGGTACTCGGCGCCCGACTCGTAGAAGGCGTTGCGGTCGCCCTCGAAGAGGGAGAGGTGGGTGTGCATGCCCGAGCCCGGGTACTCCGAGAACGGCTTCGGCATGAAGGTGGCCTGCACACCCTGCTCCAGCGCGACCTGCTTCATGACCAGGCGGAAGGTCATGATGTTGTCGGCGGTGGAGAGCGCGTCGGCGTAGCGCAGGTCGATCTCCTGCTGGCCGGGGGCGCCCTCGTGGTGGCTGAACTCGACGGAGATACCCATCGATTCGAGCATGGTGATCGCCTGGCGGCGGAAGTCCATGCCGACGTTCTGCGGGGTGTGGTCGAAGTAGCCGGAGCTGTCGGCCGGGGTGGGGCGGCTGCCGTCGACCGGCTTGTTCTTCAGCAGGAAGAACTCGATCTCCGGGTGGGTGTAGAAGGTGAAGCCCAGGTCGGAGGTCTTCGCGAGGATGCGCTTGAGGACGAAGCGCGGGTCCGCGAAGGAGGGCGAGCCGTCCGGCATCAGGATGTCGCAGAACATCCGCGCCGTCCCCGGGGCCTCCGCGCGCCACGGAAGGATCTGGAACGTGCCGGGGTCCGGCTTGGCGATCATGTCCGATTCGTATACACGGGCGAAGCCCTCGATCGCGGAGCCGTCGAAACCGATGCCCTCGTCAAAGGCCTGTTCGAGCTCGGCCGGGGCCACGGCGACGGACTTGAGGTAACCGAGAACATCGGTGAACCACAGCCGTACGAAGCGGATGTCGCGCTCCTCAAGGGTCCTGAGGACGAATTCCTGCTGCTTGTCCATAGCCACATCCTTGCAGTTCAGACGGTCCGTGCACCACCGCCCGGGGTAGGGGAGACACCTCAGTATCACGACCCGGGATTTCACCCAGATTACGCACACGGTGTGAGAGACAGCACGCGGCCACCCACTACGATCGGCGCCCATGGTGTGCAAGGGCCGCAGCCGCTCGGCCACGGTCCTCCGCGCCCAGGTTTTCCGCTCCGCTCCCGTCCCTCCCGACCCCTTGGCAGAAGGACCCGACGTCATGAGCTTCGACCGCAGGACCCGCACAGAGCAGATGCGCAACGCCGACCGTGCGCGCGACCGCCGCAACCGGGTCGTCGCCATAGGCCTGAGCGCCGTCGTGGTCGCCGGCCTGCTGGGTTTCGGCTCGTACATGCTCCTGGAGAAGTCCGAGGCGAAGGAGAGGACCGAGGGCGGGCAGGCCGGCCTGGCCCAGGACTCCAAGCAGACCGAGCAGGAGAAGAAGGGGCTCGCCGCCGAGCCGATCGCGGGCGAGAAGACGTGGGACGCGAAGCTGCTGACCCGCAAGCACGTCGAGACCGATGTGAAGTACCCCATGCGGCCGCCCGTCGGCGGGGACCACAATCCGGCCTGGCTGAACTGCGACGGCGTCGTATACGAGAAGGCCGTCCGGGACGTCAACGCCGTGCACGCCCTGGAGCACGGCGCGGTCTGGGTGACGTACAACGACAAGGCGACCGGCTCCGATGTCGACGCGCTCTCCTCCCGGGTCAGGAGCACCCCGTTCTCCCTGATGTCCCCGTACGAGGGCCAGGCCGGGGCGATCATGCTGAGCGCCTGGGGCAAGCAGGTCACCGTGGACGGCGCGGACGACCCGCGGGTGGCCCGGTTCTTCGCGAAGTACGTCCAGGGCGCGCAGACACCCGAGCCGGGCGCGCCCTGCACCGGCGGGGTCGACGGGTGAGCCCCGCCCTCGACCGCCGCACACGGTGGGTGGCGGGCTCCGCCGTGGCCCTCGCCCTGCTGTTCGCCGGTGCGGCGACGGTCGCCGCCGCACGGGACGACGGGGCCGCGCCCGGCCCCCGTACGCCTGCCGCCGGGTCGGCGGACGCGGGCTTCGCCCGGGACATGGCCGTCCACCATCAACAGGCCGTGGAGATGTCGTTCATCGTGCGGGACGGGACGCGGGACGAGGATGTGCGGCGTCTCGCGTACGACATCGCCAACACGCAGGCCAACCAGCGGGGCATGCTGCTCGGCTGGCTGGATCTCTGGGAGCTGCCGAAGACGGCGCCCGACGGGCAGGGCCCGATGGCCTGGATGCAAGGCGGCGGCCACAGCGGCCACGCCATGCACGGCATGGAGGGCATGGACCACGACGGGGCCCTCATGCCCGGCATGGCGACCAGGGCGGAGCTGGAGCGGCTGGCTGAGGCCCGTGGCAAGCAGGCCGAGATCCTCTTCCTGCAGCTGATGACCGACCACCACGAGGGCGGCGTCGCGATGGCCCGCGGCTGCGCCGAGCGGTGCACCGTGCCCGTGGAGAAGCGCCTCGCCCAGGGCATGGTCGAGGCACAGCAGTCCGAGCTGGACCTGATGGCGGACATGCTCGCGGCACGGGGCGCCACGCCCCGTACCTGAGCGCGGGACCGCCCCGGTACGCCCGAACGGGTGACAGCAGTCGCGTACGCCGGGCGGGCCCCCGACGATGGAAGGACTCGGGGCCGTACAGCAGTGCCCACCGGCACGCAGGAGGCAACCCCATGACCACGGCCAAGGACATCATGCACACCGGGGCCCACTGGATCCCCGCCCACGAGACACTCGACCGCGCCGCTCAGATGATGCGGGACCACAAGGTGGGGGCGCTTCCCGTCTCCGCCAACGGCGAGCAGGACCGGATGGTCGGGATCATCACCGACCGCGACATCGTGATCAAGTGTGTGGCGTCGGGGCGCGATCCGTCGCAGATGACGGCGGGCGAGCTCTGCGACGGCACCCCGCGCTGGATCGAGTCGACGGCTGATGTCGACGCGGTGCTGGAGGAGATGCAGAGCCACCGGATCCGCCGGCTCCCGGTGGTCGAGGACAAGAAGCTGATCGGCATGATCAGCGAGGCCGATCTTGCGCTGCACCTCTCGGACGAGCAGGTCGCCGGCTGGGCGGAGAAGGTCTACTCACGCGCCTGACCCCCTACGGGGCCGGGCACGCCGTTCGACTCCGTCCGGGGCGGGCCGCCGCTTCCGGACGGGGACACGCCAGGACATCGCGTCAGTCAGACGATTACACTGGCCTCGTGCCTCAACTACGTCTCGCACTCAATCAGATCGACGCGACCGTCGGTGACCTGGCCGGCAACTCCGAGTCGATCGTCCACTGGACCCGGCACGCCGCGGAGCAGGGTGCCCACCTGGTGGCGTTCCCCGAGATGGTGCTGACCGGGTATCCCGTCGAGGACCTGGCCCTGCGCTCGTCCTTCGTCGAGGCCTCGCGGACCGCGCTGCGCGCGCTCGCCGCCCGCCTCGCCGACGAGGGCTTCGGGGAACTGCCGGTCGTCGTCGGCTATCTCGACCGCTCCGAGCACGCCGCGCCGCGCTACGGACAGCCCTCGGGGTCCCCGCGCAACGCCGCCGCGGTGCTGCACCGCGGGCAGATCGCGCTGAACTTCGCCAAGCACCACCTGCCCAACTACGGCGTCTTCGACGAGTTCCGGTACTTCGTGCCGGGCGACTCGATGCCCGTCGTGCGGGTGCACGGCATCGATGTGGCGCTCGCGATCTGCGAGGACCTGTGGCAGGACGGCGGCCGCGTCCCGGCCGCGCGCGCCGCGGGGGCCGGACTGCTGCTGTCGATCAACGCCTCCCCGTACGAGCGGGACAAGGACGACACCAGGCTGGAGCTGGTCCGCAAGCGGGCTCAGGAGGCCGGCTGCACGACGGCGTACCTCGCGATGATCGGCGGCCAGGACGAACTGGTCTTCGACGGGGACTCGATCGTCGTCGACAAGGACGGCGACGTCATCGCCCGCGCACCCCAGTTCGCCGAGGGCAGCGTGATCCTCGACCTGGACCTGCCGGCCGCCGCGGCCGAGGCGCCGTCCGGGACCGTCAACGACGGGCTGCGGATCGACCACGTGGTCCTCGGCGAGACACCGCTTCCCTCCTACGAGCCGGAGTACGCCGGAGGGTACGCGGAGCGGCTCGACGACGACGAGGAGCTGTACTCGGCGCTGGTCGTGGGCCTGCGCGCGTACGCGGCGAAGAACGGTTTCAGGAGTGTCCTGATCGGGCTCTCCGGCGGCATCGACTCGGCGCTCGTCGCGGCGATCGCGTGCGACGCGCTGGGGGCTCAGCACGTGTACGGCATCTCGATGCCGTCGAAGTACTCCTCGGACCACTCCAAGGGTGACGCGGCCGAGCTGGCCCGGCGCACGGGGCTGAACTTCCGCACCGTACCGATCGAGCCGATGTTCGACGCGTACATGGGCTCGCTGGAGCTCACCGGTCTCGCCGAGGAGAACCTCCAGTCGCGGCTGCGCGGCACGATGCTGATGGCGGTCTCCAACCAGGAGGGCCAGATCGTGCTGGCCCCGGGCAACAAGTCCGAGCTGGCGGTGGGCTATTCGACGCTCTACGGGGACTCCGTCGGCGCGTACGGGCCGATCAAGGACGTGTACAAGACGTCGGTGTTCCGCCTCGCGAAGTGGCGCAACCGGGCCGCCGAGGAGCGCGGGCAGACCCCGCCGATCCCGGAGGCCTCCATCACCAAGCCGCCGAGCGCCGAACTGCGCCCGGACCAGGTGGACACGGACTCGCTGCCGGACTACGACGTGCTGGACCGCATCCTGGAGCTGTACGTCGACCGGGACCAGGGCCGGGACGCGATCGTGGCGGCCGGATTCGACGACGCCCTGGTGACGAAGACGCTGCGGATGGTGGACACGGCGGAGTACAAGCGGCGGCAGTACCCGCCGGGCACGAAGATCTCGCCGAAGGGCTTCGGCAAGGACCGCCGGCTGCCGATCACGAACCACTGGCGGGAGTCGAGCTGACCCGTGGCGCCGGGGCCCGTCCGCACGCGCACGGCGGACAGGTCCCGGCGCGGCAGCGCGCGGGCCCGCCTGGACGGCTCAGCGAAGCAGCGCACCCCGCAGGGTGATGCCGTGCCGCGTGCGCAGCCGCCGCAGCTCCCACATCGCCACCGCGGTGACGGAGAGGGGGGCTCCCAGGGTGAAGGCCACCCGCACCCCGAACGGCACGGTGTCGTAGGCGCCCCGGAACAGGTCGAAGAGCGTGACCTCCCAGACGAGGAGCGTCGCGAGCAGCGGTGGGACCGTCTCGTGGAGGTCCGCCGTCCGGAAGACGTGCACGAGCGACTGCGCGATGCCGTAGAGAGCGAAGGGGGCCAGCCACAGCAGCCAGGCGCCCAGGGCGAACAGCAGCACCACCCGTCCCGGTGACGCCGTCCAGTCCGTCTCCTCGTTGACGTAGCCCAGCCCTGTGATCAGTCGCGGCGCGGCGAGCGTGACGACCAGCGCGAGCAGCGCCCCGGCGGGCTTGGCGACGCGGCGCAGGAACAGGCGCCGGTTGGGTGGGCGGGCCGCCGCGATGAATGCGGCGACGGCGACCGGGAAGGTCACGCCCAGCACGATGAGGGTGGTGCGGATCTGGGCGAAGCGGTCGTCCATCACTGCGTCGGCGTCCGCTGCCAGCCCGTAGGACAGCAGCATCCATGTGATGGCGGCCATGCCGACGAGCGTCCGTACGACCTGCACCCGCTTCACTGCCGGGTCGTGCACACGGTCCGGCCGGGACGGCGTGAACACCGCGCGGCCCACGGCGAACGGGTTGAAGAGGCGCCCGAAGGTCAGCCGGCGCGTCGGCGGCACGGGCGGTCTGCCCGGTACCGGCGGTTGTCCTCCGTACGGATTCCACGGCGCCCCGCCCCCGTTACCGCTCATTCCCTCGTCCTCACTGTCGCCGCGCCCACACGTCACCAGGAGAATACGCACGCGTCAGCGCGTGAAACCGCCTCGTTCCCTCTGCAGTCGTGCGGGGACCGCACACGGCTCCGGGCCGACGGGGGCGCGGTTTCCCGCGCCCCCGCCGGCCCGGAGCCGTCGTAGCCCCTACAGGGAACGCGCCTCCACCTGCTCGCGCGCCTCGGCGGGGGCGCCGGACGCCACCACCCGCGAGGTGCCGGGGGTCCGGTCCAGCACACCCGCCGTGATCGCCACGGCGAGCCCGGCCACGGCCAGGACCGCGCCGACCAGGGCCGGGGACGTCCAGCCCCAGCCCGCCGCGATGGCGACCCCGCCGAGCCAGGCCCCGCCCGCGTTGGCGAGGTTGAAGGCGGAGTGGTTGGACGCGGACGCGAGCGTGGGCGCGTCCTTCGCCTTGTTCATCACGAGCATCTGCAGCGGCGTGGTGGTCATGAAGCCGACGCCGCCGAGCAGCACCACCATGACCAGCGCGGCCCACTGCACATGCACCGTGAAGGGGAAGACGACGAGGACGACGGCCAGGGCCCCCAGCGAGCCGTAGAGGGTGGGGCGCAGCGCCCGGTCGGTCAGCGGTCCCGCCGCCAGCGCGCCGAGGGTCATGCCGATGCCGAACAGTGCGAGGACAAGGGTCACCGAGGACTCGCCGAAGCCCATCGCCTCGGTCGTCATGGACGAGAGGTAGGAGTAGACGGCGAAGACACCGGCGAAGCCGAGGACCGCGGTGAGCAGGCCGAGGACGACCTGCCGGTTGCCGAGCGCGCTCAGCTCGCGGCGCACGCCCTGGTGTGCCTCGGCGGGGATCTGCGGGACGAGGCGGGCGAGTGACGCCATCGCGACCAGGCCGATCACCGCGACCACCATGAAGGTGGCGCGCCAGCCGAGGTGCTGCCCCAGCAGGGTGGCGGCGGGGACGCCGACGATGTTGGCCACGGTCAGACCGAGGAACATCGTGGCGACGGCGCGAGCCTGACGCCCGTCCGGCACGAGGCGCGCGGCGACGACCGCACCGACCCCGAAGAAGGCCCCGTGCGGGAGCCCGGCCAGGAAGCGGCCGGCCATCAGCCAGCCGAAGTCGGGGGCGAAGGCGGAAGCGAGGTTACCGACGGTGAAGACGGCCATCAGCAGCAGGAGCATCCGCTTGCGCGGGATCCTGGAGCCGAGGCCGGTGAGCAGCGGGGCACCGAGGACGACGCCGATGGCGTACGCCGAGACGAGGTAACCGGCGGTGGGCACGGACGTTCCCAGATCGTCCGCGACGTTGGGCAGCAGCCCCATCATCACGAACTCGGTGGTGCCGATGCCGAAGGCGCTCACAGCGAGAGCGAGCAGGGCCAGGGGCATGGAGAAGACCTTTCGGGCAGGGGCCGCCCGGGACCGTGGAGGGGCCGGGTGACAGCGGAGTGTGTGCGGGAGCGTCGGCTTCTTTGCCGGGACGGATTATGTATCCCGTCGGAACAAAGTCTCTCAGACGTTTTATGCCCGGACGTGAACATGCCGTTGCGGCTGGGTGTGATGTGCACGTCACTCAGTGGGTCCGCCCCGCCCCGGCCGCCGGACGACCCCCGTGGGAGAGGACGCCGACAGCGCCCCCGCCCCCACGAGGGCCAGGCACATCAGCAGGGCGCTCACCCAGACCGGTGCGCGGAAGCCGAAGCCCGCGCCGAGGGCCAGGCCGCCCAGCCAGGGGCCGGCGGCGGCGCCCACGTTGAAGGCGGCCGTGGCGAAGGAGCCCGCCATCGTCGGGGCGTCCGGGGCCAGGCGGAAGACCCGGGTGATCAGCGTCGTGCCCGTACCGAAGGCGAGCGCTCCCTGGAGCAGGACGAGCGCGAGGGCCGCCACCGGGTGGCCGGCGGTCAGGGCCAGTGCGGCCCAGCCGGCGGCCAGCGCGGTCATGCCGAGCCCGATCACGGCGTCCGGGCGGGCGTCGGCCAGGCGTCCGGCCAGCGTGACCCCCGCGAACGAGCCGACGCCGAACAGCGCGAGCACCACGGGCACCCAGCCCGCACCGAAGCCGGTGACCCGGGTGACCAGCGGTTCCAGGTAGGAGAACGTACAGAAGGTCGCCCCCTGTACGAGGGCCATGACCAGCAGCGTCGACAGCAGCCGGGGCCGGGCCAGGGCGCGCAGTTCGCTCCTCGCGCTCACCTGCGGCGCGTCGTCGGGCCGGCCGCCCGGCACGGCCACCAGAAACGCGATCGCCGCCGGTACGGAGACGAGGGCGACGGCCCAGAACGCCGCGCGCCAGCCCCACAGTTCACCGAGCGCCGCCCCCGCCGGAACGCCCACCACACACGCGACGGTGACCCCGCCGACGACCACGGCGGTGGCCCGTGCCCGCTGGTGCGGACCGACCATGGCCAGCGCGGTGACCAGCGCCACCGCCCAGAAACCGGCATTGGCCAGTGCCGCCACGACCCGGGTGGCGAGCAGCACCCCGTAGCTGGAGGTCAAGGCGCCGACGACATGGACGGCGACGAAGACGCCGAGGAAGAACAGCAGCGCCCGGCGCCGGGGCCAGGTGCGGCCGGCCAGAGCGGTGAGCGGCGCACCGACCACCATTCCGATGGCGAAGGCCGAGGTCAGCAGCCCGGCGGCGCCGAGTGAGACGTGCAGGTCACCGGCGATGCCCGAGAGCAGGCCGGACAGCATGAACTCCGAGGTGCCCTGGGCGAAGACCGCCAGCCCGAGCACGTGGACAGCGAATGGCATGAGAAAGGGACCCCTTGTACGGAACCGTCGGAGGGAACGAGCGGTGTGCAGGGGGTGCGGGCCGCGCCCGTCGTCACGCGCGCACGGGGCGCGAGGACGGCTACGCGGTGGAATGCCCGGTGTTCTCACGGGACATGGAAGTCGGCCCGCACCGCCGGGGGAGATCCGGCGGTGGTCGACGGTGTGACGGGGAAAGCCCGGTGACCGCGCGGGTCAGGGGCGTTCGGCGTCGGTGACCGGCCACCGGCGAACCGGCGGCCTGAGTCTGTCGGACTCGGGGCTGGACATGGGTGGGAGCGTACCAACTGCCGCGGTGGCGGCGCTCACCATTGCACGCGGGCCGCGATCGGGAGGTGGTCGCTGTCCGTGGCGGGGAGGGTCCAGGAGGCGAGGGGCTCGAGACCGCGCACCATGATCTGGTCGATCCGCGCCATCGGGAAGGACGCCGGCCAGCTGAAGCCGAAGCCGTCGCCCGCCGCGCCCTGGGTGGAGCGCATCTGGGCGGTGACCGCGTTCAGCGAGCGGTCGTTCATCGTGCCGTTCAGGTCGCCGAGCAGGACCACCCGCCCCAGCGGTTCGTCGGCGATGGCCTCGCCCAGCGCGTCCGCGCTGTCGTCCCGCTGGTTGGCGGTGAAGCCCGCGTGCAGCTTGACCCGTACGGAGGGGAGGTGGGCGACGTACACCTTGACCGGGCCCTCGGGGGTCGTGACCGTGGCGCGCATCGCACGGGTCCAGCCCAGCTTGATGTCGACCGGCTTGGAGTCCGTCACCGGGTACTTGCTCCACAGGCCGACGGTGCCCTGGACCGAGTGGTGCGGGTAGCGGTCGGCGAGCGCGTCCTCGTACGCCGCCACCTGGCCGCCCGGCAGTTCCTGCAGGGCCACGATGTCCGCGCCGGAACCGGCGACCTGCTGGGCCGTGCCGGCCGGGTCGGGATTGCCGGCGTTGACGTTGTGCGTGGCGACGGTGAGGTTGCCGCCGCTGCCCGACTTGTCGGCGAACAGCAGGCCACCGAAGAGGTTGAGCCAGACCGCGACGGGCAGGACGAGGGCGATCAGCGCCGTCGCGGAGCGCCGGACCAGGCCGAGGAGCAGCAGCACCGGAACGAGAAGGCCGAACCAGGGCAGGAACGTCTCGATGAGGCTGCCCGTGTTGCCGATGGCGTTCGGGATGTCCGAGTGGAAGACCATCACGACGGTCAGGAGGACCGAGCAGAGCGCCAGGAGGATGCCCCGCCGCCAGATACCCCGGTCGGAGGTCAGCCTGTGACGAAGGGCCCCGAAACGGGATCCCGTCCGCGGACCCGCGTCGGCGTCCTCGGTGTCCGTCCTGTACGCCTGCACCATTGCGCTCGTCCTCACTGACTTGCCCTGCACATCACCGCGCCACCCGACCCTAGGCGATGGGTGACGCCGTTTTCGCCGCCGACGACGGCCGTACTGCCATCAGGACGAGCGAGGCGGTACGACGGGTTCCGGCCGGGGCTGCCGATGCGAGGCTTGTGACAGAACGATCACACGGGGGTGGTCGTCTGCGCCACAGCTGTGACCTGCGCTTTCGACGCGAGGCCCTGGAGGAGGGCCGGATCATGCGCCCGGCGAGGCCCTCCGGCAGGGGCGCCTCCGGTCGGTGGACGGTGGCCTTGCCGACTTCCGCGGTGCGGGCAGAGCGGGCCCACTTCCCGGGAGCGGTTCCGGGATGCCACCATGGAAGGGATCCGGGGACGCCGTCAGGGCGCCTCGAGATGACGAAGGAGCCGTTGGCCATGTCGCTTCAGGCTGCGCAGAATCAGTCCGCCACACCTCCCGCGGGTCCCACGCCCGGTGCCGGCAAGGCCCTGTACGGAGGCAAGAGCACCCGCCGCATCAGCGTCCACGACATCGCCGCCGCCAGTGAGCGCGGCGAGAAGTGGCCCATGCTCACCGCCTACGACGCGATGACCGCGTCCGTCTTCGACGAGGCCGGTATCCCGGTCATGCTCGTCGGCGACTCCATGGGCAACTGTCACCTCGGCTACGAGACCACCGTGCCCGTCACCATGGACGAGATGGCCATCCTCTCGGCCGCCGTCGTGCGGGGCACCAGGCGTGCCCTCATCGTGGCCGACCTGCCCTTCGGGGCGTACCAGGAGGGCCCGGTCCAGGCCCTGCGCAACGCCACCCGGCTGATCAAGGACGCCGGGGTCGGCGCGGTCAAGCTGGAGGGCGGCGAGCGCTCCCACGAGCAGATCCGGCTCCTGGTCGAGGCCGGGATCCCCGTCATGGGCCACATCGGCCTGACCCCGCAGTCCGTCAACGCCATGGGCTACCGGGTACAGGGCCGTGGAGAGGAAGCCGCCCAGCAGCTGCTGCGCGACGCGAAGGCGGTGCAGGACGCGGGCGCGTTCGCCGTCGTCCTGGAGCTCGTACCGGCCGAACTGGCCGCCGAGGTCACCCGCACCCTGCACATCCCGACCGTCGGCATCGGCGCCGGACCCGACACGGACGCGCAGGTGCTCGTCTACACCGACATGGTCGGACTGACCGGCGGCAGGACGCCGCGCTTCACCAAGCAGTACGCGAACATGCGTCAGGTGCTCACCGACGCCGCCAAGGAGTACGCCGAAGAGGTCGTCGGCGGCACGTTCCCCGCGGCGGAGCACACCTTCCACTGACGCCCGTCCGACCACTGCCGCACCACCGACAGCCCGCCGACTTCCCCCATCGGCGGGCTGTCGCCCTTTCCGGGACGGGTGGAACCGCCCGTCGCCCGCGCCGTCGCCCGCGCTGTCGTTCCGCTGTCGTTCCGGTGTCGGCGACATGTCGGTGACTTGTCGGTGACTTGTCGGTGGGCGCTGGTCTGATGGTGTCCATGACGCGAAACGACAAGAACCTCAGGAGCGGCAGGAACGCCGTCGAGGTACGGGGGCTGGTCAAGCACTACGGCACGACCAAGGCGCTCGACGGTGTGGACCTCGATGTGCGCGAGGGCACCGTCCTCGGCGTACTCGGCCCCAACGGCGCCGGGAAGACCACCCTCGTACGCTGCCTGTCCACCCTGATCGTGCCGGACGCGGGGCATGCCGTCGTCGCCGGCTACGACGTGGTGAAGCAGCCCCGGCAGCTGCGCCGCACCATAGGCCTGACCGGGCAGTACGCCTCGGTGGACGAGAAGCTGTCCGGCTGGGAGAACCTCTACATGATCGGGCGGCTGCTCGACCTGCCCAGGAAGACCGCGCGCTCACGTGCCGACGAGCTGCTGGAGCGCTTCTCGCTCACCGAAGCCGCCAAGAAGGCCGCGATGGAGTACTCCGGCGGCATGCGGCGCCGGCTCGACCTGGCCGCCTCGATGATCGGCAGCCCGTCCGTCCTCTACCTGGACGAGCCGACGACCGGACTCGACCCCCGTACCCGCAACGAGGTCTGGGACGAGGTGCAGCGGATGGTCGCAGAGGGGGCGACCGTGCTGCTCACCACCCAGTACATGGAAGAGGCCGAACAGCTCGCGAGCGAGCTCACCGTGATCGACCGGGGGAAGATCATCGCCCGGGGCGGGGTCGACGAGCTGAAGGCCAAGGTCGGCGGCCGCACCCTGCAGATCCGGCCCTCGGACCCGGGGCAGCTCGCCGACATGGCGCAGGCCGTCAGGGAGGCCGGACTCGACGGGGTCGCCGGCGCGCAGGCCGTCCCCGACGAGGGCCTGCTGTACGTTCCGATCCTCAGCGACGCGCAGTTGACCGCCGTCATCGGGCTGCTCGGAACCCGGGGCTTCCCGCTCGCCCATGTGGCCACGGCGCTGCCCAGCCTGGACGAGGTGTTCCTCGCCATCACCGGCGACAAGGCCACCCCCACCGACACGATCCCGCAGGAGGTCGCGGCATGAGCACGACGACTCTGACGCCCGGCCCCACCGACGCGGCCTCGGCCGTCCCGGCCACGAAGCTCCACGACGAGGGCCGGATCGGACTGCGGAACAACCTGCGCCACATCGGGGCGCTGGTGCGGCGCAATCTGCTCCAGATCAAGAAGGATCCGGAGTCGATGTTCGACGCGCTCCTGATGCCGGTCATCTTCGTGCTGCTGTTCGTGTACGTCTTCGGCGGCTCGGTCGGCAGCAGCATGGGCGGCAACCGGCAGGACTACCTCAACTACCTGATCCCCGGCCTGATGGCGATGATGGGCATGAACATCGCCATGGCGGTCGGATCCGGCGTCAACGACGACTTCCGCAAGGGGGTCATGGACCGGTTCCGCACCATGCCGATCGCCCGCTCCTCGGTGCTCATCGCCAAGATCGTGGTCGAGCTCGGCCGGATGCTGGTCGCCACGCTGATCCTGCTCGCCATGGGCTTCGCGCTCGGCATGGAACTCCAGGGGTCGGTGCTCGGGCTGATCGGGGCGATCGCCCTGGCGGCCGCGTTCGGCGCCGCCATCATGTGGATCTTCATCCTGCTCGGACTGAGCCTGAAGACCCCCCAGGCGGTCCAGGGGATGGGGATGATCGTGATGATGCCGCTCCAGTTCGGCTCCTCCATCTTCGCCCCGACGCAGACGATGCCCGGCTGGCTGCAGACGTTCACCGACTACAATCCGCTGTCCAACCTGGCCGACGCGGCCCGCGGCCTGATGATGAACGGCCCGCTCGGCCACTCGGTCTGGCTGACGCTCGGCTGGACCGTGGTCATCACCGCGGTGACGGCGCCGCTCGCGGTGTCCAAGTTCCGCAAGAAGACCTGACCTCTACGCGTCCAGGTACGCGTGCGCCAGGGTGGTGGCCTCCTCGATCGTGAGGCCACCGCCCTCGGCGTACGCCGCCTCGTACGCCCCGGCGTCCGGCAGGGCGGCGCGGACGGTCCCCTCCGCGCGGGCCAGGTCCCGGCGCTCCGTCGCCGTGGTCACGTATCTCTCCGGGAGCAGCGCCGCGTGGAGGCCGAGCAGCCGCGCCGCGTCCGCGCCGCGCCGCTCCCCACCGGGCCCTGCCAGCGCCCAGGCGACGGCGACCAGGTGGATGGCGGTCATATGGGGCGCCACCATCATCACCATGGTGTCCCGGGACCGCTCCATCGCGCGGACGGCTCGGGGCAGGGCGGTGTCGTAGAGCCCCTCCAGGTTGTCCAGCCAGGCCTGGAAACCCAGGATGAACCCCTCGAAGAACGGCACGTTCTCGGACGCGAACACCTCGCGCAGTATGTCCAGGTGCTCACGCGCCTCAGTGATACGGCCGGTCCTTCCCAGCCAGAGCGCGAGGTACAGCCGGGCCCAGGGCCTGGCCTCGGAGCCCGACCCGCCCCCCTCGGCGAGGACGTCGCGCAGGATACGTTCCCCCTCCTCCCCACGGCCCGTGTCGCAGAGCGCGGAGGCGTATCTGGCGCGCAGCACCGCCACCTGGGCGTGCGCTCCGAGTTGTTCGGCGTAGACGACGCCGGCGTGGAAGTCCTCGGCGGCGGCCTCACTGTCCCCGTTGCGCTCGTTGGCCTCGCCCCTGGAGGCGAGTGCCTCGGCGGCGCCCCAGGCGTCCCCGAGGCGCGTGAAGATGTCCAGGCTCTCGTCGGCGTCACGCCCGGCCTCGCCCGCCCAGTCGGGGCGGTTCGCCAGCGCGTTGGCCCGCATCTGGAGGGCGGTGGCGAGCTCCCACTCCTCACCGAGCTCCCGGCAGGTGCGCACCGTGCCGTCCAGCAGCGCACGGAACTGGTCGTGGTCCCCGGTGAACAGGACGGCGAACATCCACATCGACCCCGGCGTGCGGCAGGTCTGCGGCTGGCCGGGCCGGTAGGTCCGGGCGACCGCCCGCAGGCGTTCCAGGCCGGCGCCCGTGACCCACTCGTCGGTCTCGTGGTCCATGTTGGCCAGCTGGACCAGCCGCACCCCGCGCCGGGCCTCCTGAAGCTGCTCCGGTTCCATCGGCGGCGGACGGTCGGTGCAGCGTTCGGCCAGCGAGGGGGCGGGCTCGACGGGTCCGGCGAACGGATCGGGGCCGAGAGCCGCGACCGCGTCGGACCAGAAGCGCGCCTCGCTCCGCAGATCACGCATCTGCCAGTACCAGAAGAGACAGTGCACGAGGCAGAGCGCCTCGTGCTCGTCCTGCGCGGCGACCGCACGCCGCAGCGCGGTGCGCACGTTCTCGTACTCACGGCGGAACAGCGCGAGCGCGGCCCGCTGTCCCGCGCCGCGGAGTCGGGGGTCGGTCGCGCGGGCGAGCTCCCGGTAGTGGACGAGGTGGTGGCGTTCGGCGGCAGCCCGCTCCCCCGACGCGGCGAGGCGTTCCGCGGCGTATTCGCCGACGGTCTCCAGGAGCCGGTAGCGCATGTCGCCGTCGTCGCCGGGGGCGGCCACGACCAGGGATTTGTCGACCAGGGAGCCGAGGAGGGACGCCACGTCGCGGGCGTCGGTGTCGCCGGGATCCGCTCCGGGCAGGGAACAGACTTCCTCCGCCGCGGTGATGTCGCAGCCCCCGGCGAACACGGACAGCCGTCGCAGTACGGCGCGTTCGCCGTCGTCGAGGAGGTCCCACGACCAGTCGACGACCGCGCGCAGGGTCTGCTGGCGCGGCAGTACGGTGCGGCTGCCGCTGGTCAGCAGGCGGAAGCGGTCGTCGAGCCGGTCGGCGATCTGGCGCGGGCCGAGCATCCGCAGCCGGGCGGCGGCCAGTTCGACGGCGAGCGGGAGCCCGTCGAGACGGTGGCAGATCTCGGCGCAGGCCGCCGCCGTCTCCGGGTCGGCGTCGACCCGGAAGCCGGGCCTGGCGGCAGCACCGCGGTCGGCGAGCAGGCGCAGCGCCATGGGGTCGGGCAACGGGCCTACGGGGCGCACCAGTTCGCCGGGGACACCGAGGGGCTCGCGGCTGGTCGCCAGGACGGTGAGGCCGGGGCAGCGGGCGAGGAGGTGGTCGGCGAGCCGGGCCGCCGCCCCGATCACATGCTCGCAGTTGTCGAGCAGCAGGAGCATCTTCCGCTGGGAGCAGTGCTCGGTGAGGTGGGCGATCGCGCTCCCCGCCCCCGTCCCCGAACTCCGCTCGACGGCGCGCAGGCTTTCGGCGCCGGCACCCCGCAGCACGGTCTCCCGGGCACCGAGCGCGCTGAGTACGGCCTCGGGGACCGCCTCCGGGTCGTCGACCGGGGCGAGTTCCACCAGCCACACGCCGTCCGGCCAGGAGGCGGCGGCCGTCTCGGCGGCTTCCTGGGACAGTCTGGTCTTTCCCGCGCCGCCGGGGCCCAGGAGGGTGACCAGCCGGGCCCGGGTCAGGTCCTGGCGCAGGTCCGCCATGTCCGTCTCACGTCCTACGAAGCTCGTGAGCCTGGTCCGCAGATTGCCCGGCCGGGCGGGCAGGGCGGCGGGAGCGGGGGCCGGGGCGGGCGGGTCCTGGCGCAACAGCCCTTCGTACAGGGCCCGCAGTGCGGGGCCCGGGTCGGTGCCGAGCCGGTCGGCGAGCAGGGCACGCACCTCGTCGTACGCCGCGAGCGCCTGGGCGGTGCGTCCGGCGTCCCGCAACGCCCTGATCCGGAGGGCCTGCAGAGGTTCGTCCAGGGGGTGGTCGGCGCAGAGCCCGGCCAGTTCGGGCAGGGCGTCGTCGGCACGGCCCTGCGCGAGGACGGCCTCGGCCCGGGTGCGGCGGACGTCCAGGCGCCTGGCCTCCCAGCGGGCCGCCGCCACGGCGCGGTCCGGCAGATCGGCGAGGGCGGGTCCGCGCCACAGGGCGAGCGCGTCGTCGAGGAGGGTGGCGGCCTTCGCCGCGTCACCTTCCCGCAGCGCCCGGGCCCCCTCCCCGGCGAGCCGCTCGAAGCGGTGCAGGTCCACGGCGTCCGGGTCGGCGGCGAGGCGGTAGCCGTTCCCCGCCGATGCGACCGCGTCCCGGCCCAGCGCGCGTCTGAGCCGGCCCACCAGTGCCTGCAGGGCGCCCGGGGCGTCGGCGGGCGGGTCGCCGTCCCACACCTCGTCGACGAGCACCCCGACCGGGACCGTACGCCCCGGGCTCAGCGCGAGCACGGTGAGCACGGCGCGCAGCCGGGCCCCGCCGAGGGTCACGGGCGTGCCGTCGACGCGGAGGGCGCGGGTGGTACCGAGGAGGCCGTAGTACACGGGCCCATTGTCCGTGACGGCACCGCCCTCCGGGGAACTGCCACCAGCCGGTGAGGCGTTCTCGCCGTGGCACCCGTACTGTCGGGGGCTCCAGCCGCCGTCCAGCCCCCAGGAGTACAGCCGATGACCACCGCGTTCCGCCGACCCAGCGACCGGCGGGTCAGCCCGATCTTCGTCGGGATCGCCGCCGCCATGGCCGTCTCGGGCTGGGCGGTGTGGACGGATTTCGCGGAGCAGACCGGTTTCGCGATCTTCCTCTTCGTCACCACGGCCTGGATCGTGTCGCTCTGCCTCCACGAGTACGCCCACGCGCGGACCGCGCTGCACAGCGGCGACATCTCGATCGGGGCGAAGGGCTATCTGACGCTCAATCCGCTCAAGTACACCCATGCCCTGCTGAGCATCGTGCTGCCCGTGCTGTTCGTGATCATGGGCGGCATCGGTCTGCCGGGCGGGGCGGTCTACATCGAGCGGGGCCGGATCAACGGGCGCTGGAAGCACAGCCTGATCTCGGCGGCCGGCCCCCTGACCAACGTGCTGTTCGCCGTCGTCTGTACGGCGCCGTTCTGGCTGGGCGCCCTGGACGGCGTTCCGGTGTCCTTCCGGATCGCGTTGGCCTTCCTGGCGCTGCTCCAGGTGACGGCGGCGATCCTGAACTTCCTGCCGGTCCCGGGGCTCGACGGCTACGGCGTGATCGAGCCGTGGCTCTCGTACAAGATCCGGCGTCAGGTGGAGCCGTTCGCGCCCTTCGGGCTGATCGCGGTCTTCGCGCTCCTGTGGATCCCCGAGCTCAACGGGGTCTTCTTCGACGCGGTGGACGCCCTGCTGCGGGGCCTGGGCGTCAGCGAGGTCGAGACGTACTGCGGGCTCGACACCTACCGCTTCTGGCAGGAGTGGTTCGGCGACCAGGACCCGGGCTGCGCGATGATCCGCTGAGTGCGGTGATCCGTCAGCGCGCGGCGGCTTCGGCGCGGGACTCCATCTTGTGCTTGCGCAGGTAGAACCACGCCATGTTCGAGGAGAGACCGGCCAGCAGCACCCAGACGACGCCCGGCAGGACGCTGCCCTGGACGAAGGACACCACGGCCGCGACGACGGCGAGGGCGCAGACGATGCTGGCGTAGAGAGCGAGGCGGGGCATGAGGGCTGGTGCTCCTGTCCGGGAATGGTGCGCGGTCCCGTCCAGTGTCCCTCATGCCCGATTCGGCTCCGGTCACGGGCTCACACGTCGGTGGTGCGCAGCCCCGCGTGTGCCTTGTAACGGCGGTTGACGGAGATCAGGTTCGCCACCAGCGACTCGACCTGGTGCGCGTTGCGCAGCCGGCCGGCGAAGACGCCGCGCATCCCGGGGATCCGGCTCGCGAGTGCCTGCACGGTGTCGGTGTCGGCGCGTGCCTCGCCCAGCACCAGCACATCGGTGTCGATCTCCTCGATCGTCTCGTCCTGGAGCAGCACCGCCGAGAGGTGGTGGAAGGCGGCGGTGACCCGGGAGTCGGGAAGCAGGGCGGCGGCCTGCTCGGCGGCGCTGCCCTCCTCGGGCTTCAGGGCGTAGGCGCCCTTCTTGTCGAAGCCGAGCGGGTTGACGCAGTCGACGACGAGCTTTCCGGCGAGCTCCTCGCGCAGTGACTCGAGCGTCTTGGCGTGGCCGTCCCACGGCACGGCGACGATCACGACGTCGCTGCGGCGCGCGCACTCCGCGTTGTCCGCGCCCTCGACGCCGTGGCCCAGCTCCGCGGCGGCGGCCTCGGCGCGGTCGGCGGCGCGCGAGCCGATGACGACCTTCTGTCCGGCGCGGGCGAAGCGGTAGGCGAGGCCCCGGCCCTGGGGGCCGGTTCCGCCGAGTACGCCCACGGTCAGGCCGGAGACGTCGGGGAGGTCCCAGGGGTCCTTGGCGGGGGGCTTGGGGGCGCTTCCACTGTCGTTCGTAGTCATGGCGCCGACCCTACTGCCAGGTAGGGAGGGTGAACCCGCTCCTCGTCCGCTCTGCGACGTGCGTCACGGGCGGCGGGGGGAACGTTCCCGTTCGGGTGGATTACCGCGATCGGGCAGTCACGGGGCCGGGGCAGCGGCAGGATGCGGGGCCATGGATGCCGTACGTGTCGCCCTGCTGCGTGAAGTGCTCGCCGGAACGGAGTGGCCCGCGGCGGCCCGCGGCTTCGCCCGGACCCTGCGGGCCGCCGTCGTCCCGCAGGGCGGGGGGCTGCTGCTGGTGGGGACCGAGGTCTACGAGCCGTGGCACCTGGCCGCGCACCTGGTGGACGAGTCCACGTGGTCGGGTCTGCCGCAGCTGCGGCCCACCCTCGTACGCCACCGGGTGGAGCCGGACGACCCGGTGCAGCTGGCCGTCGGCCTGAGCCGGATCGAGGCGGCCGGGCGAGGCGAGACGCTGCTCGTGGTGGCGCCCGAGCGGCCCGACGGCGGCCTGCTGGAACGGGTGCACGACGCGCGCCGCGCGGGGGCGACGGTGCTCGCACTGGACGGCGGCGACCCGGAGGTGCGGGGCCTCGCCCATGAGGCGCTCACCGTCTCCGGCGATGCCGAGGTCGACCTGGACACGGTCCAGCACCTGGTGAGCGCCGCAGCGGGAGAGAACGGCTCCCCGTCACCCCGGGGCCGCCGCACGTTCCGCGACCGCCTCTCCCGCCTGGCCGACCAGCTGACGGCCCCGCCCCCGGCCCGCTGGTGACGGCCCCGGCCCGTGGGGGAAATCGGTTGCCGGGAGGGCAGGGGCGGCCGAACATGCCCACCGTGACCTCTCGTCTGCTGCCCGACCTCACGCCCTGGCGTTCCTCCGCCGACTTCCGGCTGCTGTGGGTCCAGGGGCTGATCACCTACTTCGGCAGCTTCATGGCCCTGATCGCCCTGCCGCTGCAGATCAAGGACCTCACCGGGTCGCCGCTCGCGGTCGGGGCCATGGGGGCGGTGGAGCTCGTCCCGCTCATCGTCTTCGGCCTGTACGGAGGGGCGCTGGCCGACTCCGCCGACCGCCGCAAGGTCATCCTGGGCACCGAGGCCGGCCTCGGTGTGCTCGCCGTCGTCCTGCTGGTGAACGCGACAGCGCCCGAGCCGGCGCTCTGGCCCCTCTACCTGGTGGCCGCCGGGGTCTCCGCACTGGCGGGACTGCAACGGCCCGCGCTGGACTCGCTGATGGCCCGGATCGTGCCGCACGACCAGCTCACTGCGGCGGCAGCGCTGAACTCACTGCGCTGGCAGGTGGGCGCGATCGCGGGCCCGGCGCTGGCGGGGCTCGTCGTGGCCTATGCCGGGCACGCCACCGCGTACGGCGTCACCGTCGTCACGTTCGCCGTCTCCGTCCTGCTGTGCCTGCGGCTGTCCGCGGCCCCGCCCGCACACGACGCGCGGAAACCGTCGCTCCGGGGGATCGCGGAGGGCGCGCGCTACGCCTGGAGCCGCCCCGTGCTGCTGGGGACGTACGCGATCGACCTGGCGGCGATGCTCTTCGCCTTCCCGAACACGATCTTCCCGTTCCTGGCGGAGGAGCTCGACGCGGAGTGGTCGCTGGGCCTGATGTACGCGGCGGGGTCGGTGGGCTCGCTGTTGCTCGGGCTGACCAGCGGATGGACCTCACGGGTGCGCCGGCACGGGCTGTTCGTCGTGGGCGGCGCGGCGGTGTGGGGCCTGGCCATCGCGGCGGCCGGGTGGTTCGGGAACGTCTGGCTGGTGCTCTGCTGCCTGGGGGTCGCCGGCGCGGGCGACATGCTGAGCGGGCTCGGGCGCTCCACGATCTGGAACCAGACGATCCCCGACGAGCTGCGGGGCAGGCTGGCGGGGATCGAGGTCCTCTCGTACAGCGTCGGTCCTCAGCTCGGCCAGGTCAGAGCGGGCGCGATGGCAGGCTGGACGGGCACCCGGACCGCGATCTGGACGGGCGGGGTGGCGTGCGTCGCTTCGGTCGCGCTGCTGGCCGCGGCACTTCCGAAGCTCCTCACGTACGACTCCGAGACGGACGAGGACGCCGCACGACGGCGCGCCGCGAGCGCCGGCCCGGAAGAGGCGCCTCGGGTCTAGTCCGGCGTCTCGTCCGTCGGCCGTTCCGAGCCGTCGTGCCACTTCGGGTCGTTCTCCCACTCGAGGTTCCGCTCGCGCGCCGTGTCCATCGCGTGCTGTGCCTCTCCCGGGGTGGCGTACGGGCCGAAGCGGTCCTTCCCGGGGCACTCGGGGCCCTCCTCGACCTTCTTGTGCTGCAGGCAGTAGTACCACTCGCCCGGTTTGCCCACCGTGCGCTTCTTGAACAGAGCCATCGCGGAATCCTTTCCTCGTTGCCATGGTGCCCCGAGCACGCTGGTTAGACTCGCTGGCATGTCTGGCCAGTCGCTTCTCGCACCAGGGGAGATCACTCCCGTCCGTTCCGTTCCCGGAAAGATCCGGCGCCCCGAGTACGTGGGGAAGCCCGCCCCCGCTCCGTACACCGGGCCGGAGATCCAGGACTCCGACACCGTGGAGCGCATGCGGATCGCGGGCCGTATCGCGGCGCAGGCGATGGAGGAGGCCGCCAAGCACATCGCCCCGGGGGTCACCACCGACGAACTCGACCGGGTCGCCCATGAGTTCATGGTGGACCACGGGGCCTACCCGTCGACGCTCGGCTACCGGGGCTTCCCGAAGTCGCTGTGCACCTCGCTCAACGAGGTCATCTGCCACGGCATCCCCGACTCCACCGTGCTGCGGGACGGCGACATCGTGAACCTCGACGTCACCGCGTACATCGACGGTGTGCACGGGGACAACAACGCCACCTACCTCTGCGGTGACGTCGACGAGGAGTCGCGGCTCCTCGTGGAGCGCACCCGGGAGTCACTGAACCGCGCCATCAAGGCGGTGCGGCCCGGACGGCAGATCAATGTGATCGGCCGTGTCATCGAGTCGTACGCGAAGCGGTTCGGCTACGGGGTGGTACGGGACTTCACCGGGCACGGGATCAATTCCTCGTTCCACTCCGGCCTGATCATCCCGCACTACGACAGCCCGCACGCGACGACCGTGATGCAGCCCGGAATGACGTTCACCATCGAACCGATGCTGACGCTCGGGACCCATGACTACGACACGTGGGACGACGGCTGGACCGTGGTGACGAAGGACCGGAAGCGGACCGCGCAGTTCGAGCACACACTGGTGGTGACCGAGACCGGGGCGGAGATCCTGACGCTTCCGTGAGCGCCGGTTTACCGACACGAGGTCGGGAAGCTGTTGACTTAGGTATGCCTAAGCAGGAGGATCGGCCTATCGGTGCGTAGTCACGCGTACGACCGGCACCGATACGCACCTTCCTGTCCGGACTTCCCGTCCCCTCGGTCCCCGGAGGCCCGCCTTGGACTCGACCGTCACCACCCCGCCCTTCTCGACTCTCATCCGCACCGCTTCGCACGAGCAGCACACGGAGGCCGAGTCCTCGACCTTCATGGGCGACATGCTCGGCGGACGGCTCGGGGTGGACGCGTACGCGCGCTACACCGAGCAGCTGTGGTTCGTCTACCGGGCGCTGGAGGACGGCGCGCAGGCCCTGAGCGAGGACCCGGTCACCGGGCCCTTCATCCAGCCGGAGCTGATGCGCACGGCCGAGCTGGAGCGCGACCTCGCCCATCTGCGGGGCGAGGGCTGGCGCGACGGGCTGGAGCCGCTGCCCGCCACCGCCGCGTACGCCGCGCGGGTCGCCGAGTGCGCCCGGGAGTGGCCCGCCGGATACATAGCGCACCACTACACCCGCTACCTCGGCGACCTCTCGGGCGGCCAGATCATCCGCGGCACCGCCGAGAAGACCTGGGGCTTCGAGCGCAAGGGCGACGGGGTGCGCTTCTACGTGTTCGAGCAGATCCCCAACCCGGCCGCCTTCAAGCGGGAGTACCGGGAGCTGCTGGACGCGGTGAACGCCGACGACCTGGAGAAGCAGCGGATCATCGACGAGTGCAAGCGCGCCTTCGCGCTGAACACCGCCGTCTTCCGCGAGCTGGGCGAGGTCTTCCCGCTCAGCGCGTGATCACGAGGCGACCACCAGGAGGACGCGGCCCCCGATCTCGATCGTGCCGTCCGGCGCGGGCGCGGTGAGGATCTGGGAGCCGCGCCCTTGTGTGATGTTGAGGGCCCTGCCGAGCTCGGCGCTCAGCAGCATGGCCGCCGCGCCGGTCGCCTCGTCCTCCTCCACGCCGTCGTCGCGCCGCGGGAAGGCACGCGCCCGTACACGGCCGGCGGCCTCGTCCTCCCAGGCCCAGACGTAGAGCCAGCCCTCGCCGGGCGGCGGCCCCGTCAGCGCCTCGACCTCCGCGACCGACGCGTAACGTTCCAGCCTCCTCGGCGGCACCCATTCCGAGCGGGCCGTGATCCAGGTGAACTCGCCGTCCTGACGGGCGAACACGTCCCCCACGGTCAGCTCCAGGATCTCCAGGTCGAGCAGCCAGGCCGCGCCGACGAGCGGATGCCCGGCGAACGGCAGCCGCAGACCGGGCGTACGGATGTCGACGGTCCCGCGCTCCGGGTCGTCCACGAACACCGTCTCGCTGAAGCCGAGCTTCCGTGCGAGCACCTGCCGTGACTCGTTGTCGGGATACCTGCGCCCGTCGCGCACGACGCCGAGCGGATTGCCGTGGCGGCCGTCCGGGCCGCAGAACACACGCAGTACGTCGATGCCTTCGGGTACCTCGAAGTCGTTCACATGCGCATTCAAGCACCGCGCGGGACGCCCTGGCGTCACGGGGCCGCCCCTCGGGCCGGAGTGCCGCTCGCCGTTCCGAAAAGGCTTGCTTGACCCGCTTTTGACCCTCCCGTGGGTTCCCCATGAGGGCTCCGTGACCGGAGCGTTTCCGGCAGCGTCGACTGAGATGCGAATCACGGTCGCCACGGGTACAGGCGAGGTAAGGCACGGTTAAGTTAGGGCCGCCTCACCTGCTATTCGTCCGCACCATCACCCGCTCTTTCCCCCTTGTGGAGCCCCGCATGCGAGCCCTTCGTTCCTCCGTCGTCACCGCTGTCGCCACGGTGGCCGCCCTGACCGCCGTCACGGGCTGCGCCGAGAAGAGCGACGGCAAGGGAGAGGGGGCCGTCCAGGTGGTGGCCAAGGACGACTCCTGCACCGTGTCGTCGACGAAGATCCCGGCCGGCCACGTCGAACTCGCCGTGGAGAACAAGGGATCCAAGGTCACCGAGGTCTACGTCCTCTTCCCTGACGACCGGATCGTCACCGAGCGCGAGAACATCGGCCCGGGCACCAAGGCGAAGATCACGGCCGAGATCAAGGCCGGCACGTACGAGATCGCCTGCAAGCCCGGCATGAAGGGCAAGGGCATCCGGCAGACGGTCGAGGTCACCGGAGGGAAGGCCGCCGCGCGCAGCCCGGAGATGGACAAGGCCGTCGGCGGCTACCGCGCGTATGTGCAGGCGCAGGCCGACGAGACGCTGCCCAAGGTGAAGGTCTTCACGGACGCGGTCGCCGCGGGCGACATCGAGGCGGCGAAGAAGGCGTACGCGGGCTCCCGGATCGGCTGGGAGCGAACCGAGCCGGTCGCCGAGTCCTTCGGTGACATCGACCCGAAGGTGGACGTCCGCGAGGACGGCCTGGAGGACGGCCAGAAGTGGACCGGCTGGCACCGCCTGGAGAAGGCGCTGTGGCAGGACAAGAAGCTGGGCGCCGAGGAGAAGGCGCTCGCGCCCACCCTCTACACGGACCTGCTGGACTGGCAGAAGCGGGTCGGCAGGGCCGACATCACCCCGACCTCGATGGCCAACGGCGCCAAGGAGCTCCTCGACGAGGTCGCCACCGGCAAGGTCACCGGCGAGGAGGAGCGCTACAGCCACACCGACCTCGTCGACTTCAAGGCGAACGTCGAGGGCGCGGAGCAGTCCTACGAGCTCCTCAAGCCGATCGCGTCGAAGAACGACGCGGCGCTGACCGCCTCCCTGGACAAGCAGTTCGCGGCGCTGAACACCCTGCTGGACACCTACCGCGCGGACAAGGCCTCCTACGACTTCACCTCGTACGACAAGGTCGGCAAGGCGGACCGCAAGGAGCTCTCCGACGCGGTCAACGCGCTCGCGGAGCCGCTGTCCAAGCTCGCCGCCGCGGTCACGAAGTGAGCGGGAGCCGGAGCATGACCGGGACCGGGGGCGACGGCGCCCACGCCGATGACGCAGACGACGCGAGCAACGCGGTCGACGGGGACGAGCGCGCCGTCGCGCCGTCGCGCCGCGCTCTGCTCGGCTGGGGCGGTGCCGGGCTGGCGCTCGGCGCCGCGGCGGCGGGCGGCGCGGTCGCCGCGGTGCGCTCCGGCGGAAGTGCGGAGCCGGCCTCGGACGACGGCGCGGCGGTGCCCTTCCACGGGGCTCACCAGGCGGGTATCGCCACTGCCGTTCAGGACAGGCTGCACTTCGCCTCGTTCGACGTGACGACGAAGGACCGGGCCGAGCTGATCGCCCTCCTCAGGGAATGGACCCGGGCCGCCGAGCGGATGACTGCCGGGCGGCCCGTGGGCGAGGGAGCGTACGGAGGGCCCGCGGAGGCCCCGCCGGACGACACGGGCGAGGCGCTGGGACTCAGGCCCTCCCGGCTGACGCTCACGCTCGGCTTCGGCCCGTCCCTGTTCGCCAGGGGCCGCTTCGGCCTCGAGGGACGGCGGCCCGAAGCACTGGTGGATCTGCCGAAGTTCCCCGGCGACAACCTGGACACCGCCCGCAGCGGCGGGGACCTGTGCGTCCAGGCGTGCGCGGACGACCCGCAGGTCGCCGTGCACGCCATCCGGAACCTTGCCAGGATCGGAATGGGGCGCACCGCCGTCCGCTGGTCGCAGCTGGGGTTCGGCAAGACGTCCTCGACGACGCCCAGCGCACAGACCCCGCGCAACATGATGGGGTTCAAGGACGGCACCCGGAACATCTCCGGCACGGACGACGCCGCGCTGAAGAAGCACGTGTGGGCGGGCGGGACGGACGACGCCGGGTGGATGGCCGGGGGTTCGTACCTGGTGGCCCGGCGCATCCGCATGCACATCGAGACGTGGGACCGGGCTCCGCTGCAGGAGCAGGAGGACGTCTTCGGCCGCGACAAGGGCGAGGGCGCTCCCGTCGGCAAGGCCAAGGAGCGCGACGAGCCGTTCCTGAAGGCGATGCTGCCGACCGCGCACGTGCGCCTGGCGCACCCGGACACCAACGCCGGGGCGACGATCCTGCGCCGCGGCTACTCCTTCACCGACGGTACGGACGGTCTGGGCAGGCTCGACGCGGGGCTGTTCTTCCTGGCCTACCAGCGGGACGTCCGCACGGGCTTCATTCCGGTGCAGCGCAGCCTCGCGGCCTCCGACGCGCTCAACGAGTACATCCAGCACGTGGGTTCGGCTGTCTTCGCCGTTCCGCCGGGCGTCCGCGACACGGACGACTGGTGGGGGCGGGCACTGTTCTCATGACCGACACCGTGGAGGGACCGGCATGTTCGGCAACTATCTGATCGGCCTGCGTGAGGGGCTCGAGGCCGGTCTGGTCGTCTGCATCCTCATCGCCTACCTGGTCAAGACCGGCCGGCGTGACGCGCTGCGCCCGGTGTGGATCGGCATCGCCATCGCCTGCACGATCTCGCTCACCTTCGGCGCCGCGCTCGAATTCGGCTCCCAGGAGCTGACCTTCGAGGCACAGGAGATGCTCGGGGGGTCGCTGTCGATCATCGCCGTCGGGCTCGTGACGTGGATGGTGTTCTGGATGCGGCGTACCGCGCGGCATCTGAGGAAGGAACTGCACGGCAGGCTCGACACGGCACTCGCGATGGGCACCGGCGCGCTGGTGGCCACCGCCTTCCTGGCAGTGGGCCGAGAGGGCCTGGAGACCGCGCTGTTCGTGTGGGCGTCGGTGCGGGCGAGCGGCGAGGGTTCCTCGTCGCCGCTGATCGGGGTGCTGCTGGGCATCGTGACCGCGATCGTGCTGAGCTGGCTGTTCTACCGGGGCGCGCTGAGGATCAACCTCTCGAAATTCTTCACATGGACGGGCGGCATGCTCGTGGTGGTGGCGGCGGGTGTGCTCGCCTACGGCGTGCACGACCTGCAGGAGGCCCGCTTCCTCGGCGGCCTGCAGAACAAGGCGTTCGACATCACGACCACGATCCCTCCGGACAGCTGGTACGGAACCCTGCTCAAGGGCGTCTTCAACTTCCAGGCCGATCCGACCGTTCTTCAGGTCACGGTGTGGGCGCTGTATCTCATCCCCACGCTCGTGCTGTTCCTCGCCCCGGTAGGGTTCAGGCGGTCAGTGCGGACGACGGATCAGAAGGCGCAGAAGGCAACGGATGACAAGGCTGGGGCGACTGACAGCGGGACTCGCGACGGCGACGGTTCTGAGCGTGACGGCGAGCGGCTGCGTAACGGTGCACGGTGAACTGGAAGTCGTGCCGGGAGCGACGGAGTCGGAGGCCGCGAAGGCCCTGGAGGACTTCACCGTCGCGTACAACAAGGCGGACAAGTCATACGATCCCGCGCTCGACGCGGACCAGGTGACCGGTTCGCTCGGCGCGATCAACCAGGCCGGTCTGGCCGCGCGGCAGAAGAACAGCCCGGAGGGCAACGCGCGGCACACACCTCTGGAGCTGACCGACGCCTCGTACGCCATCCCCAAGAAGGCGGGGTGGCCACGGTGGTTCGTGGCGGACACCGACTCCAACCGCGACCAGGACGGCGGGAAGCTGGACACCCGCTGGCTGCTGGGGTTCGTCCGCACCGGGCCGGACGCGCCGTGGAAGGCCTCCTATCTGGCGGTCGCCTCGCCGTCCGGGATACCGAAGTTCCGCAAGGACGCCGAGGGCTGGGCCCAGCCGGTGCCCTCCGCGGACACGGACGCCGCGCTGGTCACCCCGCCGGCGGACCTGAGCACCACGTACACGGACTACCTCAAGGACGGCGCGCCGGACGTGTTCGCTCCGGGCTCGATGACCTCGGGCTGGCGCGAGGCGCGGAAGACCACCCGCAGGGCGGGCTTCTCCTACCAGTACGTCGACCAGCCGCTGGGTTCAGGGACGTTCGCACCGCTGGGTCTGACGACGGAGGACGGCGGGGCGCTGGTCTTCTTCAGCAGCAAGCACTTCGAGCGGCAGACAGCGGCGCGGGGACTGCGGCCGACGGTCACGGCGGACGTGCGGGCGCTGCTGACCGGCGAGGTGAAGAGCACCCTCACCAAGGAACGGGTCTCCAGCCAGCTGGTCTACGTGCCCAAGAAGGGCGCGGAGGACGCCGGGGGTGCGGCCGGCAAGGTACGCGTACTCAACCGGCTGCCCGGTCTGGTCGCGGCGCAGGGCTCCTGACCCGCCGTCGGCTGCAGGGCCCTACGGGTCTCCCGGCGGGCCCTGCAACCCGTGATCGCCCTCAGCGGCTGAGCGGCCAGGCCACCGCATCGTGGTCGAGGTCGCTCGCGTCGGCCGTGTCCGCGTACTGCGCGCAGGCGTCGGTGAGCGTCTCGAGCAGGGTCAGCGGATCGGGCAAAGGGTTCTCCGGGCCGCGGATCCAGTGCACGTCCAGTTCACCGGGGAGCCGTGCGGGCGGCAGGAGGACATAGCTGCCACGGCAGTGCCAGCGGAGCCCGGGGTGCTCGTCCATGGTCTCGGGGTGGCAGTCCAGCTCGCAGGGCCACCACTCGTCCTCGTCGTCGGGGGTGCCACGGGTGGCGGCGAAGAAGAGCATCCGGTCGCTGCCGGACTGGGCCACGGGGCCGACGTCGACGCCCGCATCGGTGAGCCGCTCCAGGGCGGCGAGCCCCGCGGAGAGGGGGACGTCGAGGACGTCGTGGATCATGCCCGTCGCGGTGATGAAGTTGGCCAGCGGCTGGTTGGCCGCCCAGCGCTCGATCTGCGCGCGGTCCGTCGTGGACTGCGTCTGCCAGGCGAACGAGATGGGGTGCCGCGCGGGGGTCGGACAGCCGATGCGTTCGCACGAACACCGGTATCCCGACGGGTGCGCTGCGGGTGAGATGGGCATTCCTGCCTCGGCGACGGCCAGGAGCAGCGCCAGCCGCGCCGCGTCGTCGGCTTCCGGCTGTGGTTTCGGCCGCCTGCGCAGCCACTGGGAAATCCTGCCCTCTGTGCCGCGACAGCGGCCGGAATCGGCGCCCATCTATCCCCTCACCTCAGCGGTTACCTCTCCATGGTCGCACCATCCTGCTCCTCGGGTGGCCAGAGTTCTCAAGCGGGGTACGCGGACCGTTGCACGGAGGTAGCCGCACTCGTACGGAATGTCATGAAACGCACCTTCGGATTCATGGCCGGACGGTCAGCCCCCGCAGGGCGTGGTCGACGACGGCGTCCGCGTACGCGTGGGTGAGCGGAAGCGTCCTCAGCAGCCAGCGGTGGGCGAGCGGGGCGATCAGCAGCTCCAGCGCGATACGCGGATCGACGTCCGCCCGCACCTCTCCGGCCTCCTGGGCGGCACGCAGGCGTGTGACGTACAACTGGAGCTGGGGTTCGAGCAGGTTCTCGACGAATCGGGCCCCGAGGGCCGGATCGATGATGCCCTCGGCGGTCAGGGCCCGGGTGGGCGCCTCGGTCACGGGGTCGTTCAGTTCGTCGACCGTGGCCCGCAGGACCAGCTTGAGGTCGGCCGCCAGGTCGCCGGTGTCGGGGATCCCGTACTCGCCGCCCTCGCCGGCCTCCTCCGCCTGCCGGGCGCCCATGTCGAGGAACGCCTCCATGAGCACGGCCGCCTTCGACGGCCACCAGCGGTAGATCGTCTGCTTGCCGACCCCGGCCCGGGCGGCGATACCCTCGATCGTCGTCCTCGCGTAACCCACCTCGCCGACGAGTGCGAGAGCGGCGTCGCAGATCGCACGGCGGGAGCGGTCACTGCGACGGCTTGAGTCGGGGGACTTGTGAGCTGACATCCGGCCATCCTAGAGGCCGACGGTCCGATACGTATCGTCTTGTCCGGCTCGCCCCGCCCTCCCGCGAAACCACCCGAACGGATCACAGCGCAACGGCCCCGGCTCGGCGCACCATGAGCTACGCACACACCCCGTGCGCATCCCACCGTTCCGCGGCCGCGGCCGCCGTTCGTGAGGAGCCTGCATTGACCCGTGACGCCACCCCTCGTCGCTACCTGATGTGCGCCCCGGCCCACTTCCAGGTCACGTACTCCATCAACCCGTGGATGGACCCGTCGAAACCCGTCGACCTGCCCCTGGCCACCACCCAGTGGGAGGACCTGCGCGACCGCTACCGAACCCTCGGCCACACCGTGGAGCTCCTCACCCCCCGCCCCGACCTGCCCGACATGGTGTTCGCGGCCAACGGGGCCACCGTGGTCGACGGCCGCGTGCTCGGCGCCCTGTTCGCCTACCGGGAGCGGTACGCGGAGGCCGAGGCGCACCGGGAGTGGTTCCGCGCCCACGGCTACACCGAGATCCATGAGCCGGCCCATGTCAACGAGGGCGAGGGCGACTTCGCCGTGACCGCCTCGTACCTGCTGGCAGGGCGGGGCTTCCGGTCCAGTCCGCTCTCCCACGACGAGGCCCAGGAGTTCTTCGGGCGCCCGGTGATCGGCCTCGATCTGGTGGACCCGCGCTACTACCACCTGGACACGGCGCTGTGCGTCCTCGACGAGGCGGCCGACGAGATCATGTACTACCCCGGGGCCTTCTCCCCGGGCAGCCGGTCCGTGCTGGCCCGGCTCTTCCCCGACGCGCTGCTGGCCGAGGAGGCGGACGCCGCCTCGCTGGGCCTCAACGCGGTCAGCGACGGCCGCCACGTGCTGCTCCCGCAGGCCGCCGTGGGGCTCTTCGACCCGCTGCGGGACCGGGGCTTCGAACCGGTCCCGATGGATCTGGGCGAGCTGCTCAAGGGCGGTGGCAGCGTGAAGTGCTGCACCCAGGAGCTGCGGGGCTGAGCCGGCGGCGTGGAGGGGGCCCACGCTCTCGGCACCTGACAGCGGAGAGCACACGGCGCTCCGGGGGGGGCGGCCGCCGGCCACCTGGTGACAGCCCCTCCGGCACACCGGCCGGGCCCGCCCATGGCCCCGGAGCGCCTGGAAGTCTCCAGGGCCCACACGTCGGGCACCTCCAGGGAGAGCTGTCCGGTGGAGCCCTTGGCCTGGAAGCAGAAATCGCCCGTACGGGATCAGAACGTGATCTGGTTGAGCCTGGACTGGAAGAACGTCACTTTCTACGATGTGAACGGCAAGGCCATTCCCCATGCCGATGTCCCCGAGCCGAAGTGGTGAGCACCCGGATGACTGGTGAACCGACGGGCGTCCTTTTCCGCTCGGACCGGTACTTCAAGGTGTGGCAGTACAGCGTGGGCCACTGCCGTCTCCTGCTGCGCAGCACGCGGGACAGGCCGCCGGCCACCCGCGTCGAGGTCCACTTCGCGGGCGTGGGGCTGATGCTGCTGCGCCCGACCTACCAAGGCCTGACCGTGAGGCGCGCCACGGAGGAGGAGAGCCGCACGATCGTCCGCGATCACGGGATCGAACTGAAGGAGGGCCAGTACGTCTTCGCCCTCGGCGAGGACGTGTCCTCCGGCTTCGTCGTCTCCGCGCCGCCGCAGTGGCACGAGAACGAGGGCGGAGTGGACGACCCCTCGTGGTTCGGCCACATGGTGGGGACCCGCTGAGACCCCCGCACGGACGGGTGCGGGCCCCGGCCCGCACCCGTCCGTGCTCGTACCTGGGCCCGCTCCGCTCACGGCGGCGGGTCCACCTGAGCCGCACCGGGCACCTCAGCCCTCCGATGTGTCCGCCGGCGGCCAGGCGTCGCCCCAGTCGGTGTCCCGGGCGGCACGGTAGAGCTCGCCGTGCCGCTTGGTGACCGTGGCGCGCCGGAGGCCCTCGTCCTTCGTGCACAGCTCCAGCAGCACCTGTCCCTTGCGGATCTGCGGCCTGCGGGTGACCCGTTCACGTGCCGGTTCGGTGGGGAAGCGGGTCGCCACGACGTAGCTGAACTTCTCGTCCTCGTGGCTGAGCGAGCCGCCCTTGACCTGGCGGTGCAGGGACGAGCGGCTGACCCGCGCCGAGAAGTGGCACCAGTCCTTGCCCCGCTCGATGGGGCAGGCGTCGTCGTGCGGGCAGGGCGCCGCGACGCTCATTCCGGCACCGATCAGCCGTTCACGGGCCTCGATGACACGGTCGTAGCCGTCGGGGGTGCCGGGCTCCACGATCACCACGGCCTGCGCGGCCTCGGCCGCGGTGTCCACGACAGCGGCCCGGTCCTTCGGCGCGAGTTCCTTGAGTACGTACGAGACGGTCACCAGGTCCGTGGGCGCCGGAGCCGGTGACGCACCGATCCTCGCCCGCTCCCAGCGGGCGGCCCGCAGCGCGGGGATGCCGGAGGCCTCGGCCAGTTCACGGCCGAGTGCCAGGGCGGGCTCCGCCCAGTCCAGGACCGTGGTGCGGGGCCCGTCCTCCCAGGCCCCTGCGACCGCCCAGCTCGCCGCGCCCGTGCCGCCCCCGATGTCGGTGTGGGTGGCGGGCACCCAGTCCGGCGCGGCCTCGCGGAGGGCGGCGAGGCAGGACCGTGCGGCCTCGAACGTCGCGGGCATCCGGTACGCGGCGTACGCGGCGACGTCCGAGCGGTTCCGCAGGATCGGGGCGTCGGTCGGGGTCGTCCCGCGGTAGCTGGCGATCAGCCGGTCGACGGCCTGCGCGGCCTGCGTCGGGGGCAGTCCGTCGAGCAGGGCGGCCAGCGCCGCACGCAGGGCGTCCGCGGTGGGGAGGGTGGCGTTCACCGCCGAATTGTAGGCGCAGCTCCGGCGTCGGCGTGTTCCGCTGGGCGGACCGCAAGGACCGGCCGCATCTGCTGGGCCGTCCGCGCGTGGGCTGAACCGGCCGGGCCTCCGTGCGGCGACAACCGGGGCGAGCGGGTACGCGAAAGCCCGGGCGGATCGTCCGGCCCGGGCCTCGTACGCGGCTTGCCCGCTCGCGAACCTCTCAGCCCTTGACGACCGGCTCCCGCGCGGCTCGCGTGTTCTGCCACGGCCGGCAGAGCGCCAGGAAGCACACCACCGAGGCCAGGGCGCAGACGACCTGCACCACGGCCATCGGCACGGCGGTCTGTTCACCGGCGATCCCGACCAGCGGTGAGGCGATGGCACCGATCAGGAACTGGGTCGTCCCCAGCAGCGCGGAGGCCGAGCCGGCCGCGTGCCTGGTGCGCATCAGGGCCTGGGTGTTGGTGTTGGGCATCGCCAGGCCCATCGCGGACATGAGCACGAACAGTCCGACGGCGACGGGCAGCAGGCCGACCTCGCCGAAGACCCCGGAGGTCATCAGCAGCAGGGCGATCGCGGCCACGGAGATCACGGCGAGGCCGAAGCCGAGCGCCTTGTCCAGGCTCACCCTGCCGACGAGCAGCTTGCCGTTGATCTGGCCGACGGCGATCAGCCCGATGGAGTTGACCCCGAAGAGCAGGCTGAAGGTCTGCGGGGAGGCCCCGTAGATCTCCTGTACGACGAACGGCGAGGCGCTCACATAGGCGAAGAGCGCCGCGAAGGCGAGGCTGCCCGCGATCATGTAGCCGGTGAACACCCGGTCGGCCAGCAGTCCGCGCATGGTGCGCAGCGCGTCGCCGACGCCGCCGGTGTGCCGCTCCGTCGCGGGGAGTGTCTCGTGCAGCCACTTCCAGACGACGAGGGTGAGCAGGATGCCGACGCCGGTGAGGACGACGAAGATGCCGCGCCAGTCGGTGAACTGGAGCACCTGGCCGCCGATCACGGGCGCGATGACGGGTGCGACTCCCGAGATCAGCATCAGGGTGGAGAAGAACCGGGCCATCTCGTCGCCGTCGTAGAGGTCACGGACGACGGCCCGGGAGATCACGATGCCGGCCGCGCCGGCCAGGCCCTGGAGGAGGCGGAAGCCGATGAGGAGTTCCGCGCTGGGCGCGACGGCGCAGATCGCGGTGGCGATCACGTAGACGACCATGCCGATGAGCAGCGGGGTGCGCCGTCCCCAGCGGTCGCTCATGGGGCCGACGACGAGCTGGCCGAGTGCCATGCCGGTGAGGCAGGCGGTCAGGGTGAGCTGGACCGTGGACGCCGGTGCGTGGAGGGCGTCGGTGACCTCCGGAAGTGCCGGGAGGTACATGTCCATCGAGAGGGGCGGCAGTGCGGTGAGCCCGCCCAGCACCAGCGTGACCAGGAGTCCGGCCCGCCGTGCGGTGGTCGTGGAGGTGGCCGGGATGCCCGGCGTGGGGGTCGTGGAGGCGGCCGGGGCACCCACTGCGGTGGGGGTGGTGGTGGCCGTGGCGCCCTGTGCGGCGCCCTTGCTGCTCGTCGGTATGTGCTCGTGGTCTTGCTGGGCCCGGCTCGCGCCGCTGTCCGGCATCCTCGTCTCCGCTTCGTTGAATCCGCATCTATGCTCTCAGGTCAGTCGTAGTGGTCGATACCTTTTTCGGGTGAGGGCGGACGGGCATGAGCGGGACTGTGCGTTGGGGAGTTCTGGCGACGGGCGGCATAGCCGCGACGTTCACGGGGGACCTGCTGGCCATGAAGGACTCCGGGGCCGAGGTCGTGGCGGTGGCGTCCCGCGCGGAGACCTCCGCGCGGGCGTTCGCCGAACGGTTCGGGATCGAGCGGGCGTACGGCAGCTGGGCGGAGCTCGTCGCCGACGACTCCGTCGATGTCGTCTACGTCGCCACCCCGCACTCGGCGCACCGGGAGGCGGCCGGGCTCGCCCTGGAGGCCGGCAAGCACGTGCTGTGCGAGAAGGCGTTCACCCTCAATGAGCGTGAGGCCCGGGAGCTGGTGGATCTGGCCCGGGAGCGCGGGCTGTTCCTGATGGAAGCCATGTGGACGTACTGCAATCCGCTCATCCGCCGGATGACCGAGCTGGTGCGGGACGGTGCGATCGGCGAGATCCGCACGGTGCAGGCCGACTTCGGCTTCGCGGGCACCTTCGGGGCCGAGCACCGGCTGCGCGATCCCGCGCTGGGCGGCGGCGCGCTGCTGGACCTCGGGGTGTATCCGGTGTCCTTCGCGCAGCTGCTGCTGGGCGAGCCGGACCGGGTGCAGGCGGACGCGCTGCTGTCCCCGGAGGGCGTCGACCTGAACACCGGGATGCTGCTGGGCTGGGACTCGGGTGCCACGGCACTGCTGAGCTGCTCCATCGTCGGGGACCTGCCGACCGTCGCGTCGGTCACCGGCACGGCGGGGCGGATCGACTTCCCGCAGGGCTTCTTCCACCCGGAGCACTTCGTCCTGCACCGGCCGGGCCGGGAGCCCGAGAAGATCTCCACGGGTCCGGGGCCGCAGGGCCTTTCGGGCATGCAGTACGAGGCGGCCGAGGTGACGCGCGCGCTGCTGGCGGGCGAGAAGGAGTCCCCGCTGGTGCCGTTGGAGGGTTCGCTCGCCGTGATGCGGACGCTCGACACGGTGCGTGACCGGATCGGCGTCCGCTATCCGGCGGACGAGCGCGGCTGACCTCGCGCGGGCCGGGTGCCGGGTTACGCGGGGGTGAGCCCCGGGTTCCCGGCCTCGGTCACGAAGGTGGCGGCCGTGGTGACGGGAGCGCCGGGCGTGGTGACCGCCGACACCGTACGGAACTCGGCGCGCGCCTGCTCCGTCCCGAGGGTGACGAGCGCGTAGCCACGGCGGCCGTTGTAGAACTTCATGTGCGGGTTGGCCTGGGTCAGGTTGTTCCAGTTGGCCGGCTTCTCGGCTCCGTCCTTGCCACTGGTGATCGAGGTGGCCACGATCTCCGTGCCGACGGTCCGGGACGCCGGGTCGTCGAAGTCCTTCTTGAGGTCGAAGCCGTAGCCGACGTGCACGTCGCCGGTCAGGACCATCAGGTTCTCGATCCCGGCGGCCTCCGCCCCGTCCAGGACCCGCTGCCGGGAGGCGGGGTAGCCGTCCCACGAGTCCATGGACAGCTTGTAGGCGTCGGTCGGCACGTCGCGCCGCTGGGCGAAGGTGACCTGCTGGGGCACGACGTTCCACCGGGCGTCCGAGGTCTTCCAGCCGTCGAGCAGCCAGCGCTCCTGGGCGGCGCCCGTCATGGTGCGCGACGGGTCCTCGGACTCCGGTCCGGGGACCTTCCAGCCGTCGCCGTACGCCTGGTTGCTGCGGTACTGGCGGGTGTCGAGGATGTCGAACTGGGCGAGCCGGCCGAAGCGGAGCCGGCGGTAGAGCCGCATGTCGGGGCCGGTGGGGCGCTGCGGGGTGCGCAGCGGCTGGTTCTCCCAGTACGCGCGGTAGGCGGCGGCCCTGCGCAGCAGGAACTCCTCCGGCGGGACGCTGTTCTCCGGGGTGTCGCCCGCGTAGTTGTTCTCGGTCTCGTGGTCGTCCCAGGTGACGACGAAGGGGTGCGCGGCGTGGGCAGCGCGCAGATCGGGGTCGGACTTGTAGAGGCCGTACCGCATGCGGTAGTCCTCCAGCGTCAGCGTCTCCCGGTTGTAGTGGTCCGGCAGGACGCGGTCGGTGTACGCGCGGGCCCCGCCGACGGAGGTGACCGCGTACTCGTAGAGGTAGTCGCCGAGGTGGAAGACCACGTCGACGTCCTCGTCCGCGAGGTGCTGGTAGGCGGTGAAGTAGCCGTCGTGGTACGCCTGGCAGGAGACGGCGGCCAGGGTCAGGGAGCTGTTGCGGGCGCCGCGGGCGGGTGCGGTGCGGGTGCGGCCGGTGGGGCTGATCCAGGTGCCGGCGCGGAAGCGGTAGTAGAAGCTCCGGTCCGGGTCGAGGCCGTCCACGTCCACGTGGACGCTGTGCCCGAACTCCGGGTGGGCGGTGGTGGCTCCGCGCCGGACGATCCGGCTGAAGCGTTCGTCGTGGGCGATCTCCCAGCGGACCTGGACGCGCTCGGCGGGCAGCCCGCCGTCGGCCTCGTAGGGGCGGGGCGCGAGTCTCGTCCACAGGAGCACGGAGTCCGGCAGCGGGTCGCCGGAGGCCACACCGAGGGTGAAGGGGTCCTCGGTGATCTTCCGGGCGTCGAGCTCGGCGGCGGCGGCGGTACCCGCGCCGGGGAGGTTGACCGCGAAGGCCAGCGCGGCGGCGGCACCGGTGACGGTGAGGAAACGGCGGCGGTCGACACCGGACCCGAACCGCTGCGCTGCACGGCGGAGCTCGGCGGAATGGCCGTGCTGGCCGGGCGTCCTGCTGATCTGTGCGGGTGTCATGTGCCCCTCCCCTGCCGGATGTTGTCAGAGGCATTGGAGTGCGGGGCGACGACCTGCCGTTGGCGGGTACACCACATCCTTATGGCGGTGCGATGAGCACCGGGTGCCGGCCGCCGCGAAACCTCCCGTACGCTGCCGGGCCATGAACGCTGAGCAGAGAATCGCTGTCGTCACAGGTGCGGGATCGGGAATCGGAAGGGCGGTCGCCCTCACTCTCGCGGGTGCGGGCTGGACCGTGGCCCTGGCGGGGCGCCGTGCCTCGGCCCTGGAGGAGACGGCCGCCGCGGCGGCCCCGGGGGCCGCCGTGTGCCTGCCCACCGATGTGAGCGCCCCGGACGGAGTGGCCGCGCTCTTCGCTTCCGTACGGGACCGCTTCGGCCGGCTGGACCTGCTCTTCAACAACGCCGGGACGTTCGGGCCGCGTTCGACGCCGGTCGAGGACCTCGCGTACGAGGACTGGCGGGCGGTGGTGGACGTCAACCTGACGGGGACGTTCCTGTGCGCGCAGGCGGCGTACCGGCTGATGAAGGAGCAGGACCCGCAGGGCGGCCGGATCATCAACAACGGCTCGGTCTCGGCCCACGCGCCGCGTCCGCACTCGATCGCCTACACGGCGACGAAGCACGCGGTGACCGGCCTGACCAAGTCGCTGTCGCTGGACGGGCGGCCGTACCGGATCGCCTGCGGGCAGATCGACATCGGCAACGCGGCGACCGACATGACGGAGCGGATGAGCACGGGCATCCTCCAGGCCAACGGTGAGACGGCCGCCGAGCCGGTCATGGCGGCGGACGACGTGGCCCGGACGGTCCTGCACATGGCGGAGCTGCCGCTGGAGGCCAATGTGCAGTTCGCGACGGTACTGGCGACGGCCATGCCGTACGTGGGCCGGGGCTGATCCATCACGGTCCACGCCTGCCCGGAACTCGTCCCCGAATGACGGAACTTGCGGGTTTCCCGTTCCGGGTCCGGGCAAGCGCGTGCTGCCCGTATGCTACGGACCTTCACCGGATGACCACAGAAGGAACACACAGCATGCGCATACGCACCGCCGCGCCTCTGGCCCTGGCCGCCGCCACCGCACTGGCCGGCTCGCTCCTCGTCACGGCCCCGGCCTCGGCGGCCTCCCACCAGGGCGGGCTGCACCTCGGCAAGATCCAGTACGACAGCCCCGGCAAGGACACCCGGACGAACACGTCCCTGAACGCCGAGTTCGTGGACATCCACAACAACGGCACGTCCAAGCTGCAGCTCAAGGGCTACAAGCTGAAGGACAACACCGGATACACCTACACGTTCCCCGGCTTCACCGTCGCCGCCGGGAAGACGGTCCGGGTCCACACCGGCAAGGGCAAGAACACCGGGGCCCACGTGTACTGGAACCGCGGCTCGTACGTCTGGAACAACACCGGCGACAAAGCCCGGCTGATCAAGCCGAGCGGTGCGCTCCTGGACTCCTGCTCCTGGGGCAAGGGCACCGGTGTGAAGGCCTGCCACTGACCGCAGTGAGAGTGGCCGCCGCGGCCGGGGGTGCCGCGGGAGCGGCCGGCGGGTGGTCCGGGGGATCAGGAACCCGGACCACCCTTGCGGACAACGCCCCGGCAGCCCTCGGGAGCGCTCGACGGCCCCGCCGGGAATGCGTGTCCCCGCCCCTCTGTTGACACGCGGCATGAGCTCACTCTCCGGCACCGAGGTCCTCCGCTACACCGCCTTCTCCGCCGACCCCGACGGGGGCAACCCGGCAGGAGTCGTCCTGGACGCGTCCCGGCTCGGCGACAGCGAGATGCTCGCCGTCGCGGCGGAGCTGGGCTACAGCGAGTCGGCGTTCCTGAGCGCGCCGGACGGCCGCGGCGGACACACCGTCCGTTACTTCAGCCCGAAGGCCGAAGTCCCCTTCTGCGGCCATGCCACGGTCGCCGCCGCCCTCGCGCTCGCCGAGCGGGACGGGCCGGGCGATCTGGTCTTCTCGACCCCGGCCGGCACCGTCCCGGTCACCGTCACCCGCGAGGGCGACGAGCTCCGCGCCACCCTCACCAGCGTCGAGCCGCACACCGAGGGCATCGCCGCCGACGACCTGGCGGAGGCCCTGGCCGCGCTGGACTGGCCGGCCGCCGACCTGGACCACGGCCTGCCGCCCCGCATCGCCTACGCGGGCGCCCGCCACCTGGTGCTGGGCGCGGCGAGCCGGGAACGCCTCGCCGACCTCTCGTACGACTTCGCCCGCCTGGAAGCCCTCATGCACCGGCTCGACCTGACGACCGTCCAGCTGGTGTGGCGGGAGTCGGCCACGGTCTTCCACGTCCGCGACCCGTTCCCGGTCGGCGGCGTCGTCGAGGACCCGGCCACCGGCGCCGCGGCAGCCGCCTTCGGCGCGTACGCACGCGAGTTCGGCCTCGTCCCGCACGACACGGTCCTCACCCTGCACCAGGGCGCCGACATGGGCCGCCCCGGCACCCTCACCGTCGAACTGCGCCCCGGCGACCCCCGGATCAGGGTGAGCGGGACGGGGACCCGCATCGGCTGACGGGCCGGGCGAGGGGCAGGGACGGCCGCCCCGCCGCCTCAGCACGAAGTCAGCTTCGGCTCCTTCGGCGCCGACTGCTTCATGATCGGCTGCAGGTGCAGGGAGTAGGTCCCGGCCCACTGCGAGGCTCCGCCCCGGGGCTTCGCCATGATGTCCGCCAGCGCTCCGCACACCTCCCGGTGCAGCACCTTCTCGTCGTCCCCCTGCGCGATCGCCACTCCGTAGCCCTCCTTCGAGCCCCCGAGGCTGTCGAGCGCTTTCGTCTGCTCGGCGTACTTGTCGGCGAGCCCGGCGACGATGACGTCGTCCGTGGCCACCGCGTAGACGGGGGACTTCGGATTCAACAGAGCCTTCACACAGTCCTCGTAGCCGGCGCGGAGGTCCATCTGGTCGCCCAGCCCCTCTTTCTTGATCCAGGGCACGTAGACCGACTCCCTCGCGGTGCAGACCTCCGCCGTGGGGTCGTCCTGGAGGTCGCTGAGATCGTTGTACGGCCGCTTCTCGCGCACCAGGAGCCCCTTGAGCGCCTCGAAGTAGGGACCGGCGAACTTCACCTTGTCCTCCTTCTCGCGCTGCTCACTGATGCTGTACGTGGCCAGCACCAGGTCGACCCTCCCGGCGTTCAGCAGATCGCTGCGGTTACCGGAGTTCACGCTGACGAACCGCACCTGGTCGTCCTCGAAGCCCATGTGCCGGGCGATCTTCATGGCCAGGTCGACCTCCAGCCCCTCGTAGTCGTCGCCGGACTTCACACTCAGCCCGGGCTGGTCGGCTTTGACTCCCACGCGCAGGATCTCGTGGGTGTCACCGAACCTCGACCGCTCCGTCTCCCCGGCCTCGGCGGCCCCCTTGCCCGTCCCCGACCCGCCCGTCGACGCTGCGTCGCTCCCCCACTGCCCCCAGGCGAAGAGTCCTCCGCCGACGAGCAGCGCCGCGCAGACGACGGCAGCGGGGATCTTCCACCGGTCCCGGCCGGACGCCTCGGGCCGGGCGGCTCCCGCGAGTCCGGCGGGCCGCGCGCCGACGGGTCCCGCGGGCCCGGCAGGCGGGGGCCCCGAAGGCTCCGGCGTGCTCGCGGGCGCCGGCTCCGCGGGCTTCGCCCGGACGGCCGGGGTGTCCAGCGCGGCGACGTCCTGGGTCACGGCCTGCAGCATCCGGTCCGTCTCGGCGGCGTCCGGGCGGCGTGCGGGGTCCTTCTCCAGCAGTGCCTCGATCAGTCCGGCGAGCGGGCCCGCGTACCTCATGGGCGGTACCGGCGACTCATGTACGGCGATGAGGACTTCGAAGGTCCCGCCGCCGTCGAAGGGGCGTTTCCCCTCCACCATCTCGTAGAGCGTGACGCCGAGCGCCCACAGGTCGGACGCGGTGGAGGCCGGGCGCGGGTTGTCCGGTGTGTGGCTGAGCAGCTCGGGTGCGAGGTACTGCGTCGTCCCTATGATCTCGTGGGAGCGGGTCACCTGTGCCGCGCCCTCGAAGGTGGCGATACCGAAGTCCATGAGGAGCGCGCGCCCGTCGGGGCGGAAGAGGATGTTGTGGGGCTTCACGTCGCGGTGCAGTACGCCGGACTCGTGCACGGCGGCCAGGCCGCGCAGCACCTGCAGGCCGATCCTCGCGGCGTGCGGAACGGACAGCTGCTGCTGCTCGCGCAGCAGGTCGGCGAGGGAGCGCGAGTTGAGCAGCTCCATCACGATCCAGACCTGGTTGCCGTCCTCGATCACGTCGTGCACGGCGACCACGTTCTGGTGGCCGATCCTGGCGATGGCCTGCGCCTCACGGCGTGCCCGGCTCACCCAGTTCGCCTGGGCCTCGGCGCTCGCCACTCCGGGATAGAGCAGCCCCTTCACGGCCACCTTGCGGTCCAGGCTCGTGTCCAGGGCCTCCCAGACCACCCCCATCCCACCGCGCCCGAGCTGGCGCAGCAGCCTGTACCGGCCCGCGATCATCGTGCTCGGCCCGTCCTCCGGACCACTGCCGCCCGTTCTCTCGCTGTCCATCCGACCCCCAAGACGTGATGACCGATATGAGCGGTAACTCTAGACTCCGGTCCGCCACTTCCGTGCTGCGTAGCCCGGTGGTGACAACCAGCGCGCCGCCCCGTGACATACCTCCCGACCGGGTTGTCCTTTCCGTGCCTCCTGGGCCGACTCGCTTGTCCGCGCGACCTCTTATGCTGCCGTCAGATCGATCAACCACTCGGAGCCGGCCCGCGGAGGCCGGGCATGTCCGCATCGGAGAACGGGACGGCGATGGCACCCATGGACATCGACACCAGCAAGCCGCACCCGGCGCGGCTGTACGACTGGTACCTCGGCGGCAAGGACAACTATCCGGTGGACGAGGAGCTGGGCAGGAGATTGACCGCCTTCGCTCCTGTCATCCCCGTCATGGCCCGTATGAACCGGGCGTTCACCCACCGGGCCACCCGATGGCTGGCCGGTCAGGGGATTCGCCAGTTCCTGGACATCGGCACCGGGATCCCCACCGAACCCAACCTCCACCAGGTGGCGCAGACGACCGTCCCGGACGCCCGGGTCGTCTACTGCGACAACGACCCCGTCGTCCTCAGCCACGCCCAGGCCCTGCTGAACGGGACTCCTCAGGGTGCCCTCGGCTACGTACAGGCCGATGCCCGGGAGACCGGCCGCATCCTGGCCGAGGCCGCCGAGGTCCTGGACTTCGACCGGCCGGTCGCCCTCTCCCTGAACGCGCTGCTGCACTTCCTGAGCGACGAGATGGGCGCCTACGAGGTGGTGGAGCGGCTCACCGCCGCGCTGGCACCCGGCAGTCACCTGGTGATCTCGCACCTCACTCCGGACTTCCACCCCGAGGAGGCGTCCCAGAAGGTCCGCGACATGTACCGGGCCAACGGGCTCACCCTGGACATGCGCGACCGCGACCGCTTCGCCCGCTTCTTCGACGGGTTCGACCTGGTCGCCCCCGGCATCGTGGCCGCCGAGGACTGGCACCCGGAGCTCGGTGAGCCGGTCCCCGGCCAGGAGAGCGCGCACAGCGGGGAGTACGTGGCGGTGGCCCGCACGTCCTGATCCCCGGGTCCCGGCCGGGGTCCTCGCTCACACGGGCAACGGCCGGCACCTCTCCGGCGGCCTCCACCCGCGCCGCCCGGTGCGCCGGTCGGGCTGCCGCCGGGCGTCGCCCACCCGCCGCCGGTCCCCCGGCACCCGAAGCCGGGCGCACCGGCCTCAGCTCACGTACACGCCCGCCCGCGCCGCGACCGCCGCCGCCCCGGCCGCGCGGTCGGCGACCGCCTCGTCGAGGGGGTCGCCGGTGGCCAGCAACCGGTAGTAGAGGGGCGCCGACACGGCTCTGATCACCTCGCGGGCATCGGTGCCCGGGGGCAGTTCGCCCCGCCCGACCGCCGCGTCGACACAGCCGGCCCACTCCTCGATGCGCACCGCGTAGAAGCGGTGCAGGGCCTCCGCCGTCCGCGCGTCGCACGTCGCCGCCGCGACGACGGCGGCGAAGAGGGGACCCTGGCGGGCGTCGGTCAGTGTCCGCACCACCAGCCGGGCGTTGGCCCGGAGGTCCTCGTCCAGGGACCCGGTGTCCGCGCGCGGGACGGACTGCTCCGCCATGTCCGTCAGCAGGTCGGCCACCAGCCCCGTCGTGGTGGACCAACGCCGGTAGACCGTCGTCTTGCCGACCTCGGCGCGGCGGGCGACGTCGGCGAGGTCGAGCCGGTCGAAACCCTGCTCGACCAGCGCGTCACCGGCCGCACGCAGCACGGACTCCCGCACCCGGGCCGTACGCCCACCGGGCCGGACCGTGCCCGGCTCTCCATCCCCTGCATCCATAACGGGTCTCCAGTTCCATTAGTAAGCCATCCCCTGTTACGGTGACCTCACCCTAACGGAACTACGGAACCGTTAGGCCTCCGGTTCTCCAGGAAAGGGCACCGCAATGTCCACGACCAGCAAGGCATCCGCCACCACGCCCCACCCGGCTCCGGCCCCGCGCATGACCGGCCGGCAGAAGCTCGTCCTCGTCCTCCTCCTCGGCGCACAGTTCATGATCGCTGTGGACTTCTCGATCCTGAACGTCGCCCTGCCCGCTGTCGGCGAGGGCCTCGGGTTCTCCCTCGCCCACCTCCAGTGGATCGCCACCTCCTTCGCCCTCGCGGCCGCCGGATTCACCCTGCTGTTCGGGCGTGTCGCCGATCTCGTCGGCCGTAAGCGCCTGTTCACCGGCGGCATGGTCGTCCTCGGCCTCTCCTCCGTGCTCGGCGGGCTCGCCACCTCCCCCGAGGTCCTGCTCACCGCGCGCGTCCTGCAGGGCCTGGCCACCGCGGCCGTGACCCCGGCCGGACTCGCGCTGCTCACCACGGCGTTCAAGGAGGGCCCGCTGCGTGAGCGCGCCCTCGGCCTCAACGGCGCCCTGATGTCCGCCGGTTTCACGGCGGGGGCGATCCTCGGCGGACTGCTGACCGATCTGCTCTCCTGGCGCTGGGCCTTCTTCATCAACGTCCCCGTCGCCGCGCTCGTCGTCGCCCTGGCCCCGTCCGTGATCACCGACTCGCGGCCGGCCGAGCGGCCGAAGCTCGATCTGCCGGGTGCGGCGACCGTCACCGGCGGTCTGCTGCTCCTCGTCTACGGACTGACGCAGGCGGGCGAGTCCGGCTGGAGCACACCCACCACGCTGACCGCGCTGCTCCTGGGCGCCGCGCTGCTCGTGGGTTTCTGGTTCGTCGAGAAGCGGGCGGCGGCACCTCTGGTCCCCGTGCACATCCTCCGGCGGCGCAGCGTCGTCTGGGGCAACGCCACCGGACTGATCGCCTTCGTCACCGAGACGTCCCTGGTCTTCCTGCTGACGCTCTACCTCCAGGAGGTCCTCGGCTACTCCCCGCTCGCCACCGGCCTCGCCTTCGGCGTCCTGGGCGTCGGCACCGTGATCGGCGGCTTGCTCGGCGGCCGTGCGGTCGGCAGGTTCGGCAACCGGCGCACCATCGTCGTGGGTGGCGTCGTCCAGGCCGCCGCCACCCTGTCCCTCGTGGCGCTCGGCACCTCCGGCGGCTGGATCGCGCTCCTGCTGGCCGCGACCTTCGTCGGCGGCGTCGGCAACATGCTGATGATCGTGGGCTTCATGGTCACCGCCACCTCAGGGCTCCCCGACAAGGAGCAGGGGCTGGCCACCGGGCTGGCCACGATGACGCAGCAGGTCGGCATCACCATGGGCATCCCGGTCATGAGCGCGGTCGTCACCGCGCGGATGGGCACGGACACCGGCCCCGGCGCGGTGCTGTCCGGGGTCTCGGCGGCGGTCCTCGTCAACTCGGCCCTCGTCCTCGCCGGCGCCCTGCTCGCCGGGGCGTTCCTCGGCCGGCCCGGCCGACGGACGCCGGGTGAGGACGCCGGGTGAATACGGCGGGTGACTCGGGGCGTACCCGGGACCGGCGGCCGGCCCGCCGCGAGGGCCTGTTGCGCGGCCGGCAGGAGAGCGGAGGGCGGCGCCGGGACATGCTGATGTGCGCCGGACCGAACGGCGACCGCCCTCCCGATGACCGGGCGCCCACAGGGAGATGAACGGGAGGCGTTACGATCGCGGGCACCGCGGCAGCACCGCGGTACCGAGCCGTCGAAGGCCCAACCGAACTCCTGGAGCCGAGCCTTGTCCGAACCCCGCATCGGCGTTTCCATCGTGACCATGGGAGACCGCCCGCAGCAGGTCGAGGCACTGCTGGCGTCGGTGGCCATGCAGGATGTGCGGCCCTCCCGCGTGGTCGTCGTCGGCAACGGCTCACCGCTCCCCGACTACCGCTCGTTCCCCGGCCTGACGGACCTCTCCGGCGGCGTGACCCTGCTCGAACTCGAGGAGAACCTCGGCTGCCCCGGCGGCCGCAACGAGGCCCTGAAGGCACTCGCCGGCTTCGGCGACGTGGACGTGGTGATCGAACTGGACGACGACGGGCTCCTGGTGGACAAGGACGTGTTCCGCACGGTCCAGGAGCTGTACGCCGCCGACCCGCGCCTCGGCATCGTCGGCTTCCGCATCGCCGACGAACACGGCGAGACCCAGCGCCGGCACGTGCCCCGTCTCCGCGCCAAGGACCCGATGCGCCGCGGCCCGGTCACCGCGTTCCTCGGCGGCGGCCACGCGCTCTCCATGAAGATGCTCGCCGAGACAGGCCCCTGGCCGGCGGAGTTCTTCTTCACGCACGAGGAGACGGACCTGTCCTGGCGGGCGCTCGACGCGGACTGGAAGATCCTCTACGAGCCCGGCCTGCTCCTCCAGCACCCCAAGACCTCCCCGGCCCGGCACGCGGTCTACTACCGCATGACCGCCCGCAACCGCGTCTGGCTGGCCCGCCGCAACCTGCCCCTCCCCCTGGTCCCCGCCTACCTCGGCACCTGGATCCTGCTCACCGCCGCCCGCACCCACTCGGCCACCGGCCTGCGCGCCTGGGCGGCCGGCTTCGCCGAGGGGACGCGTACCGAGTGCGGCGAACGGAACCCGATGCGCTGGCGCACGGTGTGGCGGATGACGCGCCTGGGCCGCCCGCCCCTCGTCTGACCACCGGGCACCGAGCGCCCGCCGCTCAGCCGGCCGCCGTCCACCGGTACGGGCACCGCTCACCGTGCCGATCCCGGTCGTCCACATGCGCCCCCAGCACTGGCTGAGCTCCGGCCCCGGCGGGGCGTGAGCCGTGCGGACGAGGCAGTCACGGGCGCCCTGAGCGCCTGACATCCTTCGAATCGATCTTGTGGCATAGATCGTTTAGGGTCTGGGCAGCCTGAATGCGCACCTGACGGGTCATCAATTCCGTTCTCAAAACGTGCACTTCAAGCCAATGGGCATCAATTTCGATCGCCCTGTCGCAGGGGCGGGGGCCTGCGAATCGCCCAAGAGAGGACGCCAATGCCGCAGGACGTCACATTCGACCTCCCCTTCAGGACCCCGGTCAGCCAGCATCTCGCCTACGCCCAGGAGCGCCATCTGCGCTGGGTGTGGGAGATGGGCCTGGTGCGCAGCCAGGCCGGCTTCGAGGAGTACTGCTCCTGGGACCTGCCCCAGGCTGCCGCGCGGACGTACCCTCACGCCTCGGCCGATGACATGGTCGTCCTGATGAACTGGTTCTCCCTCGCCTTCTTGTTCGATGACCAGTTCGACTCCGGGAGCCCCGATCGCGCGGACCGGATAGCGGAGGTCGCGCGGGAACTGATAGCCACTCCGCTGCGTCCCGCCGGGACGACTCCGCGTGTGGTCTGCCCGATCACCGTGGCCTGGGCCGAGGTCTGGGCCCAGCTCTCGGACGGCATGTCCCTGACCTGGCGGACCCGGTTCGCCGCCTCCTGGGGGCGCTTCCTCGTGGCGCACACCGAAGAGGTCGACCTGGCGGCCAAGGGCCGGGCCGGGACCCTCGGTATCGAGGAGTACGCGGAGTTCCGCCGCCGCACCGTGGGCATCCACCACAGCATCGACGCCGGCGAGCGCAGCCGCGGCTTCGAGGTGCCGGCGCAGGTGCAGGCGCACGGGCTGATGGTCAGGATGCGTGACCTGGCCGCGGACACGATCGGGTTCATGAACGACATCCACTCCTTCGAGCGCGAGAAGCGCCGGGGGGACGGTCACAACCTCATCGCCGTCCTGCACCGCCAGCGCGGGTGCACGTGGGAGGAGGCCGCCGACGAGGCGTACCGGATGACCACGGCATGCCTCGACGAGTACCTCGGACTCGAGGCCCTCGTCCCGGGGATGTGCGAGGAGCTCGGCCTCGGCGCCGAACAGCGGGACCAGGTGCGGATGGGCGTGGAAGCCATCCAGCACTGGATCAACGGCAACTACGAGTGGGCGCTGACCTCGGGCCGGTACTCCGCCGCGAAGGAGGGGCCGGCCGCCACCGCCGAGTTGGCGGGCCGGGGATCGCTGGACGATCTGCTCGCCGTCTGACACGACGTTCCCGCCCGGCCGGAGGATCCGGCCGGGCGGGAACGTGGAGCGGGACGTCGGGTCCCGTCCGGCCCTACGCGGACTGCGCGGCGAATTCGACCGGGAGTGCGTCCAGACGCGCTTCCCAGGTGGAGGCGGTCGAGGTGAGCTCCCCCCTGGGTACGGACAGGCGCACTCCGGGCAGCCGGTGCAGCAGGACGTCGACGGCGATCTCGATGATGGCCTGGCCGATGTTCTGACCGGGGCATTCGTGCGGACCGCCGCTGAACGCGAGGTGCGACTGGTTGCCGTGCACGGAGACGCCCGAGTCGGGCCGGATCTCCGGGTCGAGGTTGCCCGCGGCGAGCCCGAGCACCAGCAGGTCGCCCTCCTTGATCTGCGCGCCGCCGAGTTCGAGGTCCGCGGTCGCGAAACGCCCCGGGAGGACTGCCAGCGGCGGGGAGTTCCACATGACTTCCTCTACGACCGCGGAGACGTTCAGCTGGCCGCTGACGAGCCCCGCGAGCCTGGTGGCGTCGGTGAAGATCAGCTCCAGCACCCGGGCCAGCAGGTTGCTGGTCGTGGTGTGCGCGGTGATCAGCACCAGGCGGAGATGGCTGAGGATCTCGTCCTCGTCGAGGCCGGCGCCGTGTCCGAGCAGCCCGGTGGTGAAGTCGGGTCCGGGTTCGGCGCGCTTGCGTTCGGCGAGCTCCCCCAGGATCCGCATGATGCGTTCGTTGTGCTCGAGGGCGTCCGGGCCGCCCTTGATGACCTGGGCGCAGGAGACCGCGAGGCTGCGCCCCTCGGCCGCAGGGAGCCCGAACAGGCGCGTCAGCACGAGCATCGGCAGGTACTCGGCGTACTCGCCCACCAGGTCGGCGCTGCCCTTCCCGGCGAACGCGTCGATCTGCTTGTTCGCGAAGTGCGTGACATGGCGCCGGATACCGCGCCCCGCGAGGGTGTCCAGGTTGTCGGTGACGGCCCTGCGCAGCCTGCGGTGCGGCTCACCGTCCTGGGACACGCAGTCGGGACGCCAGCCGAGCATCTGGATCAGCGGCGAGGTCTCCTCGACACCCCCTTCCCGCCATTCCCGCCAGATGCGCGAATCCCGGCTGAACTGGAGGGGGTTGTCGAGCACCCGCCGGTTCTCCCGGTAGCCGAGGACCAGCCAGGCGCGGACGTCTCCCTCCAGGAGCACGGGTGCCACGGCTCCGTACTCCTTGCGCAGCCGTCCGTAGATGCCCTGCGGGTCGATCGCCGCGTCCGGTCCGTACAACCGGATCAGGTCGCCGGCGCCGCCGTGCATGACGGGGCAGCCGCGGACTGCGTCCGCGTCGTCGGCCGTACGATCGGTCATCGGGGCTCCAGAGCGATGGCAGAACGTGCCTTGAGGTGACGTATCAGCGCGATCAGCACGTCACGGCTGGAGGTCCGGTCACGGGCGTCGCAGGTCACGACCGGGGTGTGCTCGGGGATGTCCAGCGCGTCACGTATCTCTTCGACCGGGTGGTCCTTGGAATCGGGGAACACGTTCAGGGCGATGACGAACGGCACGTTCTGGCGCTCCATCTCCTCGATGGCCCGGAAGCTGGAGGCCAGTCGCCGGGTGTCCACCAGGACCACGGCCCCGAGTGCACCCTTGAACAGGCCGTTCCACAGGAACCAGAAACGTTCCTGCCCCGGCGTCCCGAACAGGTACAGCACCAGCTCCTCGTTGATGCCGATCTTGCCGAAGTCGAGGCTGACGGTGGTCTGCTGCTTGTCCGCCACGCCGATCAGATCGTCGACGTCCACGCTCGCCTGGGTCAGCGTCTCCTCGGTGGTCAGCGGTTTGATGTCGCTGACCGAGCGCACCAGGGTGGTTTTCCCGGTACCGAAACCGCCCGCGATCATCACCTTGACCGAGCGGGTGCCGCCTCCGGCCTGCCGGTCGGAACGGTCAAAGCCTTTGAAGTCCACTGAGTACCTCCTCAAGCAGCGCGAGGTCGGGCCCGCGGCCGACTCGTGACGCGGGGATGGGATCACGGGCCTCGACGCGGCCTGCGTCCAGCAGATCGGCCAGGAGCACCGCGAGAATGTTGAAGGGCAATCCGAGATGGGCGCCGAGTTCGGCCACCGACAGCGGATCGCGGCAGCGCCGGAGTATCTCCTCGTGCTCATGCTGCAGGCCGGGCTCGGCTGCGGCACGGGAGATGATGAGGGTCGCCACGTCCAGGGTCGCCGCAGAACCACCCGGTCCGCTGCGCCCCCCGGTGAGGACGTAGTAGCGCTCGAGACCGGGCGGGTCCGTGGGCCGGCGGGGACCACTCATCCAGGGTTCTCCTCCAGGCGCGGACTGGTGCCGAGGAGCTCACCCATCCTCCGCGCCAGGTCCCTCATCTGATGGCCGAGCAGGCCCTGGTCGAGCCCTTCCCTGGCCAGAACGCCGAGGTACGTCTCCACACCGGCCCGCACCACGAAGAGATGACCGCCGTCGACCTCGATCATCGCGAGGCGGAGCTGCCCCGCGTACTTGGGGAACTGCTCGGCGACGGGCTGCGCGAGCGCCTGCAGGCCCGCGACCACGGCGGCGAAGCGGTCCACGTCGTCGGGGTCGTCGGCGCCGTAGGAGGTGATGGCCTTGCCGTCGCTGGAGGCCACGAGGGCGAAGCGGATCTCCCGGATGCTCTCCGTCAGATCCCGGAGCGCCCAGCTCACGTCGGTTCCCTGTTGCGTCATGTGGACTAGTCGCTCTCTTCAGTGCGGTTGGACTCGCGGCCGGCAGTCGTCTCGCGGGCGCCCGGTCCGGCGTCCGCAGTCGTCCCCCCTGGTGGACCGCTCTCGCGCCCGGCCGTGGCGAAGGCGGCGAGGCCGGCGAACGACGCGTCCGGCGGCACGGCGACCACGGAGTCCGCGGTCCGGTCGGGGTCGTTCCGCCGGGCGGCCGGCGTGTCGGCCCGCCTGCTCCTGCGTCGTGGCAGACCGCCGGGCGTGGTGTCCACGGCTTCGGTGACCTCGGCGGCTTCGGTGCTTTCGGCGGGGACGGCGGTCTCTGCCGGCACGTGGACCGGCTCAGCCCTTTGCACGGCGGGCCTGACCGGCTCGATGGTGGGGGCCGACAGATGGCTGAAGTACTTGTGCGGAATCACCACGACCACGGAGGTGCCGAGCCACGGCGAGTCCGCGAAGGTGACCCGGATGCCGTAACGGCGCGCGAGGGCGCCCACCACGCGCAGGCCCAGGTTGGCCTCCTCCGAGATGCCACCGATGCCGGGGCCCTGCGAGGTACCCGCGAGGGCCTGCTCCGCCTCGCGCTTGCGCTCGTCGCTCAGGCCCTTGCCCGCGTCCTGGATCTCGACGCCGACACCGTTGGGCACCTCCTTGCCGGAGACGACCACGGGCTCGGTGGGCGGCGAGTAGCGCGCCGCGTTGTCCAGGAGGTGGGCGAAGATCAGGGTGAGGTGGTCCACCAGACCACCGTCGACGCCTAGTTCGGGCAGGTGCCGGACCTGGATGCGGTTGAAGTCCTTGATGCGCCCGATGCCGCCCCGGACCACGCTGAGCAGTCGCTGCGGCTCCTGCCACTGCCGTCCGGGCCGGTCCGAACCACCGAGTACGCCGATGCTGGCGGCGAGACAGTCGGCGGGACCGATCTCCTGGTCCAGTTCCATGAGGCCCTGGGCCACCGCGGGCAGCCGCCCGTGTTCGCCCTGCATCTCGTGCAGCCGGCCGCGGAGCCGTCCTGTCAGCACGTGGATCCGGCTGCCGATGCCGACCACGGCCTGTTCGGCCGACGTGGAGCGGTTCAGCTCCTCCTCCACACCGAGCAATGCGGTGCGCAGGACCTTGCGCAGCGCGGCGCGCATCTCCGGGGTCGCGTCGGGCTCCTGGCCGGACTCCGCCAGGATGTCGTCGATGGCCTCGCCGTCCCGCAGCCGCTTGACCGCTTCGGGGAGGTGGCTGTCGCCGAGCCTGACGACCACGTCCTGCTGGAGTGCGAGCCGCTTCTCCGTTGCGCGGGCCCGTTCGGCGATGCCGGTCTCGTACGCCTGCGTGTGCTCCGCGAGCCTGGCCTCGAACGTGGCTGCCTGCTGGCCCAGTTGCAACTCGAGGGCGGAGCGCTCGGCCGCGAAGCGCTGCTCCCTGCTCTGCACATCCGCGTACCGTTGCTGGGAGTGCTCGGTCTGAGCCGAGCGGAAGTCGTCGTTCGCGCGCCGGAGTCGGGACCGGGTCCGCACGAGGAGCTGTACACAGACCGTGCCGGCGACGGTGACCGCCGCGCCTGCGAACGTCGCGGGTATCTGGACCTCATCGGGTCCCGCCACCGCGGTGACAACGGTTCCGGCCCCTAAAGCGAGCGGCATCAGCCACCAGCCGTACCAGGCGACGGGAGCACGTGCCGCCGGGGGTGGAGTGGCAAGTTCCATCTGCATCCTTCGAGAGCAACACAATCGAACAGTGGGGGAGGGTCGCGTTGTCGCCACGCACGCCGAGCGGGCAGCGCGGCGACCGACCGAGTTCGAGTCAACTCGCCGCGCCGCAAAGAAGCCTATCGGGTTACGGATGCCTGTGATCAACTTGCCTCCGCAGACCGGAGGGGATGCGGTCAGGCTCTGGCCGGAACCAGACGGCCCGCGTGGCACCGACGGGCGACGAACAACACCGGCCCCGGGGGGCGGACTCCGGCATGCGCGGATGGATCCGCCCGGAACGGTGAACCACCGAATGACCGGAAAGGGCCTCCCACGCAGCTCGGAGGCCCTTCGCTCGACGCGCCCCCGGCTCGGCCTGAGAGTACGGGAGGGCAGCCGGCCGGAAGCAGAACGGGCACCCTCTCCGCGACTTCGGGCGCCCGCTTCGCTCCAGGGCCTACGCGTGCCCGCGCCGCCCCACCCGCATGAACAACGGTGCTGCGCAAGCTGGTTGAGGCGGCGTCACCAGTTCTTGTACTGGACCACGCCGATCGAGAACCAGCAACGCCCAGCCTGACCGTCACCCCGAAGGCGCAGAGATCTCCGGCGCTTCGCGCCTCCGGGCCCAGGATCGCATTCCCGCCCGGCCTGAAGGCCGGGATTCCCTGCGAAGAACAAGGGATGGATGGATCCCTTCCGGCCGCGCCGGCCGGATGCGCCGGCGCACCGTTGTCGGCTACGCGAGTGGTTCCTGTTTCCGATGACCGAAGTCCGTCTCGGGATCGGCACCTCTCGATTGAAGCGGGCATCGGGAAGGGAGGAATCCGTGAAATCGCCGGGCCGCGTCACCGGCCGGCCGCTTCCGGTGGACCGCGCGGCTTCGCCCGGCCCGAGTCCGCGCGGTCCGGGGAAGGGAGCGGGGGCGCGTGCACTGCCCTGCTCGTCCTGACGAGCAGAAACGGACAGGGAGTTCGTGCGCCTGTCCCCTGACCCGCAGTCACGCGGGCCGGAAGACCTGGCGGCAGACGAGTGGGGCTGTACGCCGGGGAGAATCACCACAACGCTATGACCTGCGCAAACGTTCAGGGAGGGCGCTTCCGTGGCTACTTCGATGGCTACGTGAGAAGGCGCCCCCGCGCCGGAGCGGTCCGGACGGATGGCGTCCCGCCGGTGTAGCCGATCAAGGTGCCGGAATCCGCAGGTCGGGGTGTTGGCCCCGCCGGACCGAAGGTTCAACCCGCCTCAACAGGGCGCCTCGTGGACTGCCGCCTCCGCGGAGATCGTCAAGGGCCTCGTACCGGAATGTTTAACCCTTGATCCCCTGCACCACGACGCGGGACGCGACCTCCGGACGGGGGCTTCGTCGTTATCGGAGTTCAGACGGTCTGCTCGATGCACTCGAAGATGACCGAGTCCGTCTCCTGCTGCCAGGTCGTCCGTCCAGCTTCTTGCCGATGAATCCCGAGTTCGGCCGGTCGGCCGGACCAAGCATCGTCTCCGCGTACTGCACGACCTGATCGACGTCACCCCGGTGGGCCCCGAGGACTGCAAGGTCGCTCAGTACGGCGGCGCGACGGCGCAGGGACAGTGGTTGGGCGAGGGCTGCGGTGAGGGCATCTTCCGCGAGGTCGGGACGGCCGAGCTGGAGATGGCAAGCCCCCGTTCCTCGGGGAGGCGGGAACCGTCGAAGCGGAGCCGGCCGCCGTTGTGGGAGTGGTCGTCGAGGGAGTGCACCTTCTCGGTTTCGTCGAGGGCCCGGGCGCAGCCGTCGATGTCACCCATGGCCGCGCACACCTGCAGATGCTGGCCGAAGGCTCCGAACTCCAGGACCGTGTTACGGCCGGCGCGTACGTCGTACGAGCTCTGGGCGGAGGTCTGCGGCGCCTCGTTCAACGAATGCGGCGGCACGCCGGGGGCGGCGGGCAGGTATGGCGGCATCCCACCAGAATCCGTACTAGAATCTGTACAGAATCAAGACTCTATATGGGTACGGTGACAGCATGGAGATCCCCGAGGTCGTGACCGTCAGCGACGCCCGCGCCAGACTGTCGCGGATCCTGACCGACCTGTCGGAGTCCGGCGCGGATGCCGACCCGGTCCTGATCGGCGCCCACCGCAAGCCCCAGGGCGTCCTCCTGTCCGTCGAGGCCTTCGAAGCACTGAGCGGCCGAGCGGCACGACGTGCGGCCGTCGCCTCGGCCACCGGCTCCATCGAGGCCGAAGGGCTCCACGCCTCCGAGGCCTCCGACCGCGACACCGAGGCGTACGTGAAGGGCGATGTCGACGCGGACACCCTTGTCGCCCGCGCGATCGCCCGCCACCGACAGACTTCGGAGCGGCGGGCAGGGTGAACGATCCGTACGCCATGCCCAACGGCGTGCTGCGCAACAAGCTCGGCATCACCGACCATCAACTGCTCGCGGCAGCAGAGGCGGACATCACCCGGGCGCGCCTCGTCATGCTCGCCGAACGCCCCCTACCCGGCGCGTACGACCTCGGCCATCTGCAAGCGTGCCATGCCGCGATCTTCGGCGACATCTATCCGTGGGCAGGCGAGTTACGCACCGTGAACATCGCCAAGCGCACACCCTTCTGCCCGGCGAGAAACCTGGTGCCCTACGCCGGAGAGGTATTCGGCCGTCTCGCCTCCTCCGGTCAGCTTCAGAATCTCCCCCGGCAGGAATTCGTCATCCAACTGGCCACGTTGTACGGCGACCTGAACGTCCTCCACCCGTTCCGCGAGGGCAACGGCCGTGCCCAGCGGGCGTTCCTTGCCCAACTCAGCGCCGACGCGGGATACGCCCTGAACTGGTCGGGCATGGACCCACAACGCAACGAGGACGCCTCAGTGAAGAGCTTCCTCGGTGACAACAATCTGTTGGAACAGCTACTCGACGAGCTGGTCACCACGAACTGACGCCCGTCACTCCGGTCGGCAAGGATCCTCGAAAGGGCGTTGCGCCCCTCCGCTCCAGGGACTTCTCAGGGACTCTCAGCTCTGCCCGAGGTACTTTTCGCCGCCTGACGCAGCAAGCCCCTTGAGATGCAATTCCCGCCGTCCGTACGGTCGTTGGCGTGACGGAGTCAGCCGAAGCACTGAAGACCGCCCCGCCCCTCGACCGGACTGCCGTCCTCGCCGAGGTCCGCGCTGTCGCGGCTCCCCGGCTGGCGGTTCCCGATGTGGCGGACAGCGGACGGCACACCGAGATCGTGCCTTTCCCAGGCAAAGCCGCAGGTGGCGGCAGACGAGTCGGGCTGTACGCCGGGTTCTGTCGCCCGGTCGCCTCGCGGCGGCCGGGGAGACGGCCATCCATCTAGGACCGGCATTGCTGCCGGTCTCGTGCGGTCTACCCGCGAACTCGGGCGGGCAGCCCTCGGACGTTCGCGCAGGAGCACCGGGGTGCTCCCTCTTGACCTTGCTCCGGGTGGGGTTTACCTAGCCGCCTGAGTCACCTCAGGCGCTGGTGGTCTCTTACACCACCGTTTCACCCTTACCGAGGACCGAGGTCCCCGGCGGTCTGTTTTCTGTGGCACTGTCCCGCGGGTCACCCCGGGTGGCCGTTAGCCATCACCCTGCCCTGTGGAGCCCGGACGTTCCTCGGGAGGATCCGGGGATCCTCACGCGGCCGTCCGCCCGGCTCGTCTGCCGTGGTGACCATGCTACCCGGCGGGGGCGGCGGTGAAGGCCGCGATGCCGGCCTCCCAGGCCGCCGAGAGGTCGGCGCCCGGAGGGAAGCGGCCGTTGAGTTCCAGGACCACCATGCCGTGGGCGAAGGCCCAGGCCGCCCGGGCCCGGTCCTCGTCGCCACCGGCGGCACGGAACAGCGGGGCGGCCGCCGCGTCCGCCGCTCCCGCCGTGGGGAAGGTGCGGCCCATGGTGAGGAGATAGAGGTGCGGGTGGGCCAGCGCGTAGGTGCGGTACGCGGTGGCGAGCGCGGAGAAGGATCCCGGGGCCGCCGCCTCGGCGGCGGCCAGGACCCCGGCGGTCTCCCGGAGCATCTCGGCGGCCAGGGCCGCCACCACGGACGACTTGTCCGGGAAGTGCTTGTAGAGGGACGACGCCTTGACGCCCACCCGGTCGGCCAGCCGTCGCATGGTGAGCGCTTCGGGGCCCTCCGCCTCCAGCAGGGCACGCGCGGCGGCGATGATCTGCCGGGGCCGGCCGGTCATGGGGGCGGTGGCGAGGTCACGCACGCATGAGACCTTCCCTGGTACGGAGTCGGTACGCAGTCCGTAGCCGAGGACGTGATCGTACGAGATGCGGACAAGCCGGTCGTCGGGGACCTCTGCGGCCGGCGCTCACACGGGGGCGAACAGCGCCTTCGACGTGCCCGGGGCTGCCCGGGTGAGGCGGACCCGTAGTCGTTCACCCAGGGGGAGAGGGGCGGCGGCCTCGACACGGGCGACGATCGCCGGGTCCTCGATGTGGACGGTGCCGACGGTGGGGTCGTTGTCCTTGACGTCGATCACATAGCCGTCGAAGACCTCGCCGACCCGGTCCGCGACGAGTGCCGCCTCGACCAGGTCGACGCACTCGCGCTCCACGGTGTTCGCGCGGCGGGTCCCCTCGGCCATCTCCTCCGGCAGGCCGGGCAACGCCTGCAGCACCCATTCCGGCGGCTCACGCCCGGCGGTCGCGGCGAGGCACAGTTCGGCGGCGTAACGGTCGACGAGCCGTCGCAGCGGCGCGGTGCAGTGCGTGTAGAGCTCGGCGACGGCGGCGTGCACGGCGGGGGTGGGGAGGTCGCCGTGCTCGAACACGCTGTAGCCGGCGCCGCGCAGGAGCGTGGTGCACTCCTGGAGGAACGCCGCGTGGTTGCCCCGCGTGGGGTCGAGGGAGCGCACCACTCCGGCGTACGGGACGTGGTGCGGCCAGTCGATGTGCAGGGCCTCGGCGGAGCGTCGGAGCCGGGCGACCGCGCCGTCGGGGGCGACCGGCAGCGTACGGAGGATGCCGGTGCCGGAGTCCCGCATGATCCCGGCGGCCGCCATGCCGGTGAGCAGGGAGATCTGGGCGTTCCAGCCGTCGGCGGGCACGGGCGCGCGGTAGTCGAGGCCGTAGGCGCCGTCGCGTTCGACGATCTCCTGCTCGGGTACGTCGAGCGAGATGCCGCCCCGGGCGATCTCCTGCTGCTCGCGCAGCAGGCCGATGTCCCTGAGCAGGGCGAGGGGTTCCTCGGCCGTACCGGCGTCGATCTGCCGCTGGACGCCCCTGTAGTCGAGCTTCGCGCGGCTGCGCACGAGGGCCCGGCGGACCTCGGCAGCGACGGTACGGCCCTCCGTGTCGAGGTCGATCCGCCAGAGCGCGGCAGGACGGGTCTCGCCGGGGAGGAGGCTGGCGGCTCCCTCGGAGAGCACCGGGGGGTGCAGGGGGACCTTGCCGTCGGGGAAGTACAGGGTCGTCACCCGCTGGTGGGCCTCGCCGTCCAGCGCTCCGCCGGGCCGGACGAAGGCGGCGACGTCGGCGATGGCGTAGTGCACCCGGAAGCCGTGCGGGCGCCGCTCCAGGCACATCGCCTGGTCGAGGTCCCTGGAGCCCGGCGGGTCGATGGTGAGGAACGGCAGGTCGGTGGCGTCCTGGTTGCCGGACAGGTCCGGAGACCTCACCGCGTCCCCCGCCTCGGCGAGGACGGCGGGCGGGAAGCCGGCGGGCAGACCGAGCTCGGTGCGCAGCGCGCGCAGGGCCGCCCGGAGCGGGGTGCCGTCCGTGCCGGTCATGTGGAGGTGGCGGCGGGGCATGCCACCGAGCGTAGGCCGGGGCGGTGGGGTCGGCATCCCGGTCTCCGGGACGGCTCCGGGCGGTCCGGCCCGTACCCTTGCCGGGGGCTCCCACCCGCGCGGGGCCCTGTGCCGCGTATGAAGGAGAACCCCCGTGCTCGTGCTGTTGCCGCCCTCCGAAGGTAAGGCCGCCTCGGGGCGCGGGGCACCGCTGAAGCCGGAGTCCCTGTCCCTGCCGGGTCTCGCCGACGCCAGGGCCGCGGTCCTCGACGAGCTGGTCGACCTGTGCCTGGCGGACGAGGACAAGGCCCGTGAGGTGCTGGGCCTGAGCGAGGGGCTGCGCGGCGAGATCGCGAAGAACGCCGAGCTGCGGACGGCCGGGGCCCGGCCCGCCGGGGAGATCTACACCGGGGTGCTCTACGACGCCCTCGGCCTGGCCACGCTGGACGCGGCTGCCGAGCGGCGGGCCGGGACGTCGCTGCTGGTCTTCTCCGGGCTGTGGGGCGCGGTGCGGGTGGGCGACCGTATCCCCTCGTACCGCTGCTCGATGGGGGTGAGGCTGCCGGGGCTCGGCGCGCTGAACGCGTACTGGCGCGCCCCGATGGCGTCGGTCATGCCGGAGGCGGCCGGGGACGGGCTGGTCCTGGATCTGCGTTCGTCGGCGTACGCCGGCGCGTGGAAGCCGACGGGCGAGGTCGCGGAGCGCACGGCGCGTGTGCGGGTGCTCCAGTCCCAGAGGGTGAACGGGGTGGAGAAGCGGTCCGTGGTCAGCCACTTCAACAAGGCGACGAAGGGGCGGATGGTCCGCGATCTGCTGCTGGCCGGGGCCCGGCCGAAGGGCCCTGCGGAGCTGGTGGAGGTGCTGCGCGACCTCGGTTACGTGGTGGAGTCACAGGCTCCCGAGCGGGCGGGGCGGTCGTGGGCACTCGATGTGGTGGTCACCGAGATCCACTGACACACCGCGTTGCAGCATGCGCAACGCGCGTTGCGCAGTGTGCGGTTCTCGCGGCAGGATGAGTCCATGACCTCCTCCGCGCCCGCCGCCGTGTCCACTTCCGTCCTGGACCTCGCCCCCGTCGTTCCCGTCGTCGTGCTGGAGGACGCGGCCGACGCGGTGCCGCTGGCCCGTGCGCTCGTCGCGGGCGGGCTGCCCGCGATCGAGGTCACGCTGCGGACGGCCGCGGCCCTCGACGCGATCCGGGCGATCGCCGCGGAGGTCCCCGAAGCCGTGGTGGGCGCCGGCACGGTGATCTCCCCGGCGCACGTGACCGCGACGGTCGCGGCCGGAGCGCGCTTCCTGGTCAGCCCCGGCTGGACGGACGCCCTGCTGGACGCGATGAAGGCCTCGGGCGTGCCGTTCCTTCCGGGCGTCTCGACGACGTCCGAGGTGGTCGCGCTGCTGGAGCGCGGGGTCACCGAGATGAAGTTCTTCCCGGCCGAGGCCGCGGGCGGCACCGCCTATCTGAAGGCGCTGGCCTCCCCGCTCCCCCAGGCCCGGTTCTGCCCGACGGGCGGCATCTCGCTCGCCTCGGCGCCGTCCTACCTGGCCCTGCCCAACGTCGGCTGCGTGGGCGGCAGTTGGATGGTGCCTGGTGACGCGGTGGCGGCGAAGGACTGGGCGCGCGTGGAGCGGCTGGCAGCGGAGGCGTCGGCGCTCAGCCGCGGCTGAGCCCAGCGCTCAGCTCACGGCCTGGACGGCGTACAGCGCGCCGATGCCCAGGGCGAGGGAGCCCAGCAGGAGCCGCAGTGCCGTCTCGGGGAGACGGGGCTGGAGGCGGGCTCCGAGGTAGCCGCCGCAGAGTCCGCCGAGTCCGCAGGCGAGGCCGAGGGCCCAGTCGGGCGCGATGTCGCCCGTGACGGTCAGCGACAGCAGGGCGTACGTGCCCGCCCCCGCGAGGGAGGTCACGAACGTGCAGGCGAGGGCCGCGGGCGCGACCTTCGCGACCGGGACCCCGCGCCCGACGAGGATCGGCCCGAGCAGCGAGCCGCCACCGATCCCGTAGACCCCTCCCGCGATGCCGACGGCCAGCGCGAGACCGGTGGTGGCGCGGGGCGAGGGCTGCGCGGCGGCGGCGCTGCGGCGCGAGGGGCGCAGGGTCCGGGCACACAGCCACGCGCCCAGCGGGAGCAGCAGGACGGCGATGAACAGCCGGAAGACCGCCGGGCCGGGCACCGCGAAGACCCGGACCACCGCGCCGATCACCACCCCCGGCACCGCGCCCACGACGAGCAGCCGGGTCAGCGGTCCGCGCAGCCGGCCGCTGTTGCGGTAGCGCAGGAGGGCGCCGGGGCACGACACCACGTTGTACAGCAGGTTGGTGGGGGTCACCGCGGGACTCGGCACACCGAGCAGACTGACCTGCACCGGCAGCAGGAACACCGCACCGGACACGCCCACGGGCGCGGTGGTGACCGAGATCAGCAGCCCGGCGAGGAAGCCGAGCAGCCCCGAGGACCAGGTCACGCGCCCACTACCGCAGGTGCGAGGTGTCGTTGAGGAGCCTCAGCGACGGGTTCCCGTCCGCGTAGTACGCCACCGTCGAGACCGAGGCCGGTGAGAGCTCCATGCGGAACAGCGACTCCGGCGGGGCGCCCAGGGCGAGCCGGACCAGGATCTTGATCGGGGTGACGTGCGTGACCAGGAGCACCGTACGGCCCGCGTAACGGGCGATCAGCCGGTCGCGCGTCGCCGACACCCGCTCCGCCACCTCGGCGAAGCTCTCGCCGCCGCCGGTGGGAGCCGCGTCGGGGGACGCCAGCCAGGCGGTGAGGTCGGAGCCGTAGCGCTCCTTCACCTCGCCGAAGGTGAGGCCCTCCCAGACCCCGAAGTCCGCTTCGCGCAGGCCTTCCTCGACGCGGACCTGAAGGCCGAGCCCGGCCGCCACGGCTTCCGCCGTCTCACGGCAGCGGCGCAGCGGGGAGCTCACGATCTCCTGGACCGTGCCCCGGGCGGCGAACGCCTCCGCGGCGCGGTCCGCCTGATGGCGTCCGGTCTCCGAGAGCTCGGGGTCGCTGCCGCCGCTGCCCGAGAACCGCTTCTCGGGGGTGAGGGCCGTCTCGCCGTGCCGGAGCAGGAAGAAGGTGGCGGGCGCGCCCAGATCGGGGGCGCTCCCCCAGCCCACCTGCGGGGTCGCCGATGCGCCCTGCGGGGTGGTCTCCGCCGGGCGGACGGCGGCCATCGCGGCGCGGACCCTCGCCGCGCCCGCCACCGCGTCACCGGGCGGCCCGGCCGGGGGCAGCGGCGACTCCGGCAGCACCGGCGTACGCGTCGTCTCCATGTCGGCCGTCGAGGACGCCGGGTCCCACTGCACGCCCCGCCTGCCCGCGTCCATCGCCTCGTTGGCGAGCCGGTCGGCGTGCTTGTTCCGGTCGCGCGGGATCCACTCGTACGTGACCGAGGAGGCGGGCAGGATGCTCGCGGCCTCCGCGGCGAGCGGCTTCATGTCGGGGTGCTTGATCTTCCAGCGGCCCGACATCTGCTCGACCACCAGCTTGGAGTCCATCCGGACACGGACCTCCACGGCCGTGTCCGGGAAGAGCTCCCTGACCGCCTTCAGCCCGGCGATCAGGCCCTTGTACTCGGCGACGTTGTTCGTCGCGACGCCGATGTACTCGGCCGCCTCGGCGAGCGTCGCGGCGTCGGCCTGGTCGAGCACGACCGCCCCGTAGCCGGCGGGCCCGGGGTTGCCCCGGGAACCGCCGTCGGCCTCGACGACCAGCTTGCGGGGAGCGGACACTACAGGCCCGAGTCCGCGGTGCGCACCAGGATGCGGTGGCAGTTCTCGCAGCGCAGCACCGTGTCGGGGGACGCGGCCTTCACGTCGTTGACCTCGGTGATGTTCAGCTCCAGGCGGCAGCCCTCGCAGCGGCGCTGGTAGAGCCGGGCCGCGCCGACGCCGCCCTGCTGGGCGCGCAGCTTGTCGTACAGCTTGAGCAGGTCGGCGGGAACGGCACCCGCGACGACCTCGCGGTCCTTGGCCACGACGGCGGCCTCGGCCTCGAGCTCCTGAGTGGCGGCGTCCCGGCGGGTGGTGGCGTCGTCCACCTTCGCCTGGACGGCGCGGACGCGCTCCGTCAGTTCGGTGACGCGCTCCTGGGCGGACTCGCGGCGCTCCATGATCTCGAGGACGACGTCCTCCAGGTCACCCTGGCGCTTGGCCAGCGAGGTGAGCTCGCGCTGCAGGCTCTCCAGGTCCTTCGGCGAGGAGACCGCGCCGGAGTCGAGCCGCTGCTGGTCGCGGACGGCACGCTGGCGCACCTGGTCGACGTCCTGCTCCGCCTTGGTCTGCTCGCGGGTGGTGTCGCTCTCCTCGGTCTGCGAGGCGACGAGCAGGTCGCGCAGCTGGGCGAGGTCGCTGTTGAGCACGTCGAGCTCGGCGTGCTCGGGCAGCGACGTGCTCTTGTGGGAGAGCTGCGACAGACGTACGTCGAGTGCCTGGACTTCGAGGAGTCGGATCTGGTCGGCGGGCGCGGCGTTCAGTTGGGGGCTCCAGAAGAGTGGTGGGTGGTCCAGGGGTCGGTGACCTGCTTCGAGACATGGACCCGCAGGTCCCATCCGTGGCGGTCGGAAATCGCGTCGAGCTGCGCGGCGGCCTGCTCGCACCAGGGCCACTCGGTGGCCCAGTGTGCGGCATCGACCAGGCCGAGCGGCGAGTGCTGGACGGCCTCGGAGGCCGGGTGGTGGCGCAGGTCCGCGGTGAGGAAGGCGTCCACACCGGCGGCCCGCACCGCGTCGAAGAGGCTGTCGCCGGAGCCGCCGCTCACCGCGACCCGGCGCACGACGGCGTCGGGGTCGCCGGCCAGCCGGACGCCCTGCGCCGTGGCGGGCAGCCGGGCGGCGGCACGGGCGGCGAAGTCGCGGAGGCTCTCGGGGTGGTCGAGCTCGCAGATCCGGCCGAGTCCGCGTCGGCCACCGGCGTCGGCGGGGTCCGGCACGAGGGGGCCGGTGATCCGCAGGTCGAGGGCGGCGGCGAGGGCGTCGGAGACCCCGGGGTCGGCGGTGTCCGCGTTGGTGTGCGCGACGTGCAGGGCGATGTCGTGCTTGATGAGCCCGTGCACGACCCGGCCCTTGAAGGTGGAGGCCGCGACCGTCGTCGTGCCGCGCAGATAGAGCGGGTGATGGGTGACGATCAGCTGGGCGCCGAGGGTGCGGGCCTCGTCGGCGATCTGCTGCACGGGGTCGACGGCGAAGAGGACCCGGTCGATCTCCGCTGCGGGATCACCGCAGACCGTGCCGACGGCGTCCCATCCTTCGGCCCGCTCGGGCGGCCAGAGGGCGTCGAGCTCGGCGATGACTTCAGACAGACGGGGCACGGAGGAAAGGCTACCTGCCCGCCGTGCCCCACCGCCCCTGGCCGCCGGGGCCCATGGGGACGGACCGGCGGCCGGTGCGAATCGTTACGCGCCTCGCTGCTTACCTCGGGTGCGCAGAAAAGCGGGAGCACAGTCACCCCTGCCTTCGCAGGCGAATCAGGACATCAACACCCTTATGCGTGAAGTGGTGTGGCTCGTGTTGTCCGTCGGGTGGCGCGAAACCTAGCTTCGGTTGCCGGAGGTGACCGGACCATGACTGCGTGTGCCATCGAGGACAAGACCGCCGGAGTCGCAAGGGCTGTCGCGACGGCCGAGCCCGCACCCGAGCCGGCGGAACCGGACGGGCCGGACGGGCCCGTGCCGCACGTCGGCGCCGCGGGTGTGCCGGACGAGGACCAGGACGCGGATCCGGTCGGGCCGGGTGCGGTCGGCCGGGACACCGGCCCACGCACGTCGCCCCTCCCCTCCGTGCCGCCCGTCCCCTCCGTGCCGCCCACGCCCCCCGTGCGGACACCCGCGGCGGCCGGCCCCCGGACCTCGTCGCGTCTCCTGCCGGCCGCGCTCACCATCGCCGCCGACCACTCGTACGCCGCGCGGCTCACCGCAGCCGGGGAGACGGCCGAGCCGGCCTGGTTCCCCGAGCGCTGGACGCTGGACGGGCCCGAGCCCTACGCCGTCCCCCTCCCCCTCGACCAGCCGGAGGAGGCGGCCTCCGATGTACTGCCGCTCTCGGACGGACGGGTCCTCATCCGGCGGCGGGTGGGAGCCGACCGGCACACGTTCTCGCTGCTCTATCCGACCGGGCCCGGCACGGGTGAACTCTCCCTGGGTTCCCTCGACTGCCCGGAACTCACACTCCTCCCCCCGTCCCCGGACGGCATGAGCGCCTGTGCCCTGGTTCCCGGTGAACGCTCCACCGCCGTCTGGCTGGTGGCGGGCGGCGCGTTCGGGCCCGAGCGGGTCGCGGATGTTCCGGGGCGCTGTTCGGGCGGTGCCTGGCTGGACCGCGAGGGCCGGCTGCTCGCCCTGGACCGGCAGATGCCGGGCGGCGGCCCCGTGAAAGCGGTCGTCGTGGACCTGGAGCGCTGCGGCGAGGTGACCCCGCTGCTGCAGATCGCACCGGAGAGCAACGATCGGTTGCTGCTGGCCGACGCCGACAGCGGCCTGTTGCTGGTCCGGTCCGACGCGCCCGGCCACGACCGGCTCGGCTGGGGCGTACTCGGCAGCTGTCTCCCGGTGCGGTTCCCGGAGTGCCTGCGCCCTCCGGACGGGACACTGACGCCGTTCGCCGTACAGCCCGGTCAGATGCTGATGCCGGAGAGCTGCGCGGTGGCCCTGCGGATCGACGGTTCGGCCGGCAGCTGGGTGGGGCTGTGGCGTCCGGCGGGACGCCGGCTGCACCAGTTCGCGGCGCCCGGCGGGTGGCTGGCCGGATCCGGTTTCTGGACCCGGGAAGGTGTGCTGCACCTGCCGTACGCGCAGGAGGGCGCCCCCTGCGCCGTGGCGTTGCTGGAGGCTCCCGTGGACGGCCCGCACCCGGTCGCCACGAACGGAACGGACACGTCCGGGGCTGCGGCGGCTCGCGGTGTGTGCACGCCCGTTCCGCTGGGGCAGGCGCCTCTCACCGGGCGCACCACACCTGGATAAACTCGGGATCGGGGCTACGCAGCCGTTCCGCGCGGGCGCCGACGGTGACCGTGCCGGGTGGCGGCGGGGCTGCGACACACACGTAAGCGATTGCAACGGGGAGACTTCCCACATGTCTGAAGCCCGAACCGACACGACCCAGACGCGTCCGCCGGAGGCGGACACGGAACGGGCCGAAGCCGGCGGCTACGGAAAGCACCGAGGAGGCGCATCTGCGGAGAGTGTGACCGTGCAGCCGCACGGCCGTCACCGCCGTCCCTCCGAAGGGGGTGGCAGCGCGGCGGCCTGATCCGCTCCGTACGACACGAGGGCCGTCGCAGCCACCCGGCTGCGGCGGCCTTCGGCGGTACGGCGACCGCGTCCCGCTCCCGACTTGAGGTCAGCCCCGGCCCCCGCCCCGGCAGTCATCTGATCCGCCGGACAGGTTCTACGCCTCCGGGGACTGCAGCGCCGACGCGGGCTCCGTCCCCGGGCGGCCCCCGGCTCGCGTCTCCGCGCGGCCGGGCGTCTGCTTCTCGCCCCGCCCCGGAAGCCAGAGCAGCATCATCACCGCCCCGGTCACCAGCACCACGGCGGAGGTGCGGAAGGCCAGGGCGTATCCGGCGGTGATCTCCGCCGGACCCGTCGAGCCCGCCGTACGGGCCGCCGCGACCGTGGAGAGCACGGAGAGGCCCAGTGCGCCGCCCATCGTGCGGGAGGTGTTGACCAGCCCGGAGACGAGTCCGGCGTCTCCGGGTGCCGCACCGGAGGTGGCGAGGGCGGCCAGCGGGGTGGAGGCCAGTCCGGCGCCGGCCATCATCAGGACGCCGGGGAGACAGACCGCCGTGAGGTAGGAGCCGTGCACGCCCAAGGTGGACTGCCAGCCGAAGCCGACGGCGGCGACCAGGGCGCCGGCCACGGCCAGGGGCTTGGCGCCGGTCCGCGCCATGAGCGCGGGGGCGGCCTTCGCGCCGACGAAGACGGCTACGGAGCTCGGTACGAGCGCGAATCCGGCCTCCAGCGGCGTGTAGCCCAGGACGTTCTGGACGTAGACGGTCATGAAGTACCACATGCAGAAGGTCGCCGAACCCAGCAGCAGCATCGACACGTTCGCCGCCGAGACGGCGCGCACCCCGAGCACCCGCAGCGGCATCAGGGGCGCGGCCGTCCTGGCCTCCACCAGGACGAACACGCCGAGCAGGGGCCAGACCGCCCAGCAGGGGCACCAGGGTGTCGGCGGCGGTCCAGCCGGCGGCCTCGGTCTGCACGATGCCGTACGCCGTCGTCGCCAGGCCCGCCGTGACGAGCACCGCGCCCAGCAGGTCCACACGGCGCCGGTCGCCCGCCCTGCCCTCGGCCAGCCACACGGCCGCGCCGGCGAGGACCAGGACGCCGACCGGCACGTTGATGAGCAGGACCCACCGCCAGGACAGGAGGTCGGTGAGCACCCCGCCGATCAGCCCGCCGGCCGCTCCGCCGCCCGCGCCGACGGCCATCCAGGTGCCGATCGCCTTGGTCCGCGCGGGGCCTTCGGGGACGGCCGCGGTGAGGATGGTGAGCGTCGCCGGGGCCAGCACGGCGGCGCCGAGTCCCTGCCCGGCTCGGGCGGCGAGGAGCTGCCAGCCCTCCTGCGCGAACCCTCCGGCCAGTGAGGCCGCGGTGAAGAGGCCGAGTCCGGTCAGGAACATCCTCTTGCGGCCGTAGATGTCGGCGGCCCGCCCGCCGAGCAGCATGAAGCCGGCGAAGGCGATCGAGTAGGCGTTGACGACCCACTGCAGTCCGGGTGCGCTCAGTCCCAGGTCGGTGCGCATGGACGGCAGTGCCACATTGACGACGGACACATCGAGGACGACCAGGAACTGGCCGGTGCAGGCGGCCGCGACCACGGCCCACGTCCGGGTTCTCGGTCGGGCGGGAGGCCGCGTGGGCGGGGAGACGTCAACCATGCGTGTCATACTCGCAGGCCACACGTGCCCCGTACATCGGTTTCGGGTCCCCCTTCGGGCCCCCTCGGGCCTCCGCCCCCTGGCGTAGGACCTTTGCCGACTGTCCTCTTTTTACGTCGTGTTCACCGGAATATCGCGGGCATACGGAAGCGTTCACCATGCACGCACTTGGCGGTGGGCGCTGCCTGTCGGCGCGCCCCCGCATGCTCCGCCCCGCTCGATCTTCCGCACTTTCCCCTGCCCGGAGGCCACACGTATGCAACGGACGACGAACGAACAGCAAGCCGGGAAACACCCCGACCCGCGCAGGGGCAAGGGCGGCGGCGTCGTTCCCGTACTCGCGTTCGCGGGGATCACCGTCGCGGTGATGCAGACCCTGCTCGTCCCCGTCATCAAGGACCTGCCGTCCCTGCTCGGCACCGACCCGGCGAACGCGACCTGGGTGATGACGGCCACCCTGCTCGCCGGGGCCGTCGCGACGCCGATCATGGGGCGGCTCGGCGATCTCTACGGCAAGCGGCGGATGCTGCTGGCCAGCCTCGCCGTCATGGTGGTGGGCTCGCTGATCTGCGCGTCCACCGACAGCCTCGTGGTCATGATCGTCGGCCGGGCGCTCCAGGGCTTCGCCATGGGCGCCATTCCGCTGGGGATCGGCATCATGCGCGATGTCCTGCCGGCCGAGAAGCTCGGCTCGGCGATGGCCCTGATGAGCTCGTCCATAGGGGTGGGCGGCGGACTCGCGCTGCCCGCCGCCGCGGTCGTCGCCCAGCACGCCGACTGGCACGCGCTCTTCCTGGGCTCCGCCGCGCTGGGCGTCGTGGCGATGACCCTGACGGCCCTCGTCGTGCCGGAGCCTCCGCTGCGCGCGCCGGGACGCTTCGACCACATCGGCGCGCTGGGGCTCTCCCTCGGCCTGGTCTGTCTGCTGCTGCCCGTCACCAAGGGCGGCGACTGGGGCTGGACCTCTCCCCTGACGCTCGGCCTGATCGGCGTGTCCCTGCTGATCCTGGTGCTGTGGGGCCTGTTCGAGCTGCGTTCCCCGGCACCGCTGGTCGATCTGCGCACCAGCGCCCGCCGTGAGGTGCTGCTCACCAACCTCGTGTCGATCATGGTCGGGGTGGCCTTCTACGCCGTCTCGCTGGTCCTGCCGCAGCTGCTCCAGCTGCCCGCGTCGACGGGATACGGACTGGGGCAGTCCATGGTGGTGGCCGGGCTCTGCGTGGCACCGCTGGGTGTGACGATGATGTTCGTCGCCCCGCTGTACGCCCGGATCTCCGCCCGCCGCGGCCCCAAGACCACGCTGATCCTGGGCATGCTCGTCATCGCCGTCGGCTACGGCGCCGGGCTGGGCCTGATGAGCGCGGCCTGGCAGACCGTGGTGATCGCGGTGGTGCTCGGAGCCGGCATCGGGCTCGCGTACTCCTCGCTTCCCGCGCTGATCATCGGGGCGGTCGACGCGTCCGAGACCGGCGCGGCCAACGGCCTGAACACGCTGATGCGCTCGATCGGCACCTCGCTGTCGAGTGCGGTGATCGGCATGGTGCTGGCGAACACCTCGGTGCGGATGGGGTCGGTGGAGGTCCCCACCATGGAGGGCTTCCGCACCTCGTTCATGATCGCCACCGGGGCGGTGCTGATCGGCCTCGTACTGGCCGCGTTCCTGCCGGCGCAGCGGAAGGCGCGCCCGGTGCTGCTGGCCAGCAGCGCGGGCGACGCGCTCGCCGCGGCGGAGTCCGCCCCCGTGGCGGTGGCGGTCAGCGCTCGGGAGCGTCGGACCTCGGCTCCGTAGCCGGCAGACGGGACACATCGGTTCCGGCCGCGCGCTCCTGCGGCCGGAACCCGCGTGTGAACGGCCGGGCGCGCCCTGCCAGGGACCCCGCCCCAGGCCCTCTCCACCCGTACGCCCCCGCCGATCCGTATCGCGGGGGCGTACGGCACGATGGGACGCCGTCCGATCCACCGCCCCACCAGGAGGAACCCCGTGGCCGCCGAGTCCGCCGCCCGTCCGGAGCCGAAGGTCCTCGCGGCCTTCGAGGCCGCCAAGGGCTTCATGCCGGTCCACGAAGGGCTCACTCTGTACGCCGCCGCCGTCGAGGCCGCCGCGCTGGGGCTGCCGCTCCTGGAGGTCGGAACCTACTGCGGACGGTCCGCGATCCTGCTGGCCGACGCCGCCCGCACCGCCGGGGTGACGGCGCTCACCGTCGACCACCACCGGGGCAGCGAGGAGCAGCAGCCGGGGTGGGAGTACCACGACCCGTCGGTGGTCGACCCGGAGATCGGCCTGATGGACACGCTGCCGGCCTTCCGGCGCACCCTGCACCGCGCAGGGCTGGAGGAGCACGTGGTGGCGCTCGTCGGGCGGTCCCCGCAGGTCGCCGCCGTCTGGGGCGGGGAACTCGGACTGGTCTTCATCGACGGCGGGCACACCGACGAGCACGCGAACGGCGACTACGAGGGCTGGGCCCCGAAGGTCGCCGACGGCGGCCTGCTGGTCATCCACGATGTGTTCCCGGACCCGGCGGACGGCGGCCAGGCTCCGTACCGCATCCACCAACGCGCCCTGAAGTCGGGCGCGTTCGCCGAGATCTCGGTGACGGACTCCTTGCGCGTATTGCGGCGTACGGGGCCGGGGACCTGAGGGTCACGGATAGCATCGCGACGTGCGTCACCACGAGTTGCCTCCCCCCACAGCGAGCACGGGCCCGCGCCGCAGGCCCGTGCTCGCCGCGGCTGCCCTGGCCGGCGTCTGTCTGACCGCCGCCGGGTGCGCGGGCGACGGCGGACAGGATCCCGGCGCCGGACCGGAGGCCGCGTCCCGGCCGTCGTCCTCCTCGCCGTCCCCCTCCCCCTCCCCCACGCCCTCGACCCGGGAGCCGTCGTCCCCGGCCGCGAGCCCGTCCGCCGGGGCCACGTCCGCGAAACCCCTGCCCCGGGGCCCCCTCACGGGCCGCACCGTGGTGATCGACCCCGGGCACAATCCGGGTAACCGCGACCACACCCGGGAGATCAACAGCCAGGTGGACATCGGCACCGGGCGCAAGGAGTGCGACACCACCGGCACGGCCACCGACGCCGGTTACGCGGAGGCCCGGTTCACCCTCGACGTCTCCCGCCGGCTGCGCACCCTGCTGGAGGAACAGGGTGCGAAGGTCGTCCTCACCCAGGACGGTGACCGCGCCTTCGGCCCGTGCGTCGACGAGCGCGCACGGATCGGCAACAGGGAGCGTGCCGACGCGGTGGTCTCGGTCCACGCGGACGGTTCCGCAACCGGGAACCGGGGATTCCACGTCATTCTCCCCGCAGCGGTGAACGGAGGCGGCGCGGACACCGCGAAGATCGTTGCCCCTTCGCGTGAACTTGGAGTGCGGATTGCGGGGAATTTCGTACGGGTCACCGGAAGTGCCCCGTCCAATTACATCGGCGGCAACACCGGGCTCGACACCCGTGATGATCTCGGCGGACTGAATCTGTCGAAGGTACCCAAAGTGTTCATCGAATGCGGCAATATGCGTGATCCGGAGGATGCCGCCCTGCTCACCAGCGCAGGCTGGCGCCAGAAAGCGGCTCTCGGCATCGCCGAGGGCATCGGCAGCTATCTGAAGAGGTAGTTCCGCGCGGACGGCAGCGGCAGCGGCGGCCTGTGGGGGACAGCCGGTCCGAGGTTCGGGCAGCACCACAACCGGCCCGGGCAGACGATAGATTCATCCGTACGATGGGGAGCCGCCCCCGAGCTTCGCGCCGCACCCGCCGTTCAGGCGGCATCGACGACCGCCCCGACGATACGACCGACTAAGGACCTTCACGTGAATATCCGCTCCCTCACTCGAGGCGACGGCGTGGTGATCGGAGCAGCGGTCGTGCTGTTCATCGCCTCTTTCCTCGACCTCTCCGGCTACGACTGCCCCTCGGGCGTGGACTGCTCGAGCTACAGCGCGAACGCCTGGGACTCGCTTTCCGTACTGATGGGCATCTACCTGGCCGGCATCATCGGCGCCGCGCTGCTGATCGTCAGCCGCGCGATGCCGGTCCGGAAGGTGGCCGGCTTCGAACTCGGCCAGTTCGGCGCCGCGTTCACCGTGTTCTCCCTGTGGACCATGTTCTGGACGATCATCGACGCCGGTGACGCGGGGGCCGGCCTGATCCTCGGGCTGCTCGCCGCCCTCGCGCTGGCCGGCGGCGCCGTGGCCACTCCGCTGGTTCCCGCGCTCAAGGCCCCGCTGCTGGGGACACCGCGCCCGGCCGCCGTCCAGCCGGCCTACGGCCAGCAGCCCAGTCAGGGCTACGGCTACCCAGGTGCCGCCCAGCAGCCCTTCGGCGCCCAGCCCGGCCAGCACCAGCCGTACGGCGCCCAGCCGGGCCAGCCCGGTCAGCCGGAACACCAGCAGGCGGCACAGCAGGCCTCGCAGGGCGGTGCGGCGCCGGCACCGGTTGCCGACTTCACGCCCTTCTGGTTCGCGGTGCCGGTGGCCCGTCCGCTGTACGGCGAGGACGGCGCCCCCAACCCGATCGCCGAACTCGCGCCCGGTACGTGGTACCTCGCGGTCGAGCAGCGTGGCCCCGGGCTCATCGCCCAGACGCAGGACGGCCGTCGTGGCGTCCTCCAGGACACCACGGGCATCCAGCGCGGCTGAGCCCGTCACGCCCGAGCGGCCCCCGCCCACCAGGGCGGGGGCCGCTGTCGTATCCGCGGCGGGTGGTGCTCAGCCGAAGGACGACCTCAGAAGCCGGACGAGGGCGGACTGGAGGTCCTCGGGGACAGGGGGCTGCTGGACTTCTGGCTGGAGACCGCGCCGCCGACGTGGACGACGAGCTCGCGCAGGTTCCAGTCGGGGCAGGTCGGCACCCGCCGGGTCAGGCCGGCGCTCGTGACCAGTGCGCCCAACTGCTCGGTCCGGGCCAGGATTTCGTCGCAGTAGCGCGCATGCGCGAGGAGGGTCATCCGGGCACCCTATGCGGCGTACGACGGCCGCTTCAGCTGATTATCCGCCCAGTTCGGAGGTGGACGGAACCTTGTTCTTCACCTCGGCGCCCGCGCTCTTTGGCACCCCTACCGGCAGCAGTCCGGCTCCAGCCCGGCCGGCAGCCGTTCGCCGCTGAAGACCGCCGTGGTCGCCTCGTCCCCCCCGAGCGCCGCCACCGCGAGCAGCAGTGATCCGGCGGTCCAGGTGGTGAGTTCCTCCGGCCATATGGCCCGCTCGCCCTCGAAGACGTACCCCGTCCAGTAGAGGCCGCCTTCGGCCCGCAGGTGCTGGATGGACTGCAGGATCTCCAGGGCACGGTCCGACTCCCCCGTCACCCAGAGCGCCAGGGCCAGTTCGCAGCTCTCGCCGCCCGTCACCCAGGGGTTGGGGAGCACACAGCGCACGCCGAGACCGGGGACCACGAAGCTGTCCCAGCCGTCCTCGATCCGCCGCGTCGCGTCGGGCCCGGTGACCGCCCCGCCGAGGACCGGGTAGTACCAGTCCATCGAGTAGCGGCTCTTGTCCAGGAAGCGCTCGGGGTGGCTGCGGATCGCGTGGCCGAGCGCACCGGCCGCCAACTCCCAGTCGGGCTGCGGTTCCTCGCGCTGTTCCGCGAGCGCCAGGGCGCAGCGCAGCGCCTGGTGGACGGAGGAGGAGCCGGTCAGCAGGGCGTCGGTGACGGGGGTGCCGTCGGCTTCGCGCTTCCAGCCGATCTGGCCGCCGGGCTGCTGGAGCCGCAGCACGAACTCGACCGCGGCGTAGACCGTCGGCCACATCCGGTCGGCGAACGCGTCGTCGCCGGTGGCGAGGTAGTGGTGCCAGACGCCGACGGCCACGTAGGCGCAGAAGTTGGTCTCGCGGCCCAGGTCCGTCGGCCGGCCGGGGTCGCCGTCGTGGTACGCGGCGTACCAGGAGCCGTCCTCGTTCTGGTGGCGGGCCAGCCACGCGTAAGCGCGGGCGGCGGCCGCGTGCTCCCCGGCCGCGTCCAGGGCCATGGCGGCCTCGGTGTGGTCCCACGGGTCGAGGTGGTGCCCGCGGAACCAGGGCAGTGCCCCGTCCGCGCGCTGCACGGCGAGCAGCGCGGCCACGGTCTCGGCTGCCTGTCCGGCGGTGAGGACGCCCGGCAGGACGAGGTGTTCGGTCTGCTCCGGCGTGCTCACGCCTCGGCCTTGGGCAGGTGCGGCTTGGTCGCGTACGCCACGAAGCTCTTGCCGACGACCGGGTTGAGCAGCTGCTCGGTGACCCGGGTGGCCAGGGGCTTCTTCATGATGTCCCAGACCAGCAGCTTGTGGTAGGCGCGCACCGGGAACGCCTTCTCGTTGTCCACGCCGAAGGCGCACTTCAGCCACCAGTACGGGCTGTGCAGCGCGTGCGCGTGGTGGGTGCCGTAGGGCTTGAGTCCGGCTTCCCGGATCTTGCCGAGGAGTTCGTCGGCCTTGTAGATCCGGATGTGGCCGCCCTCGACCTCGTGGTACGCGTCGGAGAGCGTCCAACAGACCTTCTCGGGGCCGTAGCGGGGCACGGTGATCGCGATCCGGCCGCCGGGCTTCAGGACACGGACCATCTCGGCGAGCACACCCTTGTCGTCGGGGATGTGCTCCATCACCTCGGAGATGATCACGACGTCGAACGACGCGTCGGGGAACGGCAGGTTGAGGGCGTCGCCCTCCATCGCGGTGGCGGTCGCGCCCGCGGGTGCCTCACCGGCCTCCTTCATCGCGGCGAACCACTTGGCGACCTCGCGGATCTCCTCGCCGTTCCGGTCGAGGGCCACCACCTGGGCGCCACGCCGGTAGCACTCGAAGGCGTGCCGGCCGGCGCCGCAGCCCAGATCGAGCACCCGGTCGCCGGCGGCGAGCGGGAAGCGGGTGAAGTCGACGGTCAGCACGGGGGCCTGCCTTCGAGGTCGGAGGTACGGATTCCGGGAGCCACGGGGGCGCTCACCTTCGCGCCCCACGGGCGGCGATCGACTGACGGTACAGCTCGACGGTACCGGCGGCGGCCCTGGCCCAGGTGAAGTTGGCCAGCACCCGGGCGCGGCCGGCCGCGCCGAGGCGGGCGCGCAGTTCACGGTCGCCGAGCAGCCGGCCGAGCGCGGCGGCCAGTGCCTCCGCGTCGCCCGGCGGCACGGCGAGGCAGGTCTCCCCGTCGGGCCCCGCGACCTCCGGGATGGCGCCGCCGGTGGTGGCCACCAGCGGGGTCCCGGTGGCCATGGCCTCGGCGGCGGGCAGCGAGAAGCCCTCGTACAGCGAGGGGACGCAGGAGACCTGGGCGCTGCGGACCAGGTCGACGAGTTCGGCGTCGCTGATGCCCTTGACGAATTCGACGGCGTCCTGGAGTCCGAAGCGCTCGATGGCCTGGGCGACGGGGCCGCGCTCCGCACGCCTGCCGACGACCACGAGGTGCGCGGCCGGGTTCTCGGTGCGGAGTTTGGCGAGGGCCTCCACGAGGTGGACGAGGCCCTTGAGCGGGACGTCGGCGCTGGAGGTGGTGACGATCCGGCCGGGGACCTCGGCGACCGAGGGGTCGGGTGACCAGAGGTCGGTGTCGGCCCCGATGTGCACGACGCGGATGCGGTCCCGGCGCACCCCGAGGTGCTCGACGATCTCCTGCTGCGACGAGCCGGAGACGGTGAGGACCGACGGCAGACGGCGGGCGACGCGCTTCTGCATGCGGGTGAAGCCGTACCAGCGGCGCACGGAGAGCCGGCGGCGCGCCGACTCCGCGGCGTCCAGGTCCAGTTGGCGGTCGACCGTGATCGGGTGGTGGATCGTGGTGACGAGGGGCGCACCGACGTCCCCGAGCAAGCCGTAGCCGAGCGTCTGGTTGTCGTGCACGACGTCGAAGTCACCGCGTCTGGCGAGGAGATGACGCCGCGCCCGCAGGCTGAAGGTGAGCGGCTCCGGGAAGCCGCCGGTCCACATGGTGGCGACCTCGGCGAGGTCGATCCAGTCGCGGTACTCGCCGCGTCCCGGGGTGCGGAACGGGTCGGGCTGGCGGTAGAGGTCGAGGCTCGGCAGCTCGGTGAGCGGGACGCCTTCGTCGAGTACGGGGTAGGGCTGGGCGCCGATCACTTCGACGCTGTGGCCGAGCCGCGCCAGCTCGCGGCCGAGGTGGCGGACGTAGACGCCCTGGCCACCGCAGAAGGGGTTGCCCTTGTAGGTCAGGACCGCGATGCGCAACGGCCGGTCACCGTCGGTGCCGGACGCGCCGCCGCCCTCGAAGGGGCCCGTCTCTATGGCCTCAGCGGTCACACTCGGCCCCCTTCTCACTGCGTTTTCGCCGGAGCGTAACCGGTCGCGCTAATCTAGAACAAGTTTCAGACTCGTTCGTTCAACCCGCACCGAATCTACCGGCAGGTAGCGTCGGTGTGACGGCCGGATCAGGTGATTCGCGCCACGACGGACGCCCTGGCATGCTGTGCGCCCCGGAAACCGGGGCCCGGCCGGACAGGGAACCGGTTCTCCCTTTGTGGATGGGGACAGATGACAGCGGAAGCCAGGCCGGCAGCGCCTCCCCTGACGGAACGCCAGGAAGCCCGCCGCCGCAGCATTCTGCGGGCCGGTGCGCAGCTCGCGGGACGGGGCGGTTTCGAGGCGGTGCAGATGCGTGAGGTGGCGGAGGCCGCCGGGGTCGCGCTGGGCACGCTGTACCGCTACTTCCCGTCCAAGATCCATCTTCTGGTCGCGGTCATGCAGGACCAGCTCCAGCGTCTGCACCTCACGCTCCGCAGGCAGCCGCCCACCGGTGAGGACGCCGCCCGGCGGGTCGCCGACACGCTGATGCTGGCCTTCCGGGCGCTCCAGCGCGATCCGCTCCTGGCGGACGCCATGGTGCGGGCGCTGACCTTCGCCGACCGCGGGGTGAGCCCCGAGGTGGACGCCGTGTCCCGGCTGACGACGGCGATCGTGCTGGACGCCATGCGGGTGCGGGACCCGACGCAGGAACAGCTGTCCGTGGTCCGCGTCATCGAGCACACCTGGCACTCGGCTCTGATCACCTGGCTCTCGGGGCGGGAGTCGATCGCGCAGGTGAAGCGGGACATCGAGACGGTGTGCGGGCTGATCGACCTGCCGGCGGACACGCGCTGAGGCCGGCGCCGTGCGCGGTGCCCGCAGCGTCGGCTGTCAGGCCGGGTCCTCGTAGTCTCCCCTGATCCTCGCGGGCAGCCGGCAGCCGTCCTCGACCGCGGTGAGGGACACCGTCCGCCCCGCCCCCGAGCCCTCCGCGGCGTGGTGCCGGGCGTACAGCTTCCAGCCCCGCTTGGCCAGGGTGCGGTAGGTGACCTCGTGCTCGGCATGGCTGGAGACGATCTCCCAGTCGTGCTGCCTCGACCGCAGCACCGTCGCCTCGAAGGCATCGGCGCCGTCCGCCTCCGGCACGTCGCCCTTCCAGGGTGCGACGCACTTCTGCCAGGCGCCCTTCGGCAGTCCGGCGGTGGAGGTGTCACCGGGCGGAAGCCCTCCGGCCCGGGCGAAGCCGGCTATCTCGTCGGCGACCGTCTGCGCGGCGAACGGTGGAGCGGGGTCCGGGGAGGGAGCGGGGACACCCTCACTGTCCTCGATGAGGCCGCAGCCCGCCGTCGCCGTCATGAGTCCGGCCGCCACGGCGACAACGGCCGCCGTCCTGCTTCTGCGCACTGACGCTTCCCACCCCGGTCGTTCCTTCCCACGGGCACACGCCCGTGCGGTCCCCGCAGGAGTTTCGCATGGGCTCTGACCTGCTGGGAAGGTGCGCGGCACGGAGGGGTGGCTGTCCGACCGGAGGGGGCCGGGGGTGCCCCGGTAGAGTGAGCGGGTCGTCATCATGCCCGTACAGGGGGAAGCCGGTGCGAATCCGGCACCGACCCGACCCCTACGCGCTCGGCTCAGCTCGAGCAGGGGAAACCCCATTCGAGAGGCCCGGCCCGCCATGTCCGTACGCCGCCGCGCGGCAGCGCTCGCGCTCACCGCCGTGCTCTGTGGAGCGGCCGCCCCGGTGGCGGCCGCCGCGCCGAGTCCGTCCCCGTCCACGCCGGACCTTCCGGCGGGGCTGTACGGCAGCAAGGACCCGACGTACGACGGGGTGTGGCGCCAGTCGCTGGCCTTCCTCGCCCAGAAGATCGAGCTGGTCACGCCCGCCACGCAGTCGGTGGACTGGCTCGTCGGCCAGCAGTGCGACAGCGGGGCCTTCGCCTCGTACCGCGATGCCTCCGAGCCCTGCGGCGCCAAGACGGTCGCGGACACCAACGCCACGGCGGCGGCGGTCCAGGCCATGGTCGAGCTCGCCGTGCACCGCGAGGTCGTGGACAGCGGGGTCGCCTGGCTGAAGTCCGTACAGAACGAGGACGGCGGCTGGGGCTACAACCCGGGCAGCCCGAGCGACGCCAACTCCACCGGCGTCGTGACCGGGGCGCTGGCGCGGGCGGGCGTACCGCTCGCCGAGGTCACCACGGCGGACGGGAAGACCCCGTACACGGCGCTGCAGACCTTCGCGCTGCCCTGCGGGGGCGAGGACGGCGGGGCGTTCGCCTATCAGCCGGACAAGGACGGCGGGCTCGCCGCCAACGCGGACGCCACGGCGGCCGCGGTCATCGGCGCGATGGGCAAGGGCCTGGCCGCCGGGAACTACAACGCGGCGAAGGCGCCCGCCTGCCACCAGGGCGACGACCTCACCCCCGAGCAGACCGCGCAGAACGGGGCCCACTACCTGGCGCGGACACTCGCCGGTTCGGGGCACCTGGACCTGCCGCCGATGCCGGGCGCCGAGGACTCCGCCCCGCAGCCGGACTTCGGCAACACGGCGGACGCGGTCGTGGCGCTCGCGGCGTCCGGCCACAAGGACAAGGCGGCCGGAGCGGTCGCGTACCTGGAGAAGCACGCGCAGGGCTGGGCGAAGGAGGGCGGCCCCGCCGCCACCGCCCAGCTGGTACTCGCCGCCCACGCGACCGGCACCGACGCCCGCGACTTCGGCGGCGTCGACCTCGTCAGGCAGCTCAACGCGACGGGCCCGGCGCCCGCCGCCACCGCCGTGCCCTCGCCCACCGCGACGGCGCCGGAGAAGCCCGCGGACACGAGCAGCGACGACGAGGGGCTCGGCCTCTGGTGGATCATCGGCATCGGTCTCGCCCTCGGCGCGGGCATCGGCTTCCTGCTCAGCGGACGCCGGAAGAACCAGCAGCTGTGAGGCGCCCGCTGGGCACGGCGGCGCTGCTCCTCCTCGTCGGTGCCGTCCTGGCGGTGCCGGGCGCGGGGAGCGCGCAGGCAGCCGCTTACCGCTACTGGTCGTTCTGGGAGAGCGACGGCGGGAAGGGCTGGACGTACGCCACCCAGGGGCCTTCCGTGGTCCGGCCGGACGACGGCGCGGTGCAGGGTTTCCGCTTCTCGGTGAGCGAGGACTCCCAGGACTCGGCGCAGCCGCGCCGCGCACCCGACTTCGGGACCATCTGCGCGGACACCCCGGCGAAGGACGGCCTCAAGCGGATCGCGCTGGTCATCGACCCGGGTACGGCGGCGGACGCGCCGGACGGCGAGAAGCCGCCCCCGCTGCGCGCCGCCTGCGCCCAGGTGGCGCCGGACGCGAGCACGGCGGACGCCCTCGCCGCGGTGGCGAAGCCGCTGCGGTACGACAGCTCCGCGATGCTCTGCGCGATCACGGGCTATCCGCGCTCGGGCTGCGGTGGACAGACCGGCGGGGACTCCCCCACCGCGGGGCCCGACGATCCGGCCACGGCGTCGACCGACGGCGGCGGCGGTGGGGGTGGCGGTGGCGGCCCGTCGGCCGGTGTGCTCACCGGCGTCGGCGCGGTGCTCGTCCTGGGTGCCGCCGCTGTGCTGCGGGCCCGCCGCCGCCGATGACCCCCTCCACCGGCCCGGCCCGGCTCCCCCCTGCTCTGCGTGCCCCGGAGGCCACCCGCGGCAACGCGCTGCCGGCCGGTGCCTGGTGGCTGTGGGCACTCGGGCTGGCGACCGCCGCGTCCCGTACGACCAACCCGCTGCTGCTCGGCCTGCTGGTGGGCGTGGCCGGCTACGTGGTGGCGGCGCGCCGCACGGACGCGCCGTGGGCCCGTTCGTACGGAACGTTCATCAGGATCGGGCTGTTCGTCGTCGCCGTACGGCTGGTGTTCTCCGTCGTCCTCGGCTCCTCCGTCCCCGGTACGCACGCCCTGTTCACGCTGCCCGAGGTGCCGTTGCCCGACTGGGCGCAGGGGGTCAGGATCGGCGGCCGCGTCACGGCGGAGCAACTGGTCTTCGCGCTGTACGACGGCGCGAAGCTGGCCACCCTGCTGATCTGCATCGGTGCGGCGAACTCGCTGGCCAACCCGGCCCGGCTGCTGAAGTCCCTGCCCGGCGCCCTGTACGAGGTGGGGGTCGCCGTCGTCGTCGCGATGACGTTCGCTCCGAACATGGTCGCCGACGTGGCGCGGCTGCGGACGGCCCGCAGGCTGCGCGGCCGTCCGACCGGCGGGATCAGGGCGGTGCTCCAGATCGGGCTGCCGGTGCTGGAGGGCGCGCTGGAGCGTTCGGTGGCCGTCGCGGCGTCGATGGACGCGCGGGGGTACGGCCGTACCGCGCAGGTTCCGCCCGCCGTCCGCCGCACCACGCATGTGCTCACGCTGGGCGGGCTGCTGGGTGTGTGCGCGGGGACGTACGGGCTGCTGGCCGCGCAGGGCGCCGTGCACGGGCTGCCGGTGCTGCTGGCCGGGCTGGCCGCGGCGATGGCCGGGCTCAGGCTCGGCGGGCGCCGCTCGGTCCGTACCCGCTACCGCCCGGACCGCTGGGACGTACGGGCCTGGCTCGTCGCGGCCTCGGGCGCGGTCGTCGCGGCCGCGATGATCTGGGCGGGCGCGGCCGACCCGGAGGCCCTGCGCCCCGGCGTGGTACCGCTGACCGCCCCCGTCCTGCCGTTGTGGCCGGCCGCCGCCGTGCTGGTCGGACTGCTGCCCGCCGTGGTGGCGCCGCTGCCCGCTTCCCCCTCGGACTCCAAGGAGCACGCATGATCCGGTTCGAGCAGGTCTCGGTGCGGTACGAGGGCGCCGAGCGCCCCACCCTGTCCGGGGTCGACCTCACGATCCCCGAGGGCGAACTGGTGCTGGTCGTCGGCCCGTCCGGTGTCGGCAAATCGACTTTGCTGAGTGCGGTGTCGGGCCTCGTACCGCATTTCACCGGAGGGGTGCTCGGCGGCCGGGTCACGGTCGGCGGCCGTGACACCCGCACCCACAAGCCGCGTGAACTCGCCGACCTGGTCGGCACGGTGGGCCAGGACCCGCTCGCCCACTTCGTGACGGACACCGTCGAGGACGAGCTGGCCTACGGCATGGAGTCGCTGGGCCTCGCCCCGGACGTGATGCGGCGCCGCGTCGAGGAGACGCTGGACCTGCTGGGGCTCGCCGAGCTGCGGGACCGGCCGATCGCCACGCTCTCCGGGGGCCAGCGGCAGCGGGTCGCGATCGGCTCGGTCCTCACCCCGCACCCGAAGGTCCTGGTCCTGGACGAGCCGACGTCCGCCCTCGACCCGGCGGCGGCCGAGGACGTGCTGGCGGTGCTCCAGCGGCTGGTGCACGACCTGGGGACGACGGTCCTGATGGCCGAGCACCGCCTGGAACGCGTCGTGCAGTACGCGGACCAGGTCCTCCTGCTGCCCGCACCCGGCGCCGCCCCGGTGATGGGATTGCCCGCGGACATCATGGCGGTCTCGCCCGTCCGGCCGCCGGTGGTGGCCCTGGGCCGGCTGGTGGGCTGGGATCCGTTGCCGCTGTCCGTGCGCGACGCCCGACGCCGGGCCGTGGACCTGCGGGAACGCCTGGCCGACGTCGAACCGCCGGCCCGGGAGGCACCGGCGGACGCCGCCGTCACCCCGCTCCCCGCCCCGGCCCCCGCCCGCCCCGGACTCCTGGGCCGGCTGTTCGGCCGCCGTCCCGGCGCGGCGCCCGTGGAGCCCCCGGTCCAGGACGCCGCCACCCGGGTGGAGGGGCTCGGGGTGCGGCACGGGCGGGTCCAGGCGCTGCGCGGGGTGACGCTGTCCGTCGCACCGGGCGAGACGGTGGCTTTGATGGGCCGCAACGGCGCGGGCAAGTCGACCCTGCTGAGGACCCTGGTCGGGATGACCGAACCGACCACGGGTTCGGTGCTCGTCGGCGGGCTGCACCCGTCCCGTACGGCGCCGCGCACCATGGCACGCCGGGTCGGACTCGTACCGCAGGAGCCACGCGATCTGCTGTACGCCGACACCGTCGCCGCCGAGTGCGCGGCGGCGGACTCCGACGCGGGCGCGCCCGCGGGCAGTTGCCGGGCCCTGGTCTCCGAGCTGCTGCCGGGTGTGCCGGACGACACCCACCCCCGTGACCTGTCCGAGGGGCAGCGGCTCGCCCTCGCCCTCGCCCTGGTGCTGACCGCCCGTCCTCCGCTCCTCCTCCTGGACGAGCCGACGCGCGGCCTGGACTACGCGGCGAAGGCCAGGCTCGTCGGCGTGCTGCGGAGGCTGGCCGTGGAGGGGCACGCCATCGTCCTGGCCACGCACGACGTGGAGCTGACGGCGGAGCTGGCCGACCGGGTGGTGATCCTCGCCGACGGCGAGGCCGTCGCCGACGGGCCGACCCGGCAGGTCGTGGTCTCCTCCCCCGCGTTCGCCCCGCAGACGTCGAAGATCCTGGCGCCACGGGAGTGGCTGACCGTGTCGCAGGTGAAGACGGCGCTGGAGGGCCTCGTATGACGGCCGGGTCCGCCCGCCCGGTGCGGCTCGGTCCGCACGCCGTCGCCGCGCTCGTCCTGATCAGCGCCGTCGGACTCGTCGCGTTCGGCTGGCCGCTGCTGGCGGGAGCCGACTCCGGTCTCGCCCACGCGCAGGACGCGCCGTGGCTGTTCGCCGTCCTGCTCGTCCTGCTCGTCGGGGTGGTCCTCGCGACGGTCGCGGACTCCGGTCTGGACGCGAAGGCCGTCGCGATGCTCGGCGTCCTCGCGGCGGTCGGGGCGGCGCTGCGTCCGCTGGGCGCGGGGACGGCCGGCCTGGAGCCGATGTTCTTCCTGATGGTGCTGAGCGGCCGGGTGCTGGGCCCCGGCTTCGGATTCGTACTCGGCTCGGTCACGATGTTCGCCTCGGCCCTGCTCACGGGCGGGGTCGGGCCCTGGATGCCGTTCCAGATGCTGTCGATGGGCTGGTTCACCATGGGCGCGGGCCTGCTGCCGGGCGCGGACCGGCTGCGCGGCCGGGGGGAGCTGCTGGTGCTGGCGGGGTACGGGTTCCTCGCGGCGTTCGCGTACGGCACGGTGATGAATCTGTACGGCTGGACGATCGTGCCGGGGCTCGGTTCCGGGATCTCCTTCGTCGCGGGTGACCCGCTGCACGAGAACCTGGTCCGCTTCCTCGCCTACTGCGCCGCCACCTCGCTCGGCTGGGACCTGGGCCGCGCCGTCCTCACCGTGGCGCTGACGGTGACCGTCGGTCCCACCCTGCTGAGAGCCCTGCGCCGGGCCACCCGCCGCGCCGCGTTCGACGCGCGGGCGGACTTCCAGGCCCCCAGGACCTGATCACTCGGCCAGCGCGTGCTGCGCGGCGAGCCTGACGGGGGCGTTCCGGGCGCCGTATCCGTCGTATCCGCCGCTGCGCTCGACGAGTTCGAAGAAGACGCGGCCGGTCGTCACGGTGTAGCAGTGCCGGAACTCCCCCTTCTCGTCGCGGTCGTAGAGGATGCCGAGTTCGCGGTAGGTCTCCAGCTCGCCCGGGGCGAACGTATGGCGCGCGGCCAGGTCGTCGTAGTAGTTGGCGGGGACGGGCAGCAGCCGGGCACCTGCCGCGCGGGCTCGGCGGACCGTGGTGACGAGGTCGTCGGTGACCAGGGCCACGTGCTGGGGGCGTCCGCCGCGGGCCGGGTCCTCCGTGGGCGACGCCCCCACGCCCAGGGCGATGCGCACGGTGCCGTCCTCGTTGCTGGCGGCGCGGCTGCGGAGCAGGCCGTACGGGTCGGCGAGGTCGACGCTCGCGTGCGGTCGCAGGCCGAGCACGCCGCGGTGGAAGAGGGTCGCCTCGTCGAAGTGGTGCCAGGGCTGGGTCAGCGCGACATGGTCGATGCGGGTGATCCCGAAGGGGTCGGGGGTGTGCGGGGCGGGCGCGAAGTCACCGGTCCAGCCGGCGCGGCCGGCGTCTCCAGGACGGGCGGAGTCCCCGGAGCGTTCGGTCCGCTCGGTGACGCAGAAGAAGAACTCGGTGCCGTCGGGCGCGGCCACCGCGTCCAGCGGGGCGTCGCCGGGGGCGCGGCGCCGGGGCAGGACGGGGGCGAGCAGCGACTCGGCCCGCGCGGAGGCCCCTGCGGGGTCGGGGCTCTCCAGGCCCACGGCGGTGAGCGCGGGTTCCGTCCGGTGACTGCCGGTGTCGGTGTTGAGCAGGATGCGGGCCTCGCCCTGTTCCCAGAGGTCCACCGGCTTCCCGGAGTGCCTGGCCGTACGGGAGAAGCCCAGCGCGGTCAGCAGGGGCGCGATCCTGGCCGTGTCGGCCGTGGCGATCTCGACGAAGGCGAACCCGGTCGGAACGACCGGCGCCGGGGGCGCGGTCAGTCCCGCCGACTCCTGGAGCAGCGTCAGCGAGCGCCGGGCGTCGATCGCGGTGCGGCCCGCGTCCGCCTGGCGGAAGACGTCGTTGAACACCTCCAGCGAGAGGGGTCCGTCGTATCCGGCGCGTACGGCGGCCCGCACCAGCCCGGTGACGTCGAGGTCGCCCTGACCGGGGAAACAGCGGTGGTGGCGGCTCCACTGCAGGACGTCCAGGGCCATCTGCGGGGCGTCGGCGAGCTGCAGGAAGAAGATCTTGTCGCCGGGGATGGCCTCGATCCCCGTGACGTCGGAGCCCCTGGCCAGGATGTGGAAGCTGTCCAGGCAGATCCCGAGGGCGGGATGGTCCGCGGCCTCGACGATGCGCCAGGCGTGCTCGTACGTACTGACGTGGCGGCCCCACGCCAGTGCCTCGTACGCGACCCGGACGCCGGACTCCTGCGCGAGGTCCGCCAGTCGGCGCAGCTGGTCGGTGGCGAGGGCGTCGTCGTCGGCCGCGTACGGCGACACGCTGGAGCAGACCAGGACGGTGTCGGCGCCGAGCCGCCGCATCAGCCGGAACTTGTGCTCGGCGCGCCGCAGGTTGCGGGCGAACTCGTCGGCGGGGACGGCCTCGATGTCGCGCATCGGCTGGAAGAGGTCGATCGTCAGGCCGAGGTCGGCCACCCGCTCCCTGATCTCCTCCGGGCCGAGCGGACTCCCGATCAGGTCGTTCTCGAAGATCTCGACGCCGTCGAAGCCCGCGCGCGCCGCCGCGGTGAGCTTCTCGGTGAGCGTTCCGCTGAGCGAGACGGTGGCGATGGACGTACGCATGTCGGTCCTCCTGCGGGCTTCGGCGCGGCTTGGGCGCGGCCGTGGTGCGGCTTCGGCTCAGCGCTCCGGTGGGGCTTTCGGTGCGGCTTTCCTGTACGGCTTTCAGTGCGCGGACGTGAGCTCGGCGATGTCGGCGAGCATGCGGGCGGTGTCGGGTTCACGGCCGGTGAAGAGCCGGAAGGAGTCGGCGGCCTGGTAGACGGCCATGCCTCCGCCGTCGAGGGTGGGGCAGCCGAGGGCGCGGGCGGTGCGCACGAGGGTGGTCTCCAGCGGCCGGTAGACGACCTCGGCGACCCACAGCCCGGGGTGCAGCAGTTCCGCCGGGAGCGGAAGCCCCGGGTGGGCGGCCATCCCGATGGGTGTGGCGTGGACCAGGCCGTCGGCGCTCTCCGTCCGTGCGGCGATGTCCAGGAGGTCCGCGGCTTCGGCACGGCCGGGGCCGAAGTGGTGGTTCAGGGAGTCCGCGAGGGCCGCCGCCCGGTCGGGCAGGGCGTCCAGCACGGTGAGCCGGCCGGCACCGAGGGCGAGGAGGGCGTGGGCGACGGCGGCTCCGGCACCGCCCGCCCCCAGCTGCACGACCCGCTCCAGCGGCGCGTCGGGCAGACCGCGCGCGAAGGAGGCGGCGAAGCCGGTCGCATCGGTGTTGTGGCCGATCGCTCGATCGCCCTCGAAGACCACGGTGTTGACCGCGCCGAGCGCCTCGGCCTGCGGCGAGAGCGCGTCGAGGTGGGCGAGGACCTGCTGCTTGCAGGGGTGGGTGACGTTGAGGCCGTCGTAGCCCATGTCGCGGGCGGAACGGACGAGTTCACCGGTCTTCTCCGGCGGGACACCGAGCGTGCCGATGTCGATGAGGCGGTAGAGGTAGCGCAGCCCCTGACGGTCCGCTTCGCGTTCGTGGAGCGCGGGGCTGAGCGAGGGGCCGATGCCGGAGCCGATCAGGCCGACGAGATACGAGTCCGGGCTCACCGGTTCTCCTCCAGGAGCTGGGCGAGGTGGGTGAGCGCCAGGGCGTATCCATGGGCGCCCGCCCCGCAGATGACCGTGTCGGCGACAGCCGAGACGTAGCTGTGGTGGCGGAAGGCCTCCCGCCGGTGGATGTTCGAGAGGTGGACCTCCACGACGGGCAGCTCCACGGCGGCGAGCGCGTCACGCAAGGCGACCGAGGTGTGGCTGTACCCGGCGGGATTGATCACGATGCCGCGGTGTGCGGTGCGGGCTTCGTGGACGGCGTCGATGAGGACGCCCTCATGGTTGCTCCGGCGGCAGTCGGCGCGCAGCCCGTGGGCCGCCGCGGCGCTCCGGCAGAGCTCGTCGATGTCCGCCAGGGTGTCCGTGCCGTACACCCCGGGCTCACGCAGGCCGAGCAGATCGAGATTGGGCCCGTTCAGCACGAGGACGGGGACGCCTGGGGGCGGGGCCGGAGGGTTCGGCATCGTTCACTCCCGTTGATGAGGCGGCTCGATGGGACGTAATGTACGGACTGGTTAGTTAGTCATACCGAAGGAAACCCGCCCAGGGAAGACCCCGGGCCGGATCGGCCGCTCCGGGCGCCGGATCTAGAATCGCGAGCACGCACCGCCTGCCGTGAAGGATCCGGATGACCAGCACCGAAGGACCCGCCCAGCCCGCCGCGCGGACCCGCGACGCGGCGCGCACCAGGGCCGAGATCCTCGACGTGGCGACGCGAGAGTTCGCCCGCCTCGGCTACACCGGCGCCCGGGTCGACGAGATCGCCGCCCGCACCCGCACCACGAAGCGGATGATCTATTACTACTTCGGCGGCAAGGAGCAGCTGTTCACCGCGGTCCTGGAGCGGGCCTACACCAGGATCCGGGAGGCGGAACAGCTGCTGGACGTCGAGCACCTCGACCCCGTGGCAGCGGTCCGCCGGCTGGCCGAGGTGACCTTCGACCACCATGAGGAACACCCCGACTTCATCCGCCTGGTCAGCATCGAGAACATCCACGAGGCCGAACACATCGCCGCCTCCGCCGAGTTGAGCCGTATCGGGTCACCGGCGATCGAGGTCCTGCGGCGCATCCTCGACACGGGGCGCGCGTCGGGCCTGTTCACGGCGGACGTCGACGCCGTGGACCTGCACGCGATGATCAGCTCGTTCTGCTTCTTCCGCATAGCGAACAGGCACACCTTCGGGGCGCTCTTCGGCCGCGACCTGGTGGACACCGGCCGGCGCGAGCACTACCGCACCATGCTGGGCGACATGATCATCGCCTACCTCACGGCCGACCGCGCGGCGTAGGGCCGGACGTTCCGGGAGCGGACGGGCCCGGACGCCCGAGGGACCGGGGCCGGGCTCCGTGCGGGCCGGGGCGGATCGGGTGCGGCCCGGGCCGGATTCCGTGCGAACTCTTGACAGGGGCGTCAACTGCTCGCACCATCCGTAGCCATCCGCAACTAACTACCTAGTGCGTTAATTATCCGGGCCGCTCGCCTGTCCCCCGCACGGAACGTCCCCGAAGGAGCCCGACGTGACCGCTCACGACCCTTCCGCCGGTCCCCCGCCCCAGCAGTCGCAGGCCCAGCCCCGCAAAGCCGCGCTCGCCGCCTGGATCGGCAGCGCGCTGGAGTACTACGACTTCTTCATCTACGGCAGCGCGGCGGCCCTGATCTTCCCCGAGGTCTTCTTCGACGAGTCCGATCCGGCGAACGCGACCCTGCTGTCGCTGGCCACCTTCGGTGTGGCCTACGCGGCCCGCCCGGTCGGCGCGCTCTTCCTCGGGCATGTCGGGGACCGGCTCGGCCGCAAGAAGATCATGGTCTTCACCCTGATGCTGATGGGAATCTCGACGTTCCTCATCGGCTGTCTGCCCACCCGGGACCAGATCGGCGGGGCCGCACCCGTCCTGCTCGTCCTCCTGCGGATCCTGCAGGGCATTTCCGCGGCGGGCGAGCAGGCCAGTGCCAATTCGATGAGCCTGGAACACGCGCCGCAGCACCGGCGCGGCTACTTCACCAGCTTCACCATCAACGGGACGCAGGCCGGTCAGCTGATCGCGACCCTGGCCTTCATCCCGGTCGCCGCTCTGCCCGAGGAACAGCTCCTCTCCTGGGGCTGGCGCATCCCCTTCTGGCTGAGTGTCGTCGTCGCGGTCACCGGCTACGTCATCCGCCGCACCCTGGAGGAGACCCCGGTCTTCACCAAGCAGGCGGCGACCGAGGGCGTGGCGAAGCTGCCGCTGGCCGTGCTGGTGCGCGACCACTGGGCCGACGTACTGCGGGTCGTCGCGGCCGCCGTGATCGCCACGGTCAGCACGATCTTCACCGTCTGGGCCCTGTCGTACGCGACCAGCGACGCCGTCGGCATGAGCCGCACCGGCATGCTCTGGGTGGGCGCCGTGGCCAACGTGGTCGCCCTGTTCACCATCCCGCTGTGGGCCCGGCTCTCCGACCGCGTCGGACGCCGCCCGGTCTTCCTCGTCGGGGCCGTCGGCAGCGCGGTGGCGATGCCTCTGTACCTGTGGGCGATCTCCACCGGCAGCTACCCGCTGGTGCTGATCCTGGGTGTGCTGGTCTTCGGCGTCGTCTACAGCGCGGCCAACGGCATCTGGCCCGCCTTCTACGCCGAGATGTTCCCCACCCGGGTCAGGCTCTCGGGCATGGCGATCGGCACCCAGACCGGCTTCGCCATCGCCGGCTTCGCCGTGGCCTTCGCCTCGCAGATCGCCGGCCCCGACGGCGACAACTGGGCCGGCGTCGCCCTCTTCGCCGCCGCGCTCTGCGTGCCGCCGGTCGTCGCGGCGCTCTCCGCCCGCGAGACGGCTCATGTGGAGACGGAGCGGCTCGGGGAGCGGGGCGGCGAGGTGGCCCCGGAGGCCGGGGTTCCGGTCAAAACCTGACCCTCGCACGGCCGCTGCCGGCAGCGGGTCCCCGGAGCGCGAGCTCAGCCGCCCCCCCTCCTGGCCGTCGGCGTTCCCGACCGGGACCAGCATCTCGTCGTGAGGGTCCGCCGAGTGGCGGAGCACCCGTCCCGGGCGGACCCTTGAGGGACGCGGCGATCCATGGCGAAGGGGTGCGGGACCGGCTCGGGAGAGCCTGCCCCGCACCCCTTCGGCCCGTCCCGGGCCGGTTACGCCTTGCTGCTCGCAGGTTCCGGTACGGGCCCCCCGGCGGCGGTGTCCCCCGCCTCGTGGCCGGGCCGTTCAGCCGTGCCGGCCGCCGGGGAGGGGGTCCGCAGCCCGCGCGGGCCGGACAGTACGTACGCCAGCCCGAAGCCCGCGGCCACCACCGTCGCGCCGCCGACCGCGTCCAGCACCCAGTGATTGCCCGTGGCGACGATGGCGGAGACCGTGAACAGCGGGTGCAGCAGACCAAGAACCTTCATCCACGCCTTCGGCGCGAGCAGCGCGATCACCACACCGCACCACAGCGACCAGCCGAAGTGCAGCGACGGCATCGCCGCGTACTGGTTGGTCATCGCGGTCAGCGCTCCGAAGTCGGGGCTGTCGAGGTCCTGCACCCCGTGGACCGTGTCGATGAAGCCGAGTCCCGGCATCAGGCGCGGCGGTGCCAGCGGGTAGAGCCAGAAGCCGAGCAGGGCGAGGACCGTGGCGAAGCCGATGGTGGTGCGGGCCCAGCGGTAGTCGGAGGGCCGGCGCACGTACAGCACCCCGAGGATCGCCAGCGGCACGATGAAGTGGAACGTCGAGTAGTAGTAGTCGAAGAACTCACGCAGCCAGGGGATGCCGACGACGGTGTGGTTGACCCAGTGCTCGATGTCGATGTGCAGCCACTGCTCGGCGGAGTGGATCTGCCGGCCGTGCGCCTCGGCGGTGGAACGCCCGGCGGTCGCCGCCAGCCGGACCTGCGCGTACGCGGAGTAGACGACCCGGATGAGCAGGAGTTCCAGCAGCAGGTTGGGGCGGCTGAGCACCCGGCGCCAGAACGGCAGCAGCGGCACCCACGCGTAGCGCGCCGGCACCGGCTTCGCGTGGTCCGTGGGGACCGGCCGCTGCCAGTGCGGCGAGGTACGGGACAGGAACGGCACCGCGCAGGCCGCGGCGAGCGCGGTGACGAGCAGCGCGTTGTCACGCACGGGAAGGACCACGCCGACGTTCGGCAGCAGCATCTTCCCGGGCAGGGTGAGGACGAGCACCACGACCGCCGGCCAGACCAGCCGGTCCGAGGCCCGGGTGCCGACGCGGCCGACGACGGCGAGCAGCACCCAGAGCAACTGGTGCTGCCAGGCGGTGGGCGACACGGCCACGGCGACGCAGCCCGTGACGGCGACGGCCAGGAGCAACTGCCCGTCCCGTGCGTAGCGGGCCGCGCGGCGCAGCCCGAGGAAGGCGACGGCGACGGCCAGGACCAGGAACAGCGCGATCTCGAGCGGGCCCTGGAGCCCGAACCGCAGCAGCGCCCCGTGCAGGGACTGGTTCGCCAGGCTGTCCGGGCGCTCGCCGAGTCCGGCACCCGCGAGGTGGTGCACCCAGTACGCCCAGGAGTCACGGGGCATCATCACCCCCGCCAGCGCGGTGCAGACGGCGAAGGTGGCACCGCCGCTGACGGCGGCCCGGCGTCTGCCGGTGAGCCAGAACAGGACCGCGAAGAGCAGGACGGCGGGCTGGAGCGCCGCGGCGACACCGGTCAGCACGCCCGGAAGGCGCTCACCGCGTACGGCGAAACAGGCGAGGAGCACCAGCAGGACCGGCAGGATGCTGGTCTGGCCCAGGTGCAGGGTGTTACGGACGGGCAGCGACACCATGAGCAGCGCGATCGCGACGGGCGCCGCCAGGAACGCGGTGCGCCGGCTCACGGGTGCGGGCAGGGCGCGGACGGCGACGAACCCGAGCAGGACGACGAGCAGCAGAGAACCGAACGTCCACACGACGCCGAGGGCCTGTTCGGCCGAGACCGTCAGCGGTTTCAGCACCAGCCCGGCGAACGGCGTACCGGTGAACCGGCCCGGGTCGTACAGGGATCCCGCCATGTGCAGGACCCCGGTCGCACCGGTCCAGGTCTCCAGATCGGTGAGCCGTTCGCCGGGCGGCCGTCTCAGCACCACCGCCACCTGCCGCACCGCCAGGACACCGATGAGCAGCCAGAGAACCGCTCTGACCGTCGCGGCCCTCGCCCCCGGATCCGCCGCCGCGTCCCCCCGCACACTGCGCTCCACATCTGTCACGCTGCGCCGACCCTCTCGTTTTCCATGCACTGCCCCATCGGCCGGGTACGTGCGGATGAAGCCTCGCATTGCCCTATGAGGTAGACACAATCAACCCCCTCTTCGCCTGACTGTCACCACGGATTCGCCGAAAGCAGGCCCGAATACCGGTGGCGGCTGCCCACGGGCCGCTCGTCACACGCACCGGGCCTCAGCTCTCGTACACGGGTACGTCCGCCTGCCAGCCCGCGAAGAGGGGGACGTCCGACGAGCCGTCCAGGACGACGATGCCGAAGGGCCGGTCGAAGGCGACGTGCCGCACCACCCGCGGCCTCGGGGCGGCGGACCTCGCCGCGACGACCGTGACCGCCGCGGCCTCCACGCCCTTCTCGGCGATCTTCACGACCGCCTCCTGGACCGCCTCGGAGAGATGGAGGCGCACGGGCGAGAGACCGGAGAAGTCCGCCACGGCGGGGTCGGTCGCGAGCCGCACACCGAGTGCCGGCAACTGTTCCGTGATCCGGACCTCTGTCCGCAGGGTGAAGCGCGGCAGCGAGAAGGTCACCGCGTCGGCGTCGAGCGCGGACCGCGGTTCCCCGGGGGCCCACGCCAGCGGAAGGACCTGCGCGGCCCCCTGGCCCGGCTCCCCCAGCACGAACCTGACCCGTGCCGGTACCGCACCGTCCCGGTCCGAACGGCAGCGCAGTTCGACGACGTACGCGCCCGCCGTCGTCCACACGTCGCCGCGCCTGACCGGCGCGTGCATCGTCGGCACCGGCAGGCTCGTACCCGCCGCGTCGGTGAAGGGGACGTCACGGGTGCGGGTCATGTCGAACGGCACCTCCCAGAGCGCCTTCAGGGCCAGCACGTTGACCAGGGCGAGCGCGACGTCCCCGCCGAGGTCCAGCGGCAGCCTCTCGATCAGGCCGCCGGTCTCCTCGCGGACCCACGCGTCGATCTCCGCGACGTCGACCGGGCCGAACGCGACGTCGGGCAGCGAGTGTTCGTACGCGGAGTGGAGCGGCACACCGTTCCACACCCGGGTCGCCACGTTCAGCGCCGCGGTGCGCCGCCAGTCCCGCGCGGTCTCCGTCACCACGGCCGCGGCCTCCTCGCCGGCCACGCCGAGCAGTGCGCGCAGCTCCTCGGCCGTCTCCGTACGGGCGCCTGCCGCGAGGGCGGTCAGGGCCAGCCACAGCCCGGCGGGCGAGCACACGAAGCCGCCCCCGCCGGGCCGCTCCAGCTCCCGTATCCACTGCTCTCCGAGCCGCTGGACGGCTGCCGTCCTGTCCGTGTCCCGCGTCATCGCTTCCCCTCATGGTTCTCGTCCCGTCACACCCTGGACAGAATGAACCAATGACGTGGACCGTGACCCCCGAACACTTCGGCAGCCCCGAGGCGACCCTGCTGCGACGGGACTACTACGACGAGGTGGCGAGCCGCTACTGGGGGCGCCCGGCGACCACGGCGGAGATCGACGACGGTCTGAGGGACGACGGCGTCGACCAACTCGCCACGCCCACGGGGGAGTTCCTGGTGGGACGGTACGAGGGCGAGGCGGCGAGCTGCGCGGGCCTGCGGCTGGTCGACGCGGTGACGGCGGAGCTGACCCGGGTGTTCGTCCGGCCCGCCTTCCGCTCGTCGGGCGGCGGCGGCCTGCTGCTCACGGGCATCGAGAGCGCCGCACGGGCCTACGGGGTGCGCCGGATCCGCCTGGACACCCGCAACGACCTGGTGGAGGCCCGCGGTCTGTACGCGAAGCACGGGTACCGGGAGGTTCCGGCGTTCAACCAAGGCCCTTACGCGGAGCACTGGTTCGCCAAGGAGCTCTGATCCACCCGCCGGTGTATCAGCCCACCGAGTGGTCGCGGCGCGGTTCGGGCATGTGCGGCTGTTCCTGGCTCGACCCGCTCACCTCGGCCGACAGCTCCGTCACCAGACGGACCAGGTCGGTGGGCCGGTCCGGGTCCCACCAGTCGCCCAGCAGCTCGGCCAGGGACTCCTCACGGGCCCGGGACAGCCGGACCACGGCCTCCGCGCCCTTCTCGGTGAGGACCAGTTGCATCCCCTCGCGCCGGGCGAAACCGTGTCCCTCCACCTGACGGGCGGCGGAGGTGATCACCCTCAGCGGCACGGGGGCGACCTCGGCCAGCCGGCCGGGCTCGACGGCGCCGTGCCGTTTGATGCGCAGCAGCAGCCAGCTGGCCGCCGGCTGCAGGTCGTACCCGGCCGTCTCGGTGATCTTCTCGTAGATCTGCCGGCGCCCCTCACGCGTGGCGAGCACCGACAGGGCGCGGGCGCATTCGTCGTACGAGGAACGCTGGACCGGGTTCGAGGCCAGGGTCTCGGTGGTGTCGGGCGCCGTCACCGACCCGCGCAGGGGTTCCTCCTTGAGGAACCAGGCGAAGAGGAACGCGACGAGGACGACGGGCGCCGCGTAGAGGAAGACATCGGTGATCGAGGTCGCGTAGGCGTTGAGGACCGAGGGGCGCAGGTCCGCCGGGAGCCGGCCGATGGCCCGGGGGTCGGCGGCCAGTGCCCCGGCGTCCACACCGGGCGGGAGCGAACGGCCGCTGAGCGCCTCTTCGAGTTTGCCGGTCAGCCGGTTGGTGAAGATGGTGCCGAAGACGGCCACGCCGAACGACGCGCCGATGGACCGGAAGAAGGTCGCCCCGGATGTGGCGACGCCGAGGTCCTCGTACCCCACGGAGTTCTGCACGATCAGCACGAGCACCTGCATCACCAGGCCGAGTCCGGCGCCGAAGACGAAGAAGCAGAGGCTCATCGTCCAGGTGGAGCTGTTCTCCGAGAGCGTGTGGAGCAGCAGCAGACCGACCACGGTGAGGGCGGTACCGGCGATCGGGAAGACCTTCCAGCGGCCCGTCCGGCTGACGATCTGGCCGGAGCCGGTCGAGGTGAGCAGCAGGCCGAGGACCATCGGCAGCATGTGCACACCGGACATGGTCGGGGTGATGCCGTGCACGACCTGGAGGAAGGTCGGCAGATAGGTCATGGCGCCGAACATCGCGAAACCGATGACGAAGCTGATGACGGCGACGAGGGCGAAGGTCCTCATCCGGAACAGTTTCAGCGGCAGGACCGGTTCGGCCGCCCGGCGCTCGGCCGCGACGAAGGCCACGAGCAGCACCACGGCGAGGACCGCGAGGACGACGATCTGCGCGGAGCCCCAGGCCCAGGTGGTACCGCCGAGTGAGGCGACGAGGATCAGGCAGGTGGCGACGGAGGCGATGAGGAAGGTGCCCAGGTAGTCGATGGTGTGCCGGGTGCGGCGGACCGGGATGTGCAGGGCGGCGGCGATGACGAGCAGGGCGACGACGCCGACGGGCAGGTTGATGTAGAAGACCCAGCGCCAGCTGAGGTGCTCGGTGAAGAAGCCGCCGAGCAGCGGGCCCAGCACGCTGGTCACGCCGAACACCGCGCCGAACAGGCCTTGGTACTTGCCCCGTTCGCGCGGGGTGACGATGTCGCCGACGATCGCCATCGACAGCACCATCAGCCCGCCGCCGCCGAGCCCCTGGAGGGCGCGGAAACCGATCAGCTGCGGCATGTTCTGGGCCATGCCGCAGAGCGCGGAGCCGATGAGGAAGATGACGATGGCCGTCTGGAAGAGCTTCTTGCGCCCGTACTGGTCGCCGAGTTTGCCCCACAGCGGAGTGGCCGCGGTCGCCGCCAGCAGGTAGGCGGTGACCACCCACGACAGATGGTCCAGTCCGCCCAGTTCGCTGACGATCGTGGGCAGCGCGGTGGAGACGATCGTCTGATCGAGTGCGGCGAGCAGCATGCCGAGAAGCAGCGCGCCGATGGAGACGAGGACACTCCGCCGGGACCGTCCCTCACCGGGTGCAAGGGGTGGCGGGCTCAGCTGCTGGGCCATGAACATCTCCTCGGGTCCGCTTCACCCCATCCTTGCCGCTCTGTGACGTTATGGCCTGCCGAGCGTCACCAGGGGCGTTGGGCTTCGTTGCGGAGGGCTGCATAATCGCAGGCAGTGCAAAGGGGAGGGGAACCCACGATGACCGGACATATGTGCCCGGAGTGCGGCGGCGAGCAGGGCGTGAGACCCGGGGCGGGGTGCGCCTGCGGAGCCGGCAGGGCCGCGCGGGCCGGGAGCGAGGCCCGTACGGCGGAGATCGCGGCGGCCGAGGACTTCGACCCGCTGCGGATCCGGCCGTACGTCACGCTGAACAGCGACGACGCGCAGGAGGACCACGCCGGTCCTGCGACGGACACGACGATGCCGCTCTTCCTGGACGGCGCGCCGGGCACCGGGCCGGGGGGTGTGGGCGCGCCGGGCGCGCTGCCCGAAACCGCCGTCGCGGACGAGTCCCGTCGGCGTACGGCCGCGGCTTACGTGGGCGGCGGCCCCGACCCCGTGCAACCGCGCCGTCGACGGCCGTTCGCCGTTGTCGCCGCGGGGGCGGCGGTGGCCGCGGTGGTGGGCACGGCCGCTTTCGTGAGCGGATTGTTCGACGACGAGGACGGCCGGGACGCGGCGCTGCCCGAGGCCACGACGAGCGCGCCGGACGCCGGCACCGGGCCGGCCGCATCCGTGTCCACGTCTCCGTCCGCATCCCCCTCGGCCACGCCGTCCCGGTCGGCGTCGGCCTCGGCGTCGGCGTCGGCCTCGGCATCCCCCACTCCGTCCGCATCGCGTTCGGCTGTCGCTTCGGCATCGCCGACACCCTCGGTGTCCGCGACGAAGGCCCCCGCCACGACAGCTGCACCACCACCCGCGGAGGAGGAGTCCGGGGCCACACTGCGGCGCGGGGACCGTGGCGCGGAGGTCTCGGAGCTCCAGCGGCGGCTGCAGGAGGTCTGGGTCTACCGGGGGCCGGAGGACGGCACCTACTCGGAACAGGTGGAGCGTGCCGTCGCCGAGTACCAGCGGTGGGTGTCGGTCAAGGGTGATCCCCCGGGGGTCTACGGGCCGGAGACCCGCCAGGCGCTGGAGGCACAGACGGGCGACGGCAGGGAGCACCGGTCCTGAGGCGCCGGACCGGCGGCCGACGGGCTGTCGACTCACGGAGGGGCGGACTCGCGGACTGGCGTTTTGGCGGAGGTTTTTGTATCGTGGAGGAACAAAGTAGCCTCCGCCCGTTCTCCCTGACCGGCGGGCGGGGCTGCTTGTTTTCTTCACCGCAGCTACGAGCTGTTCCCCCGCGCTCTGGAGCATGCCGATGTCGGCCACCGTCCTCGAAGCCCGCGCCCTCCTGCTGGACATGGACGGCACCCTCGTGAATTCCGACGCGGTGGTGGAGCGCTGCTGGCGCCGCTGGGCGATCGCACAGGGCCTCGACCCCGAGGCGGCACTCAAGGTGGTCCACGGCCGCCAGGGTTACGCCACGATGGCCGCCCTGCTGCCGGACCGCCCCATGGAGCAGAACCACGCGGAGAACCGGATCATGCTCGCCGAGGAGACCGCGGACACGGACGGCGTGGTGCCCATCGGCGGCGCGCCCGCGTTCATGGCGTCGATCGCCGGCCTCCCGCACGCGCTCGTGACCTCGGCCGACGAGGCGCTCGCCCAGGCGAGGATGACGGCTGCGGCCCTGCCGATCCCGGAGACCCGCGTCACCGCCGAGATGGTCGGCGCCAGCAAGCCCGACCCCGAGGGCTTCCTCAAGGGCGCGGCCGAGCTGGGCTTCGACCCGGCGGACTGCGTGGTGTTCGAGGACTCCGAGGCAGGCGTCGCGGCGGGCCGGGCAGCCGGCATGCGCGTCGTGGGCGTCGGCCCGCGCGCGGCGGCACTCTCCCCCGACGCCCACGTCGAGGACCTGACGCGGCTCCGGGTGGAAACGGCTGCGGACGGTTCGATCCGCCTGCACGTCGACGCCCTGTAACCCGTCCCCGCCTCACCCTCACCCCCGGTGCAGCAGCCCCCGCGCGACCAGCTCCAGCACCAGCGCGACGGCGACCGCCTGCACCGCCATGAGCGCCACCAGGACGAACAGCTGCACGGCGCCCGCCTCCACGGGTGAGGCGCCGCCCAGCAGCATGCCCACGAAGGCCCCGGGCAGGGTGACGAGCCCCACCGTCCGCGTCTGGTCCAGCCCCGGCAGCAGCGCATCCGACGCCGCGGGGCGGGCGATCTCCAGCCGGGCGTCCCGGTCGAGCAGACCGAGCGCCATTCCGGCCTCCACCTCCCCCCTCCGCGTCGCGAGCTCGTCCAGCGCGCGCCGCCCGCCGAGCACGGTCGCGGTGAGCGCGCCCCCGACGAGGATGCCGGTGACCGGGATCAGCGCGATACCGCGTACCGGGAGGAGCCCGGTCAGCAACAGCGCGACGACCACCGGCACGACACCCACACCGATCGGCAGCGCGGCCCACCACCAGGTGCGGTTACGGGTGAGCCGCCTGCCCGCGGTGCGCACGGCGACCGCGAACATCAGCGCCAGGAAGCCGAGCAGGGGCACCGGCGAGCGCACCACCCAGCCGATGAGCAGGGAGACCACGGCGAGCTGCACCCCGGCGCGCAGCCCCGCGACGGCGATCTCACGGGACCGGCCCAGCGAAGCCCACGCGGCGACGGCGGCGGCGAACACCAGGAGCAGGGCGAGCACGACACCGAGCGTGGGAGTGACCGGAAGCAGCACGCTGCCACCCTAGGGCGCACCCCACTCCCGCCCCGGAGAACCGCCGCCCCGTCAACTCCCGTCCTCGAACAACTCTCGGACGGGACGTCAGACCTAACCGTCTACCCCTTGATGTGACGTGCGCATGTCGTCACTCTGTTACCTGGCGACCACCCCACCGAAACCCGGCGCCGCCACGATGGCCTGGCTCCGTAGGTCGCCAGCCCAACGCCCCCCCACATCAAGGGAGTTCGCATGTCAGGTATCTACGCGCGTCGCATAGCAGCCCTCGCCGCCACGGCCGCGCTCGCCGCCACCACCGGGCTCCTCACGGCCCCGACCGCCCAGGCCGCGATGCCCACCCCGGTCAGCGCCTCGACCGCCCGTACGTATCTGAGCCAGCTCACCGTCTCCACCGAGGGCTCCTCGTCCGGCTACAGCCGCGACAAGTTCCCGCACTGGATCACCCAGTCGGGGGCCTGCAACACCCGCGAAGTGGTGCTGAAGCGCGACGGCACCGGCGTCGTCCAGGACTCCTCATGCGCCGCGACCAGCGGCAGTTGGTACTCGGAGTACGACGGCGCCACCTGGACCGCGGCGTCCGATCTGGACATCGACCACATGGTCCCGCTCGCCGAGGCCTGGCGCTCCGGGGCCAGCAGCTGGACCAACACCCAGCGCCAGTCCTTCGCCAACGACCTGACCCGCCCTCAGCTCATCGCGGTCACCGACAACGTCAACCAGTCCAAGAGCGACCAGGACCCGGGCGAGTGGCTCCCGTCACGCACCGCCTACCGCTGCACCTACGCACGCGCCTGGGTCCACGTGAAGCACCACTACGACCTCACCGTCGACTCCACCGAGAAGAGTGCCCTGCAATCCGTACTCAACGGCTGCTGACCGCCCTCCCGCCCCGGCGGGACCACCTGGCGGAGGGCCGCGCACGCCGAACGGCGTGCGCGGCCCTCCGCCGTTTTCCGCGCGCCCACCCCAGGGACCCGGGTATACGGTCCTGGCGTGGGCACGCAGGGACAGCCCGCACCGGACGGGATGAGGGATGACGGCCATGGAGCACAGAGCCCCTCACGGCGGCACCACTCACGATCACGACGCGCACACGGGTCACCCCGGGCACGGGACGGGCGGGGCGACCTGGGCGGCCGCCGCCAGGGCGACGCTGCACTGCCTGACCGGGTGCGCCGTCGGCGAGATCCTCGGCATGGCCATCGGCACCGCCCTGATGTGGGGCAACGTGCCCACCATGGTCCTGGCGATCGCGCTGGCGTTCGTGTTCGGCTACTCGTTCACACTGTTCGCGGTGCGCAGGGCCGGACTGGACTTCAAGACCGCCATCAAGGTCGCGCTGGCCGCCGACACCGTCTCCATCGCGGTGATGGAGCTCGTCGACAACGGCATCATCGCCCTGGTGCCCGGCGCGATGGACGCGCACCTCGCCGACGCCCTGTTCTGGACCTCTCTGCTGGGCGGGTTCGTCATCGCCCTCCTGCTGACCGCCCCGGTCAACAAGTGGCTGATCAGCCGCGGCAAGGGGCACGCCGTCGTGCACGCGCACCACCGCTGACCGCCCGTCGGCACGTTCCCCCCGGCGGAACCGAGCAGCCCTCCCCCGTCGTTCCGTAACCTACGGAGCCATCGGTCACGCCGACGCTAGGAGGGCACACATGGCCGGGCTACGCCTGGGACCACTGCTGAGGTACGTCGACTGGGAGTCCGGTTCACGGGCGACAGTCTGGGTGGAGGCCTCCAGACCCTGCACGGCGGAGGTCCGCTGCGCGGACGGGGCGGCCGGCGCCTCCCCCACGTTCGCCGTCGAGGGGCACCATTACGCCCTGGTGGTGGTGACGGGTCTGACACCCGGCTCGACCACGCCCTACGAGGTGCTGCTCGACGGCCACCGCGTATGGCCGCCCGAGGACTCCCGCTTCCCGCCGAGCAGCATCACCACACCCGCCGTACCGCAGCCGGAGGAGGCAGGCCCGGTCCGGGTGGCCTTCGGCTCCTGCCGCTGGGCGGCCCCTCCGGCGCACGGGCACGACGCCATCGGCCCCGACGCGCTCGACGCGCTGGCCACCCGCCTCGCCTCCGACCCCGAAGCGATACGCCCCGACGTCCTCCTGCTCCTCGGCGACCAGGTGTACGCGGACGAGACGTCGCCGGCCACCGAGCGGCGGATCGCCGCCCGCCGCGACCTGGACGAGGCCCCCGGAGCGGAGGTCGCGGACTACGAGGAGTACACCCACCTCTACGACGAGTCCTGGCTCGACCCGGACGTGCGATGGCTGCTCTCCACGGTCCCCAGTTGCATGATCTTCGACGACCACGACGTCATCGACGACTGGAACACGAGCGCCGCCTGGGTCCAGGACATGCGCAGCACACCGTGGTGGCACGAGCGGATCGTCAGCGGGCTCATGTCGTACTGGGTCTATCAGCACCTCGGCAACCTCTCCCCCGACGCCCTGGAAGCCGACCCGGTCTACGCGGCCGTACGTGCCGCCCCGGACGGCACCGAGACGTTGCGCGGCCATGCGGCGTCCGCGGACGCCGACCCCACGCGGGCCCGGTGGAGCTACCGGCGTGTTTTCGGCCGAGTACGGCTGCTGATGGTGGACACCCGGGCGGCCCGGACCCTCGAGGAACAGCAGCGGTCGATGCTCCGCGACGAGGAGGCCCGGTGGCTGCGCGAGGAGATGCTCGCGGACCGCGGCGCGTACGACCACCTGCTGATCGGCACTTCACTGCCGTGGCTGCTGCCGCCCCTCGTGCACGACGCGGAGACCTGGAACGCGGCCCTGTGCGGCGGCGAGCGGGGTGAGCGCTGGGCGCGCTTCGGGGAAAAGGTGCGCAGGGCCGGTGACCTGGAGCATTGGGCCGCGTTCCCGGCTTCCTTCCGCTGGTTGTCGGAGCTTCTCAGGGAGGCGGGGAGCGGACCCGGCGCACCGGCGACGGTATGCGTGCTGTCGGGCGATGTGCACCATGCGTACATCGCCGAACCCCAGTGGCCCGATGCCGCACGGGAGGGCGCTCCGACCGCACACGTCCTGCAACTGACCTGCTCTCCCGTCCACAACTCCATCCCCGGATACATACGCACGGGCTTCCGCTTCGGATGGAGCCGGGCGGGCCGCTGGCTCGGGCGTGCGCTGGCGTGGCACGGGCGGACGGGGAGCCCTCCGATGCGCTGGCGGAAGGCGGGCGGACCGTGGTTCGGCAATCAGCTCATGACCCTCACTCTGCACGGCCGGAAAGCTGCGCTGACATTGGTTCAGGCCAGGGCCAGGCCAACGGGGGCACAGCTCGAGACCGTTCTGGAGCGCACGCTGACTTCGAACAGATGACCAATTTTCAGCCAGCCGACAGAATGTTGAACTTGCAAGCAATAATGAGGTGACCCTAACCTGAGGGGCCCCGATCGGTTCCCGTCCCCAGACCGAAGGAGCCCCACCCCCCATGTTCATACGCCTGAACCGGGCCCAGCCCTACGCGCTCGGCCTCTTCCGCATAGTCATCGGATTCCTGTTCGCCTGCCATGGCGCCGCCTCGCTCTTCGGAGTCCTCGGCGGCACCATGAACGGCGGCACCGTACCGGCCGGCACCTGGCCGGGCTGGTACGCCGCAGTGATCCAGCTCGTCGGCGGCACCCTGGTCGCGCTCGGCCTCGGCACCCGCGTCGCCGCCCTCGTCTCCTCCGGCTCCATGGCCTACGCCTACTTCAATGTGCACCAGCCCGAGTCACTCTTCCCCCTGCAGAACGGCGGTGAGGCTTCGGTCGTCTTCTGCTGGTCCTTCCTGCTGCTGGTCTTCACCGGCTCCGGCGCCGTGGCCCTGGACCGGCTGTTCTCCTCGCGCGGCGGCGCCGCGCGCGGGAGCGAGCCCGCCCACGAGAAGGCGCAGGCCGTCTCGGCCTGACCCCCGCTCCGGACCCACCCGTTCCCCCACGCCCCGGCCCCCCTCCTCCCGAGGGGGGCCGGGGTCGTACGTGACCTGTGCGACATCGGCCGCCCACCCGGTGAATACCAGGTGAACCGGGTGAACGGCAGGCGTACGCTGTACAGCTGGCCCTGCCGCTCCTGCCGCTCCCCTGCGACGTCGCGGCGTTGACACGGAACACCGGAACGGGGAGTAGAAAGTGCTCGAGAGTGTGGGTGCGCTGACCGGCAGCCCATGGATCTACGCAGTGGTCGCCCTCTCGGTACTCCTGGACGTCTTCCTGCCCGTGCTCCCCAGCGGCGTGCTGGTGATCGCCGCGGCCACCGCCGCGGCCGCGAGCACGACCACGGTCACCGCCGCGGCCGGTGAGGCCACCCGGCAGGTGCCCTCACTCCTGGTGCTGACCCTCTGCGCGGCCACCGCGTCGGTCCTCGGCGACCTCGTGGCCTACCGCCTCGCCTGGCGCGGTGGCGACCGTCTCGACCGGGCCATCGCCCGGTCCCGCCGCCTCACCTCCGCGCAGGAGCGCCTCGGCGCGGCGCTGAGCCGTGGCGGAGGGATGCTCGTGGTCATCGCCCGTTTCGCTCCGGCCGGCCGCTCCGTCGTGTCCCTGGGCGCGGGCGCCGCTCACCGCAGGGTGAAGGAATTCCTGCCCTGGTCGGCCGTGGCCGGAGTGGCCTGGGCGGTCTACAGCGTGGGCCTCGGCTATTTCGGCGGCCAGTGGCTGGGCGCGGGCTGGCTGGGCACGGCCGTCTCCGTCCTCGCCCTGTTCCTGGCGGGCGCCCTCGCGGCCCTCGTGGTCCGCCGCCCCGCTCACACCCTCGCGGTTCCGGCCGCCGGAGCCCCGGCCGGAAGCTGACGGCCCGCGCGACCGCGCGCTCAGACCCGGGCGCCGCCCCGTATCTCCAGGCCGTCCAGCAGCCGCTGGGTCGACTCGGCGATCTCGGCCACGGCGCGGTCGAAGACCTCCTGATTGTGCGCGGCGGGCGCACGGAAGCCCGACACCTTGCGCACGTACTGCAGGGCGGCTGCTCTCATCTCCTCCTCGGTGGCCTCTTCGGGGATGGCTGGCGGACGAAGCGTCTTGATGCTGCGGCACATGTCTCAAGTGTGCGACGCACCACTGACAACGCACCACTGACAACGCACCACCGGCAACGCACCACCGGCAACACGGCTCGGGGCCTACGCTCCCCGCCGGTCCCCGAGCCTCTCGAGCGCCGGGATGACGTAGCTCCCGTCGAGAAGGGCCTGGTCGGGCAGGTGGAGCCGCAGCACCGGCCGGAAGCGACCGGCGGGTACCGGCAGCCAGTTCGCCTCCCCCGCCGGGTCCGTCGGCCGTTGCGCGGACAGGCGCAGCGTCAGCGAGCCGTCGGCGCCGTGGGCGAGCCCAGGGGTCCGGTCCCCGATCGCGTACCGGTCCGCCTCATGCGCGACCAGGTGGCCCCCTGGGCTGTCGTACACGGTCAGCGACCAGAACGCCCGCACCGGCGGCGGCGGTGCGAGACGCAGGACGTAGCGGTGGGATCCGTCGAGCGGGCGGCCCCGGGCGTCCCGGACCGTGTGGGCGTACACCGCCTCGTACCCGTGGGGCAGCCAGTGCCCCCGCCGGGCCGCGACCGCCCTGACCAGGTACGACGCCTCCCGGTCGGGGATCGTCCACTCCGGCGTGCCGAGCGTGCCGACGCCGAAGTGGTCCAGGTTGTAGTCGCGCAGGTGCGGAGTCGCCTGCCAGGCGTCCGGCGGGCCGTCGGCGTGGAGCGCGGGCCGGCGCGCCGCCTCCTCCACCCGGAGCCTGCCCAGCGCGAGCCCCCGCCGCAGCGCGCGTACGAGGCCGGGCCCGGCCGACACGTACGGCGAGATCCCCTCCTCCAGGAGCCCCAGGGGCTGGAAGCGGTCCTGGTACGCGCGATCGGCGGCGGCGGGCGGGAAGTCGCCCATCCACACCCGGAGCTCCTCGAAGAACCGCAGCTCCCCCGGCACCCCGGCCTCGGTCGCCGGGAGCCCGGTCCGGTGGGCCCGGTCCCCCAGATGTGTGAGCGTGAGCTCCTGCTGGAGCGCCCTGACGCGGGGCAGGTCCTCGGGGCCGCCGCACGCGAGGCGGCCGACGACGGAGACGACGGACGTGGGCGCGTCGATCACCCCCGACACCCCTTCGGGCACGGTGCCGGCCCAGCCGGGCGGCACGATCAGCCAGTCCCCCTCGACCGTGCCGGTGGCCCTGCTGCCGAGGTAGGCGAAGGCGTTGCTCCACGCGTCCACGAACTGGAGGACGTAGTACGCCCCGCCGGTGTCCGGGACATGCAGCCTGACCGGCCCGCCGGAGAGGTCGAGCTGGGCGAGCGCGTCGACGAGGTCGGCCGGGGCGTAGGGGGTGTGGGTGCCGGGCGCGGCCGGCCCGTCCGCGTGGGCGAAGTCGTTGAACGGTGCCGGCGCCCCGCCGCGTTCCTGGAGACGGGTCTGGACGGCCGACAGCCGGCGGACGAGCGGGGACCCGTAGACATACGCGTCGGCGGCCAGCGCCGTGATCGCGTCCGGCTCCGGACCGCCTCGTCGCGGGTTCACGTCAGATGACCGGCTTCGCCCGGTGGGCGCACAGGGCCCAGATCACGAAGGTGTCGAGCGCGATGGAGATGATCGCCCACAGCGGTTGGTACGGCAGCCAGATGAAGTTGGCGATCAGGTTCAGCGCGGCCAGCACGATGCCCACGCCCACGGCCCAGGCCGCGCCCGTGAGGACTCCCCATCCGACGAGCACCAGGAACACCCCGAGGATCACGTGGATCCATCCCCAGGCGGTGATGTCGAACTTGAACGTGTAGTTGCTGATGCGCGTGTACACGTCGTCGGACGCGATGCCCGCGATCCCCTTGACGACGGCGAGAATGCCGTCGACGAGGAGCACGACGCCCGCGAACATCACCCCGCTCGCCGCCCAGGGGCTGACGGGGCCGGGGGCAGAGGGTCGTGAGGAGCCGGGCGCGGATGCTGACTGGGACATGGAACTCTCCATTCGACGAAGCACCCCGCATCGCGGCGGGCAGATCCGACCCTGTGCGACGGCCCCACCCGCCACGACCCGGACGCGCCCGAACGGGTGATGGACCCCGGCTCGCTCAGGGCCCTCCCACGGTCACGACCTGCCCCTGGGCGTCGACGGTGATCACCACCCGTTCGACCCTGTTCGTCAGTGCCAGGACCGCCCACACGACGCCCCACAGGCAGCACGAGAACACTGTCAGGAAGGCGTGCAGCACATGGTTGACCGGCTGCCCGCGCACCAGCACGGCCTGGCTCCCGGACCGGGACTCCACCCGCCACCCCGCCGCGACCCGCCGCCCCACCACCCAGTCGAGGATCAGGCCACGCTGTGTGGCATCGGGGGTCCCTCCGCCCGCCCCGTAGTAACCGGGGGGAGGTTCGAGTGACACCTCGCGCCGCTGTGCCCCATGACGCTTCACGGCGCTCACCTCCAGGTGTCGAGATTTCCGCCCCGCCACTCGATCAGCTCCGGCCGGCCCAGGTCGATCTCCTCGGCCCCCTGGGCGAGCCCGGCCCGCCGGAGGAACGAGGCGACGTCCCCACGCCCGTGCGCCAGCCCGACGATCTGCCCGCGCACGGTCACCCGCCGCCCACCGGTCGGCGAGGGCGGATACACGATCACAGGGGGGTGTCCTGACATGCCTCCACGGTCCCCCGTGCCTCGTCGGCTCGCATCCCGGGGCCGGCGGCCGGAGCGGCTTCGGACAGGTCCTGCGGCCGCACGGCCACGGCGTCGATCCCCGCCGCCCGCAGCTAGCGCAGCCGGCCTCGTAGCTCAGCCGGCAGGTCGTCCCCACACGAGAACAGCGTCGCTCCACAGACCGGGCACGTGGACCCGGTCGCAGCGCAGGGAGCCACCCACCAGGGCATGGACACCCCAGCACTCCAACTCCCCACCACAGTCCAGGCATTCGGCGGAATACCTGATGGATCCCGCAGCCGTCTTCGCCGTCGCGGGCCTGCTCGGCGAGAACGTCACCACCCGCGGCATCGACCTGCTCGGTCTCCCGACCGGCACCCTGCTGCACCTCGGCGAGCAGGCGGTGGTGGAGGTGACGGGCCTGCGCAACCCGTGCGCCAAGATCAACGTCTTCCGGCAGGGCCTGCTCGCAGAGATGTTCGCCCTCGATCCCGTCTCGGGAGACTTCACGTTCAGGTCCGGCATCATGGCCGTGGTCCGCCACGGCGGCCCGGTCCGCCGTACGACACCATCGAGGTCGAACTCCCACCGCCCCCGCACCACCCCCCTGGAACGCGTCTGAGGGGCTCCTGTCAGCCCCGAGCGGAGTCCGTCCGTCGCTCGTGACGCGCACGCGCGAGGTGATGGGCTTCGCGGAGCAGCCGGCGCACGGCCTCATCGGTCCGCCGTCCCGGATTCACCACCGCGAGCCAGCCGGCGGGGCCGTGGACGGGGTGCGCCATCACGGTGTCGGTGACGCCGGGGTCGTCGTCGGGGGCGCTCTCGCGCGGCGCGTGGCCGGTCCACTCCCTGAACGCCTCCTTCCCGGCGGCGACGTTGACGCGGAAGGTGTCCGCGCGGTCCAGGCGCGACCTCTCGTCGCCCGGATAGTTCTTCGTCACGAGCGTCGCGAAGGGTTGGGTCGCTGTCGGCATGACGCCGTCGGGTGCGTGGAAGAAAAAGGTGTCCCCCCAGCTGATCTCCGGTGAGCCGTCGTCGGGTGCCGGCCTGACGGCCAGGACCCCATCGAGGTCTTCCACGAAAGCGATGATCTCGTCGATGGTCATGTGCTCAAGCGTTTCATTAAGGTGCTTGTGGAGACTTCGATCCTGAATACGAAGGAGTGGCGGTGCCAACCCTCAAGTCGTCGTCCCTGCGCACGGCCGACGTCGCACGACGTGCCGGGTACTCCGTCCAGCAGGTCCGCAACCTCGAACGGGACGGGGTCCTGCCGCCGGCCGCGCGCACCGCTTCGGGCTACCGGATCTACGGGGAGAGCCACCTGCGGTCCGCTCTGGCCTACCGAGCCCTCGCGAGCGCCACCGGCCCGGTCGAGGCCAAGCGGATCGTTCGCGCCGCCCACGAACGCCCGGCCACCGAGGTTCTGGCACTGCTCGACGCGGCACACGCCCGAATCCACCGGGAGCGTACGGACCTCGAACTGGCCGAGGAAGCCGCCGCGGTGATCTCCGCCGAGCTGATCGAAGACGTACGCCCGTCGGACTCGATGAGCGTCTCCGAACTCGCCGCCGCGCTCGGTGTGCGCCCTTCGACGTTGCGGCACTGGGACGCCGAAGGGCTCGCAGTCCCTGACCGGGTCCCGCCGCGCGGCACGCGACGGTACTCACCGGCCCAGACCCGGGACGCGCGGATCGTGCACCAACTACGCGGCGCCGGCTATCGCGTCGCCCCGCTCCGGGCCCTGATGCCGAGTCTGCGACGCGGGCACGGGCGGGAGGACATCGAAGCCGCGCTGGCCGTCCGGGACTCGAGCATCGAGGCCCGCTCCCGCGCGCTCCTCGACGCGGCCGTCCCGCTCAGCGCGGTCCTGGCCGCGCGCTCCGGAGGCATGACAGCGCGATGACGGGTCCAGCGGCCACCGCTGGACCACTGGCATAGGCTCCGCGTGTTCGCATGCATGACCGAGGGGGCGTTCATGACTGATTCCTGGCGAGACGACGCACGGGCCGACGGCGGCACGCCCGCCGACAGGCCCCGAGGACGGCGCGTGCTGTCGCGCCTCGGGATCGCCGTCCTCGTCCTGGCGATACCGGCCGGAGCGATCACCTGGCTGTTCCAGGACGAGCTGTTCCACCCGTTCGGCGACCCACAGGCCTGCGAGGGCAGCGACGTCCGGCTGTCGGGCGAAATCGGCACGGCGCTGCCCTCGGACGCCTCCGACGTCCACTACTTCACCCAGGACGGTCGCGCCCAGGTCTCCTTCCTCAGCGGTCGGATACCGGACTACCTCCACCGCGCGGGCCTCGTCCCCGAAGGGGAGTCCCCGCTCGACGGGCAGGACGGCGGCGCCTACGCGCTCGGCGAAGGCGAAACCGAACTCCCGGACGGCCTGTGCGGCTCCGGCATCCGGGGCCCCGTCGCGTCCTACACGGGCACGGCCTGCACCGTACTGGTCGAACGTTCACCGTTCACCGCCGAACGCTTCCGGAATCCGGCGCGCGCGATCGTCACGTACACCATGCCCTGAGACCTGGGAGTCACGTGTCCGCCGACGACGAAACGCCCACGTACGAAGGTCTGCCGGACGAGATCCGCGAGTCGGTCACCTACGAGCTACGGACGGCCCCTCCACCCTCTTCAGCCCGCTGCGTCCTGTCGGAAGCAGAGGCCGAAGGCCCCCGACCATGATCGATCGGAGGCCTCCGCACGGGTGGGCGCGGGTCATGAGCTTTCGGTGAAGCGTACGGACCAGGCGTATCCGCTCAAGTTGTCCTGCGGGACGCGCCGGACTTCTCTGACCTCGCAACCGTCGTGGGCGTACTTGCGGGCGAACCGGTCGAGACGCTGCGCGTCGGTGAGTTCTTCCATGGACAGCGGTGCTCCGACGACGAGGTCTTCGTGAAGGACCGAGTCCGGCGTGGCACCTTCCGGGCAGGTCGAGCAGTGGTGCGTTTTCGGTAGGGCCATACGGCCAGTGTGCTCCTGTTCCGGCTGCCCCGACGCCCGCAGCGCAGATGGCCGCGCCCGGAGCGCCTCGGCCGAGGGCGGACGCGTCCCCCGCCGCGATCGTGGCCCGGCCGGTTCTGCGGCCCACATCCCCTCGCTGCCGCAGGTCGGGGCGATGGTCAGGGCTCTGCAGCGGCCCGGCCGCCGTCCGCACCAGGAACCGTGCGCGCCCGTGCGGACGTCTCGGTACCGGGGACAGATGATCACTGTCATCGGAACGGGCACGAATCCAGGGTGGGGACGAATGACAGGCACGGTTACCGGCGCCCCGCGCGATGCGGACCGACGGCGGACACTCGGCCGACGCCGACGGACATGGGGACTGCTGGGCTGTGGCCTCGTGCTCGCCGCACCCGCCGCGCTGCTCGTCGTACGGCTGACGGGGCTCGACACGGGAACGCCGCTCGCGATACCCATGGCCCTCTTCCCCTATTCGGCGGTTCTCGTCGTGCTCGTCCTGGGCACGATGGTCACCGTTCCTGCCCTGCGGTCCCGATGGGCTGTGGCCGTCGTCGCGGCTCTGGTGCTCGCCCACGTGGCGCTGCTCGCACCACGGTTCACACCTGAGGGCCGGAACGTGCCGCCGGGATCGGTCGAGTTGCGTGTCGCCACCATCAACGCCGACGGCGGCGGCGCCGATCCCCGTGCAGTGGTGGAGTTGGTCCGCACCGAGCGAATCGATGTGCTGGCTGTGGAGCAGATGCCGTCGGGAGGTCTGGACGCGCTCGACGAGGCGGGCATGAGCGCGCTGATGCCGTACCGGGAACTGCACCCCGAGTACGACTCCTCGATCTACTCACGGCACCCGCTGTCTCACGCCGGCACGACGCAGATCGACACCGCCTGGCCCCAGACCACCGCCGAGGTCACGGTCGGCGGGCACAGGGTGCAGTTCGTGGCCGTTCACACCTACTACCCGCTCGGAGACGCGAAGCGCTGGACCCGGGACATGACCGCCCTTGCCTCCCTGGCCCGGCGCAGCGGCCCGGACACCGTGTTCCTGGGCGACTTCAACGCTTCCCTCGACCACGCCCCGATGCGGGAGCTGATCGCGGCCGGCCTCACGGACACCCATGCGGAACTCGGCCACGGCTGGGTCCGCACCTGGCCCGTCGGCCTTGCCCCCGTCCCACCTCTGATCCAGCTGGACCACGTCCTGCACGGCCCCGGCCTGGTCGGGGTCTCCACCGGCGCGCGCACCGTACCGGGTACGGACCACCGGGCCGTCGTGGCGGTACTGGCGCTGCTGCCGGAGAAGAGCCGGGCCGACTGACCAGGAACGGACGAGCTTCCTGGACGGATGCCCGACCTCCTGGCCGGGCATCCGTCCAGCAGACCTCACGCTCCTCCAGGGTGCGCCGATAACAGGCCCGACCCACGACCCGGCCAAGGGTGTCGACCGCTACCGGGTCAAGGCGTGCGCGTGCTGGTCGAGCCTCAGACCCCCGCGGCCTCGCCGGCCGGCCGTGTCGTGCCGAACTCGGCGGCGGCGAGGACAGAGTCCAGTCGGGCTCGCGTGGCGGCAAGGTCCCGCATGTGATCGTCGAGGCGGTCCCGCTCCGCGCGAAGCCGGGCGATCATCTCCGGGCCGGCGATACCGGTGTGCACGCACGGCAGGAACTCCACGATCGTCCGGCTGCTCAGCCCGGCAGCGTAGAGGAGCTGGATCCACCGCACTCGCTCGACCGTGTCCGGGGTGTAGAGGCGCTGCCCGCCTGTGCTGCGGCTCGACGCGATGAGCTGCTGCTGCTCGTAGTAGCGCAGCGCCCGCGTGCTCACTCCCGCGGCCGATGCCACCTCGCCGATTCGCATCCCGTCGCTCCCTCTGCTCCGCATGCCGCTGGGTCCCGGTTGTTGTCGGGCCGTCCCGGGTTTCGTCACCCGACTTGCCTTTGACGTTAACGTCAACTTTTACACTCCGGTAGCCGGCCATCAGCACCGGCGGAACCGACCATGACGGAGTAGGACCTCATGAGCACTGACGACACGACACCCGACGGCCTCATCCCAGCCGCCATCCTCGCCTCGGACACGCCAGTCGCGGTATATGGATACGCCCGGGCCAAGGCGGGCGGGGAGGGCCGGATGCTGGGCGAGATCCAGGCGATCATCGGCCTCACCCGCAAGGAGGACGGATGCGAGCAGTACGTGGTGCACACCACGCCGGACCAGCCGGGCGCCTTCGCCTTCTACGAGCGCTGGTCCTCCGGCGCCCACCTGCTGGCGCACGTCTCGCAGCCGTTCATGCAGACGTACTTCGCCGCCATCGCGGGCCTCCTCGATGGGGAACTGGAGGCCCACTGGCTGCACCCCCTCTCCTGACCCACGGCGCACGGCTGGCCCCGCGCCACGCGGGGCCAGCCGCATCCGGATCGCCGTCCGCGATGGCGCGGCATGCGGGCAGAGGTACGGCTCCTAGGGCAGCAAGGGCGGACGCCGCCCCGCTGTGGCGGCAGACAAGACCGGCGCCGTCCGCACTGCGTACCTGGAGAACCGCTCCATTGCCGCGCTCGCCCGCGACCACGGCGTCAGCCGCGGCGCGATCCGCACAGCCGTCGCCGACCTTCTACCCGACCACACCGCCGTCGAGAAGGGCGCGCCCGCCCCGGAGCTGCCGGTCACCCTCGACATGCCCGGCAAGGTCGCCGGCTTCCTCCACGCGGCCGACCTGGAACCCGCCGAGCGGGCCGCGCTCGACCAGGGGGTCACCGTACGGCGCGGCCAGGGCTACACCCTGGGCGTCAGCACCACCCCGGCCGTCCACCGCCAGCTCCTCGCCCGCTGCCAGCCGCTCGACGGCGACCAGGGCCTCCCCGCGGACCCTGCCCAGCGCAAGGCCCGCCGCGAGTACGAGAACCGGGTCAGCACACTCACGCCCTGCCCATGATCGTTCTCAGCGCCAACCCGTCCCGAGGCCGAAGAGGCCCGTAAGTTCACGCAAACTGAAGGGTTCTCGGTGGGAACTCAAGGGTCCGTCGTCGTGCTCTGCGGAGTTGCTTCCGTGCGTTCGGGGCCAACTCGCGACCTTGCCGTTCCTGGTCCCCTGGACCGGCAAGACGCCGAGCGGCCCCCTGCTCGAACGCAGCGAAGCGGAGTTGAGGGCTTGGGAAAGGAGTTGAGAGCTTGGGGGCGGGGCAGCCTCGGGTCGCTGCTGTACCGGCGGGCGCTGGGCGAGGCCGTCGCCACGGCGCTGGCGGTACGCGACGGCGCGCCGTCGACCGGCCCCGCACCCACGTACGCGCAGGTGCAGGCCCTCGTCGACGGGCCCGGCGTCACGTGCCGGTGAGCTTGTCGAGGTCGGGGGCGTAGACGGTCATCCAGTGCGGGTTCAGCCGGTAGTAGACGACCTCGCGGTTCCAGTCGAAGGCGTCGTCGTCGCCGTAGAAGTCCTTCAAGTAGGCGAGGAGTTCCTGCCAGTCGGCCGTGGTCTCGGCGTCCTCGGGGTTCAGCTCCTCCACCGTGCCGTGGGTGAACACGCCGAGGTCCTCGCCGCGCATGTGCGCGACGCTGGCGGCCGGACGGGCCGCGAGATGGCGGGCCTTGGCGGCGTTGCGCGCCGTGCCGAAGTGCCACCGGCCGTGCAGGAAGTGCCCGTCGGCGCCGCTGATCCGCGGTTCGCCCTTTGCGGTCACCGTGGAGAGGGCGAGCGTGCACATGCCGGTGAGGACCCCGGTGAGCTGCGCCGCCGTGATGGTGCGGCCCTCGACGATCGAGCGGAGGTGTGCGGTCGAGCCGGAGAGGGAGGAGCCGAGGAGGGACTGGAGCTTGTTGAGTTCTTCTGGGGTTTCGCGCATACGTCCATCGTCGGCCGTAAACCCGACACCCTCTGTCGTCATTGATGAAGCAGCGGTGAGGTTGCTCCGCGCGGGTTGCGCTCGGTGCTGCGTGGATGGCAACAGGTGGGGGACGAATGCCGGGACATGTTCATGTATTCGCGGTTGATTGACGAGCTGTGATGCCGTTGGTCCTGCTGTCAGGCCGCACGACGCGGTGTTCCCTTGAACTGATTGAGCAGCCATGATGTGCCGCCGTGACGGATTTCGTGGTTCCTCTCGCCATCGCAGTGATCGGGTTGGTGGCAACCGGCTTGGGAGCGGTTGTCGGGGCGCGGGCAGCTACTACCGTCAACGCCCCCGCAGCGGCTCGCTGCGGGGGCGTTCTGGCTGGTGGGCGCGGACGGTTTCGAACCGCCGACATCTGCTTTGTAAGAGCAGCGCTCTACCCCTGAGCTACGCACCCGTGGATGAGGCAACAGATTACATGGCCCCAGGCCCCCCGCCGCAATCCGGTTGCCCGCCCCGCCCTCCGCCCCACCTCCCACGAAGCCGGTACGGGGGGTATCCCCACCCCGAAGACGGTAGCCGTCCGGATCGTTCGCGGGTGGGGCCGTACATACGGTGGTGCCACATCGGCAGCGCTCTCAGGGGGACTCGACATCATGACCATCCGTACACGACGTACCCAGGCACTCGTGGCCACCGCCGGGACCGTGCTTCTCGTCGCCGGGCTCAGTGGCTGTGGCAGTACGGATGCGGAGGATGCCCCCGCCGAGTACAAGTCGTTCGCCTTCAGCGGGAAGGCACTCACCATCGACGCCGAGAACTCGACCCTGGATCTCGTGCCCGCCGACGTGGAGCAGATCGAGGTGACCCGTCGGATCGACGGGTGGGTCATGCTGGGCAGCGGGCCGGATCCCGTGTGGAAGCTCGAGGGGGACGAGCTGAGCCTCGAGGTGAAGTGCCGGGCGTTGATCAGCAACTGCGAGGCGCGCCACGAGGTGAAGGTGCCCCGGGGGCTGGCCCTGACCGTGCAGGGGGACAACGGCAAGGTCACCGCGGCCGGCTTCACCGCCCCGCTCAGGATCACCGCCGACAACGGCGGGATCAGGGTGCGTGACGCGTCCGGGCCGCTGGAGCTGAGCGCCGACAACGGTTCGGTCGACGCCGAGCGGGTTTCGGGGAGGTCCGTGATCGCCCGGTCGGACAACGGGGAGGTCCGGATCGGGCTCACCCGGGTCCCCGATCTGGTGGACACCGTCAGTGACAACGGGAGCGTGACCATCGACCTGCCGGCCGGGAAGAGTACGTACGCGGTGTCCGCCGAGGCCGACAACGGTGACGTCTCCGTCAAGGTGCCCCGCAGCGACAGCAGCAAGCACGTGGTGAAGGCGCGCAGCGACAACGGCGAAGTCACCGTCCGAACTGCGAACTAACCGGCCCGTGCGTTCGTCCTAACTGGTGCGAGAATGAACCGGGCAGGGCGAATCGGCACGGGAGAGGGATGTGACGGCGACACACACGCGGCCGCAGGCGAAAGCGGGTGTTGGCTCCACCGTCAGGGATGTCCTGGTGCTGATGCTGCTGCCGGTTCCGCTGGTCGTCGCGGCCTTGCCGGGCGCGTTCGCCGGCGGGGGTACACGCCGCTGGTTCGGGGGCCGCGGCGAGAATGAGCGTGCCGACGCGCAGGCGGCGAAGGACGCTGCGGCCGCCGCGTTCTACGAGCTGGACACCGCTCAGCGCGATCTGCGGATCTCCATCGAGACGATCACCGCCGTGGACAGTTCACCCCGCGCCCGTAAGGCGGCGGAGGACTTCGCTGCGCTGGGCCGGCGGATCGACGAGGTCAGCCACGCGTACATCACCGCGGTCGACGCCCATGACCTCGACCGGGACGATCTGGAGCCCTCGGCGGCGGCCGGTGCGCGGACCGAGCTGACGCGGGCCAAGGACGACCTCGTACGGGTGCAGGGTGAGCTCGCCCGGTTCGCCCAGGGGCTCGGGACCCTGCTCAGCAGTGCGGAGACCCAGCTCGCGCGGCTCGCTCCCGCCGTGGAGCGGGCCCGGCAGACCTTGCTCGCCGCGACCAACGCCCTGGACGCGGTCCGGGCCTCCGGGCTGCGGGCGGACGATCTCGCGGCCCGGCTCGCCGCCCTCGCCCCGGAGCTGACCAAGCTCAACCAGGGCGCGGGGCAGCACGGCGTGGCCGGGACGCTGCAACGTGCCGATCGGGTGCTGCGGGACGCCGAGGCGGTCCGGGCGGAGGCGGAACAGCTTCCCGAGCGGGCCGCCGAGATCGACCGCCGACTGGTGTCGCTGCGCACCCGGGCCCAGGCTCTGACGACGCGCGCCGGGCAGGTCGAGCCCGTGCTCAGCGAGCTCCGGCGGCGGTTCTCGGCAGCCTGCTGGCAGGACCTGCAGCCGGTTCCCGAGCAGGCGGCTGTCAATGTCCGGCAGGCCGAGGCGAAGCTGGCGGAGGCCGCCCAGGCGCGGTCCGAGCAGCGCTGGCCCGATGCCACATCCCGCCTGAGTACGGTCCGGGCGCTGCTCAACGCGACCGACGAGGCGGTGTCCGCCGCCGGGGACCGGCTGCAGCGGCTCGACGCGGTGGCCAAGAATCCGCAGGCGGAGATCGACCGCACCCGGTTCGCGATCCGGGACGCCCAGCGTCTCGCCATGGCCGGACGCAACACGCCCGACCCGCGTCACGCCCGTCCGCTGGACGACGCCGTGGCGCGGCTGGACCGGGCGATCGCCGGGCTCGACGGGCGCCACCCCGACTACTGGCACTTCCTCACCGAGGCCGAGGCCGTGCGGCAGACCACGAACCGGGTGGTGTCCGCGATCCGCGAGGAGCTGGGCGGCGGCGCCTGAGCGCGTCCGGCCACGCGAGAAGGAGCTGGCCCGGAAGGGCTGATTTGTCCCTGGCAGCCGGTGGGTCGATCCTGGAAGTGCGCAAAATACGCAAAGCACGCAGTGGTTTCCGCTGAGGCGTTCCTGGCCGCACACGGCCGAAGGAGGCCGTCATGGCCGCACACGTCCTGCACCGTCCGCATCCCGCCCACCGGCCCGACGAACCCACCCGCCGCCAGGCGATCCGGCTCGACGAGCACCTGCCCGTCGACCACAGCCTCAGCCGGTTCTACCGGGTGGGCGCGGGCCTGATGGGCCTGGTGCTCCTCGCCTTCGGCATCCTGGGGCTCATCGACCGTATCGGCTTCTTCGACACCGGCGGCGACACGGTGGCGGGCCTCAACACCAACGGTGCGCTGAGCATCCTGTCGATCTGTGTCGGGCTGCTGCTCTTCGTCGGCATGGTCATCGGCGGGAACTTCGCCTCGACGCTGAACATGGTCCTGGGCGTCGCCTTCGTCCTCAGCGGGTTCGTGAATCTGGCCCTGCTGGACAGCAGTATGAACTTCCTGGCCTTCCACATGCAGAACGTACTGTTCAGCTTCGTGGTCGGGCTGCTGCTGATGATGTTCGGCATGTACGGGAGGGTCAGCGGCGGCCTCCCCCACGACAATCCGTACTGGCGCGCCCGCCACCCCGAGCAGGCCGCACGGGAGGAGCGCCGCACGGTCGCCCCGATGCCCGAGGTCGCGAGGGGAAGCGCCAGGGGGAAGAGGCTCTAATCTGGGGCCATGCCTCGTTACGAGTACCGCTGCCGCCCCTGTGGTGAGACGTTCGAGCTCAGCCGCCCGATGGCCGAGTCGTCCGATTCTGCCTCCTGCCCCGCCGGGCACGAGGACACCGTGAAGCTGCTCTCCACCGTGGCCGTGGGCGGCTCGGCCGCCTCCGCCCCGGCCTCCGCCCCTGCGGGCGGTGGCGGTGGCGGCTGCTGCGGCGGGGGCTGCTGCGGCTGACCCCGAACAGGGCGCCGCCGCTACTTCCTGCGCGAGAGCGTCAGCCCGTCCGCCACGGTCAGCAGCACGCTGTCCATCCGGGCGTCGGCGACCACATGGTCGTTGAACTCCCTGATGGCGTCCGCGTTCCCGGTGGCCCGCGGATCGGTGACGCTCCCGTGGAAGAGGACGTTGTCGGTGACGACGAGCCCGCCGGGGCGCATCCTGGGGACCAGCTCCTCCCAGTACGCGATGTAGTTGCCCTTGTCCGCGTCCAGGTAGGCCATGTCGATGTGCGGCTCGGCCGGCATCGCGCGCAGGGTGTCGAGTGCGGGCGCGATCCGCAGGTCGACGCGGTCGGCGACGCCCGCCTTCTCCCATGCCTCCCGGCCGTACGCCGTCCACTCCTCCGAGATGTCGCAGGCGATCAGCACCCCGTCCGAGGGAAGTGCCTGGGCCATCGACAGCGCCGAGAAGCCGGTGAAGGTTCCGACCTCCACGATGTGCCGGGCACCGGTCAGCCGGACGAGGAAGGCGAGCAGCGGCCCCTGCTCCTGCGCGGACTGCATGCCCGCGTGGGCGGGCAGCTCGGCGTAGGTGGTCTCCACGAGCTCGCGCTGCACCACGTCCAGCGGCGGGTTGTGGGCCAGCGCGTACGCGTACAGCTCGTCGGTGATCTTGGTGTCGTTGCCCTTGGTCATGCGCGTCTCCTCCGTCAGGGGTGGCGCGGCAAGCTTGCCGAAGATCGCTCGGGCGTGCTCAGCGACCCGCCCGCCGCGGGTCGGCGGCACGCAGGAAGCGGCGCAGGATCTCCTCCCCGGCGGCGCCGCCCCGCTCCCGGAGCACCTCGGTGCCGGGCGCCCCCCAGCCGCAGTCGGCGAGCTCTCCGTGGCCCGGGCGCCAGGCCCGGTCGGCGGCGACCAGCAGGTCGGCGTCCAGGAGCGAGTCACCGGCGGCGAGCGTCAGTGTGGCGCCGCAGCGGCGGGCCACCTCGCGCATCGCGGCGCTCTTGGTGAGCGGCTTGGGTACGGCGTAGATCTTGCGGCCCTGGAGGGAGACGGTCCAGCCCCGGGGGTCCGCCCAGGCGGACAGCTCCTTCACCCAGCCCTCGGGGAGCGCGGCGCGGTCGACGACGAGGTAGGCGAAGAGGTCTTCGGCGACCCGTTCCTTGAGCAGCCACGAGGGGTCTCCCGCGGCCTGGAGGTGTGCGCTGACCTCGGCGAGGGAGGCACACTCGCCGTCGATGCGGCGGACCACGTGGTCCTGCCAGTCCGGGTCGGAGACCCCGTCGACCAGGATGTGACCGCCGTTGGCGCAGATCGCGTACCGGGGGGCGGGGCCGGGCAGGTGGATGCGGTGGTACTGCTCCCGGGTCCGGGTGGTGGTCGGGACGAACACCGTGCTGCGGGCCAGTTCGTCGAGCAGCGCGGCGGCCGTCTCCGTCATGTAGCAGAGGGGTGCCCCGCCGTACACCTCCACGCAGAGCAGGCGTGGGGCCTGCTCGTCGGGCATGGTCAGCTGGAGGGACGCCGCCGAGTAGATGAGGGTGCGGTCGAGGTCACTGGCCACCAACGTCACGGGGGCGTTCGCGGCAGCGTGCGCAGGTGTGTTCACGATGTCGCTCACTTCGCCGTCACCGCCGTGCCGTCCGCGCCGGTGGCGCCGCGGGTGTACTTGGGGTGGATCAACCCGACGCAGGAGTACGGGAGTTCCCCGACCTCCTCGACCGGGACACCGCGCTGCTCGGCGAGCAGCCGTACGTGGTCGAGGTCGGCGCCCGCCCCCCGCTTGGCGAGGATCTTCCAGGGCACTCGGCGCAGCAGCACGCGGGTCGTCTCGCCGACGCCCGGCTTGACCAGGTTCACGTCGTGGATGCCGTACTCCTCGCTGATCCGCTCGACGGCGGCCCAGCCCTCCCAGGTGGGGGCGCGGTCCGCGGCGAGCAGTGCCTTGGCCTCGGTGTCCACGGCGTCGGCGACCTCGTCGAAGCGTGCGGCGACCGTGTCCAGGAACAGGCCGGAGACGTCGGAGTCCGCGAGTTCGCGGTAGAACTTCCCGCCGTGGAAGTCGTGCGGGCCCACCAGGTCGGAACGCAGGACCGTGCGGGAGATCAGCCCGGACACCGTGGAGTTGAGGCAGGCGGACGGGATGAGGAAGTCCTCACGTGTCCCGTACGTCCGCACGCAGCCGCCCGGGTCGGCCAGGACGGCGATCTCCGGGTCGAAGCCCTCGAACTCCTCCAACGCCGCCGCGAGTTCGCGGGTGATGGCGCCCTTCCCGGTCCAGCCGTCGACGAAGACGATGTCCGCCGGGTCGTGGTGGGCGGCCAGCCAGCGCAGGGCGTTGGCGTCGATGCCGCGGCCCCGGACGATGGAGACGGCGTAGTGCGGGAGGTCGAGGCCGTGCCGGTGCTGGGCCCAGCGGCGCATGAGGACGCCGACGGGGGTGCCGGCCCGGGCGAGGGAGACCAGGACGGGGCGGGGCCCCCTCTCCGCGAGGACGGTCTCGGTGACGGTGCCGACGGCACGGGCGATACGGGCCGCCGAGGTGTCCAGCGCGGTCTTGAACAGCGCCTGGTACTGCGGGCTGGGCTGGTATTCGACGGGCAGCGATTCGGCGTAGTGCGCGCCGCCGCTCTGGATCGCCTCCTCGCGCTCCTCGGTGGGGGCCTCCAGGGGGGTGTCCGAGAGGTCCTGGAGCAGCCAGCCGACGTCGTCCGCCGCGTACGAGGAGAAGGCGGGGCCCCGGAGGGGTTCGGGCAGCATGGCGGCTTCCTGCCTGTGGGAGGCCCTGTGGGAGGCCGGCGACGGGACGTACGAGGGGACGACCGCGAGCAGGACCCGGTCGGTGTGCGCGGCGAGCCGGGCCAGCAGTCCGTCGGGGGCGTGCAGTGCGGGGGTGTCGGCGGTGGAGTCGACGACGGCGACGACGGCGTCGAATCCCGCGCCCGCGACGTTGTAGGCGTACCGGTCGCCCGGCCCGTCGGCGGGGTCGTCGTGGGCGGGGAAGACGAGGCGGCTGCGTATGGCGTAGCCGGGGTCGTCGACGGCGAGCACGGGCGAGCGGGTGGTGGTGGAGTAGCGGACCTCGGCCGTGGTGGCGGCCTCCAGCGCGGTGGCGAGGCGCAGGGGCGCGTACATCAGCTCCTCGAAGCCGAGGACGAGCACCCTGCGGGCCTCGCCCAGGGCCTCGGCGACACGGCCCGCCATGGCCGGGAGGGCGGCTTCCAGGGCCGCCCGGTGGACGGGGGTGAAGCCGTGGCGTCCGCCGTCGGGTACGCCGGCCGGCCAGTCGAGGGCGACGCGGGCGGGGACGGAGCGCGGAGCCGGGGGCTCGCCCTCGGTGGTGGCCGCCTCCTGCGCGGCCACCAGGCTCCGGCCCTTCTCCAGGACGCCGTCCGGCAGGCGCACGGTGCCACGGGCCCGGGCCACCAGGTCGACGCGGGCGCCGATCTCCTCGGCGAACGCGGCGAGCCGCCCCTGGTCGGCCTCGGACCGCATGTCCACCAGGGCGACGATGACGTACCGGTCCCGGGGGTAGCGCGCGTGGAGGGCGCGGATGGTGTTGAGCACGGTGTTGCCGGTGGAGAACTCGTCGTCGACCAGGACCAGCGGCGCGCCCTCCCCGGTGGCGTTCAGCAGGTCCGGGTCCTCGGGCAGCAGCAGATGGGAGGTGGCGTGCGAGTGCGCCTCCTCGAAGCCGCCCGCCTGCGCGACGCCGGTGACGGGGCGCCGGGTCGAGTGGAGGTACGGAGCCACCCCGAGCCCGTCCGCGACGGCGTGGCCGAGGCCCGTCGCCGTCTCCGCGTAACCGAGGACGACCGCGCGGCGGGCCTCCGTCTCGCCCAGCAGGTGTCGTACCCGTTCGCCGAGCTCGTAGCCCACGCCGTGGACGACGGACGGCCGCTGCGGCACGTGCTTGCCCAGGACGTTCGACACGAGCAGGTGGGCCCGCTTCGGGTTGCGGCGCAGGGCGAGGCCTAGCAGTTCCCGGATCTCCCCGTCACCGGCGAGCTCGACCCCGAGCCGCCCGGCGACCCAGTTACCCGACCACTCCACGTCCACTGCCTCTTCTTCCCGTATGTGCTCGTGTACCGGCCCGTGCCCGCGCAGGTCCGCCTCGCCCGTGCCCGCCGCCTCGCCCCTGTCCACGCTCAACGCGCCAGGCCGGCGGCCAGGAGCTCCACGAAGCCGACGTCCTCGCGCGCCACGCCGAAGACCTCGGCCCGCTGCAGGGTCCGCTCGGCCCAGGCACGGTGCGGCTTCACTTCGTTCATCTTGTTCGTGTAGGCGGAGCGCAGCACTCCGCCACCGCCGCGCTCGGGCCGCAGGATGTCCTGCGCGTCGCTGTACTCCTCGTGGCTGACGACCGACAGCGCGTGCACGGGCAGGACGTGGGACGGATGGATGCAGGTCTTGCCGAGCAGCCCGTTGGCCCGGTCGAGCTCGATCTCGCGCAGCAGCCCGTCGAGGTCGTGCTCGATGAGCGCGGTGCGCAGTTCCTCCGCCTGCCCCATGAAGGGGCTGCGGCGCAGCTGGGGCTTGAACATCCGCTCCTGGAGGCGGAAGTACTCCCATACGGGCCCGGTGATGGTGAAGCCGGTGCCGTCCGCCCGGCCCAGCACATTGACGACGTCGCCGATGACGGCGCCGACGATCTGGACGTCGTACGCCGTCATGTCGGGGGCCCGGCGCAGACCGTAGGCGGAGCAGAAGTCGGTGACACCGAGCCGCAGCGCCAGGACGCGCTCGCGGTACTTTTCGACGGTGCGGGCGATTCCCCGGAGGGTTTCGCCCCGGGTCTCCAGATGCAGCAGCTCGGGTGATTCGAGCACGGGCATCGCGAACAGCCGGTGTCCGCTGTCCGCTTCGGCCGCAGTGAGGGCCTCCAGGAAGAGCTCGCCCCGCTCCTCCGTGAATTTCGGAAGTACGAATCCGGACAAGAATCGGACGGAGCTTCCGAGCCGCCGTACGAGGTCGGAGATCTGCCTCGGTTCACGGACCCTGATGAAGAGCAGCGGCACCTCGGCGTCCCGCACCTCGAGGTCGGCGAACTGCCGGACCAGATTGGCCTCGGCACCGACCACTTCGGAGTCGTCGATGGAATCCTCCAGGCAGAGCACCATGGAGACGACGCCCTGCCCGGTCTGCTTGATCACGTCGTCGGCCAGCCTGGGCCGGGTCGCGGGACTGTAGAGCGTGGCCCCCAAGGCCACGGACAGCATGCGGGAGGAGGAACGCGCGCCGAATTCGCACGGTTCCCTGAAGAACAGACTCTCCCGGACAGCGGGCGAGATATGCCCGAAATGACGCATGTGATTCCCCCGTACTGCCATAGAGGCCGGACAACGTATGGCCGGTAATAGTACGTTCGGGCAGGTGTCGTCGGTTCCCCGTCCCCGTGAACTTCGGGTGTCCCCGACGTATCTCACACCCGCGCGGCGCGCCTGCGTGCTCCCCGCGAACCGTGCCTGGCCTACTGTTTCGTACCCCCGCGTTGTCCGGACGCCCCCCCAGCAGGCAGGATGACCGCCATGACGCACGCGATGCTGAAGGGCTCGAACGTCCCACTCGATGCCATGGCCGTACGGGCCGTGCTGCGCTGGACCCCGGGCGCCGGTGTCCCGGATGTGGACGCCTCCGCCCTGCTGATCGACCCCACCGGCCGGGTGCGTTCCGACGAGGACTTCGTCTTCTACAACCAGCCGCGGCATCCTTCGGGCCTCGTCCGGCGCCTGCCCAAGCGCAGCGCCCCCGAGGGGCTCACGGACACGATCGAGGCGGACCTCTCCTCGCTCGACCCCTCCGTGGACCAGGTGGTCATCGCCGCGTCCTGCGACGAGGGGCCGTTCGAGCGCGTGACGGACCTGCGGATATCGCTGTACGACGCGGCATCCGCCGACGGGGAGCCGCTCGCGGTCTTCGATGTGCGCGCGGAGACCGGCGAGGAGACCGCCGTCATCTGCGGCGAGCTGTACCGGCGCGGTGACGGCTGGAAGTTCCGGGCGGTGGGACAGGGATACCCGACGGGGCTCGTCGGACTGGCCACCGCCTTCGGCATCTCCGTGGACGAGGCCGAGGCGGCCTCCGAGCCCGGCCCCCCGGCCGTGCCCAGCACCCCCGACACGTTTACGTCCGCCCCGTCCGCGCCGGAGCCCACCGCGCCCTCGCCCGACTCCCAGGCCACGGTCCAGCACCAGCAGCCCGCGTACGGCTACCCCCAGCCGTCCGTGGCGCCCCAGCCGGCCTACGGCTACCCCCAGCCGCCCACCGCGGCCCCTCAGCCCGCCTACGGCTATCCACAGCCCGCCGCGGCCCAGCCGGCGTACGGCTACCCGCAGCCTGCCGCGGCGGCGGCGCATTCCGCCGACCCGAATTTCGTGCTCCCCCCGCAGGGCCCGCAGTTCCTCCGGTCGTGAACCGGGGGCGCGGCCGCCCTCCACGGCGCGCACTCAGGCTCGTGTCTTGTAGCCGCGTCCCCACTGCATACCGAAGCCGTACATCCGGTCCAGTTCCGACTGGAAGCCGTACACGAACTTCACCTCGCGGCGCACGATCAGCTCGCCCTTGACGTTGTCCACCGTGAACACCGCGCAGGAGCGGGCCTGCGGGGCCCGTTCGTCCAGCTCGATCTCGATGCGCGGACCGTTGCCCGGATAGAGCGTCACCTTGGCGTGCGTACGGTCGAAGGCCGGGGTCTGGTCGTAGATGTACACGAAGAACAGCAGGCGCTTGATCTCGTCACGCTTGTCGAGGTTCACGTAGACGGTCTCGCCCGACGGCGCCCCGAAACGGTCGTCCCCGCTGAGCCTGACGTACGGCGCCGTGTTCAGGTCGCCGATGAAGTTGCCCAGGGGCTGCACCACGCCCTTGGTCCCGTCCGCCAGTTCGTACATGCAGCCCAGGTCCAGGTCGACGTTGACCATGCCCTGGGTGTGCGCCTGGACCACGTCCGGCTGGAAGAGCTTCAGCGGACGCAGCAGCCTGCCGCTCTGCCGCGACCTGCCGCCGATGTCCGACGTACGCATCCGCCACGACAGGTTGACGCGCAGGTTGCCCGACAGCGCGCCCTGTTTGTTCAGCGAGACCGTCGCGTTGCGTTTGGAGAGCACGATCGAGTTCGTCGCGGAGTTGCCCGACTCGAACTGCGCCGACCGCAACGGAAAAAGGCCGTCCCAGAAGGCCATCCCAACCCCCATATTTTCTTTCGGTAGTACCCCGACCCCGCACACACGGCCCACACGGCCCACACGCTCCACACGTCACTGCGGGGCGGCCACCCGGCCGGGTTCCGGGTGTTCCCGGAGAACCGCCGCGTGGGCCGCCCCGCAGAGAGAGCGTTCCTCATTCCTTACCGGGTCACACCCCGGAGGAGACTTCCGCCTTGGAATCGGAACCGCCGCCGTCGCCGTCGGCCGCTGCGAGCGCCTTGTTGCGGCGCACGGAGGACCAGAAGGACCAGCCGATCAGCACGACTCCGACGAGACCGGTGATCAACTCGTTGATCTCGTACTGGATGGTGACGAGCAGGATGATCGCCAGCGCGCCGATCGCGTAGTGCGCGCCGTGCTCCAGGTAGACGTAGTCGTCCAGCGTGCCCTGGCGGACCAGGTACACGGTGAGCGAACGGACGTACATGGCGCCGATACCGAGGCCGAGGGCCATCAGCACGATCTCGTTGGTGATGGCGAAGGCGCCGATGACGCCGTCGAACGAGAAGGACGCGTCGAGGACCTCGAGGTAGAGGAACATGAAGAACGCGGCCTTGCCGGCGAGGACCACCGCGGAGACCGGCTTCCCGGCCTTCTTGGCCTCTTCCTCGGCCTCGTGTTCGCGCTCCTCCTCCTCCTCGAGCTTGTTCTCGAAGAATCCGGAGAGACCGCCGACCACGAGGTAGGTGATCAGACCGGCGATGCCGGAGAGCATGACGGTCGACGCCTTGTCGGCGTGCCCCCCACCGTGCTGGTGGGCCTGGGTCGCGAACGTCATGGCCGAGACCAGCAGGACGATGAGCGCGACGCAGACCGACAGCATGTCGACCTTGCCGAGCTTGGCGAGCGGACGCTCCAGCCAGCCGAGCCACTTGATGTCACGGTCCTCGAAGATGAAGTCGAGGAAGATCATGAGCAGGAACATGCCACCGAAGGCGGCGATGGACGGGTGGGCGTCCGTCACCAGTTCCTTGTAGCGATCGGGGTCATTGAACGAGAGATCAATGGCCTCGATGGGTCCGAGTTGGGCGCTGACGGCCACGATCACGACGGGGAAGACCAGCCGCATACCGAAGACCGCGATGAGCACACCGATGGTGAGGAAGATCTTCTGCCAGAAGGCACTCATCTTCTTCAGGATTCCGGCGTTGATCACCGCGTTGTCGAAGGACAGCGAGATCTCCAGGATCGACAGGATCGCGACGATGCCGAATGCCTGCCACCCCCCGTAGAACAGCGCTGCGACCAGACCGAGCGCGGTAACCGCGAACGACCAGCCGAAGGTTTTCAGAACCACTGGCTACCCCATCATGTGTGTAAGGGTCTCCCCCGGTGAGTACGGGGCTCCCCCGCGCCGTGCGCGGCTTTACGAAACGTTGACCCCGAAGTCTAGAGCGATGCCTCGAAGCCCGGACGCGTACCCCTGCCCGACTGCACGGAATTTCCACTCCCCGCCATATCGGTAGAGCTCACCGAAGATCATCGCCGTCTCCGTCGAGGCGTCCTCGCTCAGGTCGTACCGTGCCAGCTCCTGACCGTCCGCCTGGTTCACCACGCGAATGAAGGCATTGCTGACCTGCCCGAAGGTCTGCCCGCGATTGTCGGCTTCATGGATCGACACCGGGAAACAGATCTTGTCGCAGTGCGCCGGCACCTGCGTGAGGTTCACGATGAGGGACTCGTCGTCGCCGTCGCCCTCACCCGTGAGGTTGTCGCCGGTGTGCTCGACGGAACCGTCGGGGCTGGTGAGGTTGTTGTAGAACACGAACCACTCGTCGCCGAGGACCCGGCCCGACTGGCACAGCAGTGCGCTGGCGTCGAGGTCGAAGGCGGCTCCCGTCGTGGATCGCGCGTCCCAGCCGAGCCCGACCAGCACCTGAGTGAGATTGGGTGCGGCCTTGGAGAGGGAGACGTTGCCTCCCTTGGCGAGCGTGACGCCCATGGTGTGTCCTCCCCGTGTCGATGGACGGTCTTGGGCCCGGCACGGGCGCCTACGGACGCGGGCGCTCTGCCGAGCGCGTCCGGCGCCGCACATGATCGGCGCCGGACGCGATGGAACCGGCGATGTCCGGAGGACCCTCCGGACCGGCTCAGACGTTGACGCCGAAGTCCTGCGCGATGCCGCGCAGACCCGAGGCATACCCCTGGCCGATGGCACGGAACTTCCACTCCGCGCCGTTGCGGTAGAGCTCGCCGAAGACCATGGCGGTCTCCGTCGAGGCGTCCTCGCTCAGGTCGTAGCGGGCGAGCTCGGTGTTGTCCGCCTGGTTGACCACGCGGATGTACGCGTTGCGCACCTGGCCGAAGCTCTGCTGACGGCTCTCGGCCTCGTAGATCGAGACCGGGAAGACGATCTTGTCGACGTCGGCCGGGACGCCGGCCAGGTTGACCTTGATGACCTCGTCGTCGCCCTCGCCCTCACCGGTGAGGTTGTCACCGGTGTGCTCGACCGAGCCGTCGGGGCTCTTGAGGTTGTTGAAGAAGACGAAATTCCCGTCGCCGCCGACCTTGCCCTCGACATTCGTCAGCAGCGCGCTGGCGTCGAGGTCGAAGTCACCGCCGGTGGTCGTACGGGCATCCCAGCCCAGACCGACGATGACCGCGGTCAGGTTCGGCGCGGCCTTGGTCAGCGAGACGTTGCCGCCCTTGCTGAGGCTGACTCCCACGAGTCCTCCAAAAGTTTTGAGAGGGCCGGCAGACACCAGCGCCCCCGTCGTGCGTTGGCATAGGATCAACGATTGGATCCTAGTGACCGGTTCCCGACCAAAACAGGCTTTTGACCGGTCCCGGCCAGGAGATCCCCGGATCCAGCGAGTCGCGAACCCGGATCTCGCAGAGCACGGACCCGGATCGGCGCGGGGCCGCCCCACGGGCGCCGCCACGGCCCCTGACCGGGACCTCCGCGATCAGATCGAGTCGAGTGCCTTGAGGTAGTCGTTCAGGTCACGCGCGTCCGGCAGGCCGTTGACGACGGCCCAGCGGACCACGCCCTCCTTGTCGATGATGAACGTGCCGCGCACCGCGCAGCCCTTGTCCTCGTCGAAGACGCCGTACGCCCGCGAGGTCTCCCCGTGCGGCCAGAAGTCCGAGAGCAGCGGGTACTCGAGGCCCTCCTGCTCGGCGAAGACGCGCAGGGTGTGGATCGAGTCGTTGGAGACGGCGAGCAGCTGGGTGTCGTCGTTCTCGAACTTCGGCAGCTCGTCGCGGAGCGCGCACAGTTCCCCGGTGCAGACGCCGGTGAAGGCGAAGGGGTAGAAGAGCAGCACCACGTTCTTGGCGCCGTGAGGGCCCTGGAAGTCGGAGAGCTTCACGGTCCGCCCGTGGTTGTCCTTCAGCTCGAAATCCGGAGCCTTCGTGCCGACCTCGATCGCCATGTAAAACGCGTCCCTTCACAAACGTCGCACTTCCCCGGCCTGAGCCGTCCGGGTGACACCCACCCTACGCAGCGTCCCCTCCGCGACCCGGGCGGGCCCGCACCGGGGCGTACGAAGGCCCCCGGCGGCGCGTGGTGCCGTCGGGGGCCTCGGGTGATGAAGGTGCTCTCAGCGCTTGGCCGGGGCCCCCTTGGGGGTGACCAGACGGCTGCCCGTCCAGTCCTTGCCCGCGCTGATGCTCTTGGTCTGGGCGAGACCAGCTGTCTGGGCAGCCTCGTTGATGTCGCTCGGCTCGACGTATCCGTCTCGGCCGGTCTTGGGCGTCAGCAGCCAGACCGCCCCACCGTCCTCGATCAGACCAATGGCATCCACCAGCGCGTCCGTAAGGTCGCCGTCCTCGTCGCGGAACCAGAGCAGGACGACGTCAGCGACGTCGTCGTAGTCCTCGTCGACGAGTTCCTGGCCGATTGTGGCCTCAATGCCCTCACGGAGCTCCTGCTCGACGTCGTCGTCGTAGCCGATCTCCTGGACCACCTGTCCGGGCTCGAACCCAAGCCTTGCGGCCGTGTTGGTCCGTTCCTCCGCGTGGTCCGCGGTCGCGCTCACGGGTTGCCTCCTGATCATGTTTCGGAAAATGCTTCAGCCACGCGCGTGCGCGGGGCGTTGGCCGTAGTCCACACGGGCTCGGCGAATCGCGCAAGTACCCGGCGTCCGAGACCGCCTAAACGGTGACGTTCCCTGCCACGTCGCCGCAACTCCCGGCATGTCTCCTGCGGGGCCGGAAACGGTGTCCGGACCCTTTACGTCCTTCCTCAGCTTATGCCGTTTCGCTCCGCCATTCGGATTCGAACGGGCTTTGGGAACGCTTGGCCGGGTTGGGCGTATGGTTGCGGTTTGGGCAGGGTCGCCCTCGCGCTGCTGGTACTCGCGCCCGGACGCGGCGTCCGGGAACCTCGTGTTACCCCACAGTAAAGATGACGTCCAGGTCCTCGCGGTACACGATGGAGACGGCGTACAGCCGCCACCCCGGGGGTACGTTCCCCGCGACCATGCCCCGAAGAGCACCACCGAACAGCGAAGGAACAGCGTGGCTTCCGGATCCGATCGCAACCCGATCATCATTGGCGGCCTTCCGAGCCAGGTCCCGGACTTCGATCCCGAAGAGACCCAGGAATGGCTCGACTCCCTCGACGCCGCCGTCGACGAGCGCGGCCGCGAGCGGGCCCGCTACCTGATGCTCCGGCTCATCGAGCGCGCGCGAGAGAAGCGCGTGGCCGTGCCCGAGATGCGCAGTACCGACTACGTCAACACGATCGCCACGAAGGACGAGCCGTTCTTCCCCGGCGACGAGGAGATCGAGCGCAAGGTCCTCAACGCGACGCGGTGGAACGCCGCGGTGATGGTCTCCCGCGCCCAGCGCCCCGGGATCGGCGTCGGCGGCCACATCGCCACCTTCGCCTCCTCGGCCTCGCTGTACGACGTGGGCTTCAACCACTTCTTCCGCGGCAAGGACGACGGCCTGGGCGGCGACCAGATCTTCTTCCAGGGGCACGCGTCCCCGGGGATCTACGCCCGCGCCTTCCTGCTCGACCGGCTGAGCGAGGCCCAGCTCGACGGCTTCCGCCAGGAGAAGTCGAAGGCCGGGCACGCGCTGTCCAGCTACCCGCACCCGCGCTCGATGCCGGACTTCTGGGAGTTCCCGACCGTCTCGATGGGCCTCGGTCCGCTCGGCGCGATCTACCAGGCGCGGATGAACCGCTACATGGAGGCGCGCGGCATCGCCGACACCTCCAAGTCACACGTCTGGGCCTACCTCGGCGACGGCGAGATGGACGAGCCGGAGTCGCTCGGCCAGCTCTCCATCGCCGCCCGCGAGGGCCTGGACAACCTCACGTTCGTGGTCAACTGCAACCTGCAGCGCCTGGACGGCCCGGTGCGCGGCAACGGCAAGATCATCCAGGAGCTGGAGTCGCAGTTCCGCGGCGCCGGCTGGAACGTCATCAAGCTGGTCTGGGACCGCACCTGGGACCCGCTGCTCGCGCAGGACCGCACCGGCATCCTGGTCAACAGACTGAACACCACGCCGGACGGCCAGTTCCAGACGTACGCCACCGAGACCGGGGCGTACATCCGTGATCACTTCTTCGGCGACGACCCGCGACTGCGCGACATGGTCAAGGACATGTCCGACGACCAGATCCTGCACCTGGGCCGCGGCGGTCACGACCACCGGAAGGTCTACGCGGCGTACGCGGCGGCCAAGGCCCACAAGGGCCAGCCGACCGTGATCCTGGCGCAGACGGTCAAGGGCTGGACCCTCGGGCCGAACTTCGAGGGCCGCAACGCGACCCACCAGATGAAGAAGCTCACGGCCGACGACCTGAAGCGCTTCCGTGACCGGCTGCACATCCCGGTCGCGGACAAGCAGCTGGAGGACGGCAACCCGCCGTACTACCACCCGGGCCGCGACTCGGAAGAGATCCAGTACATGCACGACCGCCGCCAGGGCCTGGGCGGTTACGTCCCGACCCGCGTCGTGCGGGCGAAGCCGCTGCCCCTGCCGGACGACAAGGTGTACGCGACCGCGAAGAAGGGTTCGGGTCAGCAGTCGATCGCCACGACCATGGCATTCGTCCGCGTCCTGAAGGACCTCATGCGGGACAAGGAGATCGGCAAGCGTTTCGTGCTGATCGCACCCGATGAGTACCGCACCTTCGGCATGGACGCGTTCTTCCCGAGTGCGAAGATCTATAACCCGCTCGGCCAGCAGTACGAGTCGGTGGACCGCGAGCTCCTCCTTGCGTACAAGGAGTCGCCGACGGGCCAGATGCTGCACGACGGCATCTCCGAGGCCGGCTGCACGGCCTCTCTGATCGCCGCGGGTTCGGCGTACGCCACGCACGGCGAGCCGCTGATCCCGGTGTACGTCTTCTACTCGATGTTCGGTTTTCAGCGCACCGGTGACCAGTTCTGGCAGATGGCCGACCAGCTGTCGCGCGGTTTCGTCCTGGGCGCGACCGCCGGCCGTACGACTCTGACCGGTGAGGGTCTCCAGCACGCGGACGGCCACTCGCAGCTGCTCGCGTCGACGAACCCGGCCTGCGTCTCCTACGACCCGGCGTTCGGGTACGAGATCGCGCACATCGTCAAGGATGGTCTGCGCCGGATGTACGGCGGGACACCGGACGAGAACGAGGACGTCTTCTACTACCTCACCGTCTACAACGAGCCGATCCAGCACCCGGCCGAGCCCGCCGATGTGGATGTCGAGGGCATCCTCAAGGGCGTGCACCGCTACCGCACCGGCGAGAAGGGCCAGATCCCGGCCCAGATCATGGCGTCCGGTGTGGCGGTCCCGTGGGCGGTCGAGGCCCAGCGGATCCTCGCCGACGAGTGGAACGTGAAGGCGGACGTCTGGTCGGCGACCTCCTGGAACGAGCTGCGCCGTGAGGCCGTGGAGGTGGAGCGTCACAACCTGCTCCACCCGGAGGAGGAGCAGCGCGTCCCCTACGTGACGCAGAAGCTCTCCGGCTCCGAGGGCCCGTTCGTGGCGGTCTCGGACTGGATGCGTTCCGTGCCCGACCAGATCGCGCGCTGGGTGCCCGGCGCGTACCAGTCACTGGGTGCGGACGGCTTCGGCTTCGCCGACACCCGGGGTGCGGCGCGCCGCTTCTTCCACATCGACGCACAGTCGATCGTGCTGGCGGTGCTGACCGAGCTGGCGAAGGAAGGCAAGGTCGACCGTTCGGCACTGAAGACGGCGCTCGACCGCTACGAGCTGCTGGACGTGGCCGCCGCCGGCCCCGGCCCGGCCGGCGGTGACGCGTAAGGAACACGGGTTCCTCGAGGAGGGCGGCGGAGCTTCACGGCTCCGCCGCCCTTCGGTGTTCGCCGGCCCGCTCAGCTCTCCCAGATCTTGAAGGCCCTCACCGCGTACGGCGACCGGGGCACCCAGGTGCCGCCGCCCGGGTACGTCTCGAATTCGCCGGTCTCGGCGCACTCGGCCGACTGGTAGGTGGTGACGGGCCGCCCGGTGCGGTTGACGAGCGCCTGGGCGTGGCGGCCGGCCGGCAGCGGGACGCAGCTCTCGATGTCGACGGTGGACAGTTCGTGGACCTGCCTGCCCCCGGTGAAGTCGGCCTTCGCCCAGAAGCAGAGCTGCCCCGCTCCACACGGGGCGAGCCCGGCCGGTGCGGCGTGCGGGGCGCTGCGGGAGCGCTCCTGCCCGGCGGGCCCGTGGTGGGCGGCCGGTGCGGCGCCCGAGGACGGAGCGGTGGCCGGGACGAGTGCGGTGGCCGCCAGGGTGGCGGCAAGGACGGTCGTACGCATGGTGCGCATGGTGGTTCAACCCCCGTGGTCGAGTGAGCCGGTCGGCTCGCCATGTACGCACTCTGACCTGCGGAAGTACGAACCCGGAAGGGGCCGGACGGCGGACCACCCTGATAGGCGACAGCCCCGCCTGAACCGTCCGGCGGGGCTGTCGGATGCGCCGTGTTGACGCCCGGGCCCCAGGCGCTGCCCGAGGCGGGCCAGATGTCGCGGAGGGATCAGATGTGGCCGGCGCCCGCCCCTGCCTCGGCGTTCGCGCCGCGCTTGGTGAGCGTGGCGAACAGGGCCGCCACCACCGCGACGATCCCGGCGACCATGAAGGCCGCGCTCATACCCGACACGAACGTGTCATGGGCGACGCCCGGTGGACGTGCGCTTCATCGCGGAGCTGCGTCAACGTCCCACCGGGGAGGCCCCTTTCGAGGCATTGCGCCGGGCCGCTCTGCACGCCTGGAGCACCGCCGCGGTAGCCGAAGCCGACGAGGTCACGGTCGAACTCCAGGTGCGTGCCTACCGGGTGGTCGAATCCACCCCCGCACTGCACGCCGCCCACATGCGGCGCCACATCGGCCTGGAGCAGCAGACCGCCCTGCTGATCGCGGAGCGTGAAGGGCTCGACCTGGAGGCGGATCCCCGCCCCCGGGTGGCCGTCGCCGCCTTCTCCGGGGTGATGCGGCTGACCGGACAGCAGTGGGGCCGCCGGAAGGACGCGGGAGTGGGCGCGCTCCGGGAGCTGACCGAAATCCACCTGGACCAGCTCGGACCTGCACTGTCCGAGAACTGTCGTGTCGCGTAGGCACGTCCTTACGCGGACCGCACAGGTGTGCCGCATCCCTCGCCGCTCCCACATGGCCGAACTCACAATGCCCCGGCCGCTCAGGCCATTTCGGGCAGTCGGCGGTGTCCCGGCGCGCCGGAGCGTGCATCCGTCGCACACACAGCGTAAGAGACGGACGGCCAATTCCTCGCGGTCGAGTGATCCGCGTCACCCCTGCAACGACGTCACGTGCGCGTCTCCTAGGGTGGGGCGCAGTGACTTCCTTCGACTCCTCCCCCACTCTCACCGCATGGCGCGCGCTGCTCGCCATCGCGGTCGTGTTCGTGATGCTGGCGACCACCGGATGGACCGCCGTACGTCATCAGCACTCCGCCGGGCCGCGCGAGACCGCCCTCGCTTCCTGGGCGAAGGACCGGATAGCCGGTCACGCGCTCCCGGACGTGAGCGCCCCGGCGGACCGGCTGACGCACTTCTTCGCGACGCTCACGTCGGGCCAGCAGGTCGCCCTGGCCGACAAGTACCCGCTGGTGGTGGGGAATCTGAACGGCGTGCCGGTCTCCCTGCGCTACCGGGCCAACCGGCACGCCCTGGCGCAGGCGGAATCCGCCGAGGAACAGCGGACGCGGGACGTACGGCTCTCCCCGGACGGGCACCGGCAGGCCGTACTCCGGCTCGAACGCTTCCGTTCCCTGCTCGCCGGTGACCGGCAGATCCTCACCTTCGACCCGTCGGGCCGTGGCCGGGCGGCCGAGGTCTTCGGCGACCTGGAGCGGGCCGAGCGGGTCTCGGTGGTCGTGCCCGGGGTCGACACGAATCTTCTGACGCTGGAGCGCAGAGGCATCAAGAAGAACGCGGCGCCCGTCGGCATGGCGCAGTCGCTGTACGGCGCCGAGCGCTCGGCGCGCCCTGGTTCCCGTACCGCGGTCATCGCGTGGGCGGACTACACGGCGCCCGCGGGCATCGGCATGGACGCCGCGCTGGGCGGACTCGCGGCGGAGGGGGCGGTGCGGCTGAACGCCCTCGTGAAGGCCCTGCCCGGTACGTCGGACGTCTCGCTGTTCTGCCACAGCTACGGCTCCGTGCTGTGCGGCCTGGCCGCGCACGACCTGCCGGCCAGGGTGTCCGACATCGCGGTCGCGGGCAGTCCCGGGATGCGGGTGGACAGCGCCGCGGCCCTGCACACCGGGGCGAGGGTGTGGGCGATGCGGGACGGTGACGACTGGATCGAGGATGTGCCGAACATGGCGGTCGGCGGGCTCGGACACGGCGCCGATCCGGTCGACCCGGCCTTCGGCGCCCGGATCGTGTCGGCAGACGGCGCGGTCGGGCACAGCGGCTATTTCGAGCCGGGCACGGAGAGCCTCAGTAACTTCGCCGCGATCGGCGTGGGTGCCTATGACTCGGTCAGTTGCGCAACCACCGATGGTGCGTGTCACGGGGATATCTCCGGTGACGCAGAGGCCTGACGCGCGTAGAGGGACGTCTGACGCGCGTAGAGAACGGCGAACGGCCTGTCTGCCTGGTCGCGATTCTGCCTGTACCGAAGGGGGACGTGCGGGCCTGTGCCACATACGATGAGGCACATGGGTGATGTGCTGGCCGGAATTCATGCCACCTGGGAGTTCGACACCGACTCCGTGCTCATCCGCTTCGAACGGGGAATCCGCACGCCGAGGCTCTTCCAGAGTCTGCGTGAACGCCGCATACCGTACGCGGCGTTGTCTTCGGTGACGCTGACCCCGGGCAAGCGGGGCACGGTGGTCCTGCACGCGGTGCCGAGACCAGGTGCCGATCCACTGCTGGAGGCTGCGGCCGGGCAGCTCAAGGAGGGCATCGACCCCTACCGTCTGGTGCTGCCGGCCGAACGCGAGACGCTCGCCGAGTACTACGCCGACGAGTTGCGCGCCGTGCTCGGCCCCGAGGCCTCCGTGCCCGCCGAGCGCTTCCTGGTCACGGCCCCCGAGGCGCCGATGCACTTCAAGGCGTACGACGGCCGGGCCGGCTTCGACGGGTCCCTGGTCTCCTTCCGCTGGTTCTGGACGGGGGCGTCGAGCGCCAAGTGGAAAGCGGGCGACCAGACGTTTCCCGTGGCGGAGCTGGGCGGGATCGAGTGGCGTTCGCCCGAGGCCCTGGAGGGGTATCTCCGGCTGGTGCCGCGCGGCGCGGCGGCGGATTCCGAGGCCGGCTGCCCGGACCCGGTGCCCGGCGCGGGGCAGCCGGCCGTGGGGCGTGTCCAGCCGGACCAGGATCCTGCCGCTGTCGTGTTCGGCCTGGGCTACGGGCCGGTGCACGAGTCGCTGCCCTTCGCCGCGGCGGTCCTCGAGTCCGTCCGCCGGACCCAGTCGGTGCCGGTCACGACCGCACCGGTCCTGGTCGGCGGCGCGCGGCGCGACCCCGCGGACATCGCCGAGCGGATGCGGCACCTCGGGGACCTGCACCAGGCGGGTCTGGTGACGGACTCGGAGTACAGCGCGAAGAAGGCGGAGCTCCTCGCCGAGCTGTAGGGCGGGCGGTGAGGGTGCCCGGCGACGGGCTGCGGGCCCGCTACCCCGGTACGGGGCCGAGGCCTCGTGGTCCACCCCCCGGTATGACGCCGCCCGGCACCCCGCGCGCCTACTCTGACCCGATCATGCCTCCCTCTCCCGCCGGGCCCTCGCCCGCCGACGGTCTGCTGAGCGCCGCCCGCCGCAATCTGCGCGAGCTCGCCCACGGGCTGTCCCACGCGTCCCATCCGCCGACCCCGCTGTTCGCCGACTCCCCGAGACGCTGGCTGCGGCCGCTGCCGTACGCGGTGGTGCTCGCCCTCGCCGCCGTCTTCATCCCCGTCACGATCCAGGTGCTGACCGACGACTACGGGGTGAACGGCGTGGTCGCCGGGGCGCTGGCCGTCGGACAGGCCGTGCCCCTGCTGCTGCTGGCACACCGGCCGCTGCAGGCCTGGTGGATCGTCTTCGCCGCCGACGTCGTGGGCGCCCTGGTGCTGCTGGCGCGGCCCGAGCAGCAGGGCACCATCTGGCCCTGGCCCCCTCCGGTCATCGTCGGCTACCTCTTCGTGCTGCTGGCCCTGGGACTGCGCGAGAGCCGGCACACCGTGATCGGCGTCTGGCTGGCGACGGGTGCGGCCGGGCTGCTGCTGCACCTCGTCGCGCCCGTGCGCAGCGACGGCGGCGCGCTCCTGCTGTTCGTCCTCGGCGCGGTGGTGCTGGTGATCGGGGCTTCGGTACGGGAGCGGAGCGAGGCCCAGAGCCGGCTCGTCGAGCAATGGACCATCAGTGAGGCCGAGCGGGCACAGCGGACGCTGCTGGAGGAGCGCACCCGGATCGCCCGCGAGCTCCACGACGTGGTCGCGCACCACATGTCGGTGATCACCGTGCAGGCCGACTCGGCTCCGTACCGGGTCAGCGGGCTCTCCGAGGAGGCACGGGCCGAGTTCGCGTCGATCGCTGCCTCCGCCCGGGAGTCGCTGGCCGAGATGCGACGGCTGCTGTCGGTGCTGCGCAGCGACGGCAGCCGGGGCGAGCTGGCCCCGCAGCCGGGCCTCGACCGGCTGCAGCAGTTGGTGGAGGCGACGGTGCGGGCGGGGCTCCCGGCCGAGTTGTCGCTGGCGGCGGACGTACAGGAGGCGGTGGAGCGGGGTGGTGTACCGCAGGCGGTGGAGCTGTCGGCGTACCGCATCGTGCAGGAGGCGCTCGCCAATGTGGTGCGGCACGCACCGGGGGCGCGGGCCCGGGTGTCGGTCACGGCGCGCGACGGCCATCTGACGGTGCTGGTCGTCAACGGCAGCGCGCAGAAGCCGGGTTCACCGCTGGAGACGTCGGGCACGGGACACGGGCTGGTCGGCATGCGGGAACGCGTACGGTTGACCGGCGGCACACTCGACACCGGCCCCCTGCCCGACGGGGGCTTCCGGGTGGCCGCGCGGCTCCCGCTGCCGCCGCCCCAGCCGCCCTCGGCATCCGTGACTCCGGAGGAACCGTGACCATCCGCGTGATCATCGTCGACGACCAGGCCATGGTGCGGGCCGGGTTCGCCGCGCTGCTGGCCGCGCAGAGCGACATCGACGTGGTGGGCGAGGCCCCGGACGGACGTAAGGGCGTCGAGGTCAGCAGGACGGTGCATCCCGATGTCGTCCTGATGGACGTCCGGATGCCGGAGATGGACGGACTGGCCGCCGCCCGCGAGCTGTTGAGCCCGCCCGTGGGGGTGATCCACCGGCCGAAGGTGCTGATGCTCACCACGTTCGACGTCGACGACTACGTCTACGAGGCGCTGCGCGCCGGTGCGTCCGGGTTCCTGCTGAAGGACGCCCCGCCGGCGGACCTGATCTCGGCGGTACGGGTCGTGGCGGCGGGGGACGCGCTGCTCGCGCCGTCCGTGACCCGGCGGCTCATCGCCGACTTCGCGCGTCAGCGTCCGGCAGCACCGTCGGGCGGGCCGGCGCTGCGGCTGAACGGTCTGACACCGCGCGAGACGGAGGTCCTTGAGCTGATCGCCCGGGGCCTGTCGAACCAGGAGATCGCGGCGCGGCTGGTGCTGGCCGAGCAGACGGTGAAGACCCACATCGGCAAGGTGCTGGCCAAGCTCGGCCTCCGGGACCGGGCGCAGGCCGTGATCTTCGCCTACGAGTCGGGGCTGGTGGCTCCGGGCGAGGCGTAGCGTCCCGGTGTCCCCCGGTGCGGCGTAGGGCTGTCCCCCCGTACGCCCCCTACTCCGGTAGCACCGGACGGTTGGCTCCGTGGGGTGATGCCCTGTCACCCGTCGTCTTCCTACCTTCCTCCCCTGCACACCGAACGGTGTGCGCGAGCGGGACGGGGAGGGCACGATGCGCCGATTCACGAGGACACTGGCCGCGGTCGCACTGGCGGCCACCATGGTGGCGGGCACAGCCGGGTGGGCGTCCGGGAACACCCAGCGGGCGGTGACGGGGCCGCCGCCCGGCAGCGCCTCATGGAGTGCCGACGGGGTGCTGGGGCGGGAGCTGCCCGACCCGGCCCGCGCGACGCCGGAACAGGTCCAGCGGTTCTTCCGGGGACTGGGGGCGGCGGAGCAGCAGGTGCTGCTGGAGCGGCATCCGTCGGTGGTCGGCAATCTGGACGGCGCGCCGCTGGAGCTCCGCTACCGCGCCAACGCCCGTGCGCTGCGGGCCTCACACGATCCCCGGTGGGCCCGTCTCGCCGCATCCGGACGGCAGATCCTCGCGTTCGACCCGCGTGGGCGCGGCCAGGCCGCCGAGGTGTTCGGGGACCTGCGCTCCGCGCGTCATGTGTCCGTCGTCGTGCCCGGCTCGGACATCGACGCCGGGACCTTCGACCGGCGTGACCATGTGTACGGCACCCCGGCGGGCATGGCGAAGTCGCTGCACGCCGAGACGGGTCCGGGCCACGCGGTGATCGCCTGGGCCGGTTACACCACCCCGGTCGGTGTCGGCCTGGACGCGGCGACCGGCACGCTGGCCGGGGCGGGGGCGGAGCGGCTGACCCGGTTCACGGCGGGACTGGCGGCCGACGGGCTGCCCGCGCCGGTGGTGTTCTGCCACAGCTACGGCTCGGTGGTGTGCGGACTCGCGGCCTCCGGGCTCGGTGCCACGGATCTGGTCGTGCTCGGCTCCCCCGGGATGCGCGCCGACGACGTGGACGGGCTGCGCACCACCGCCCGGGTCTGGGCGGCCAAGGACGACACCGACTGGATCGACGGCGTACCGCATGTCGAGGTGGCGGGTCTCGGACACGGCGCCGACCCGGCCGACGAGGACTTCGGGGCCCGCCGGGTGCCCGCCGAGGACGCGAAGGGCCACACCGGCTACTTCGTCCCCGGCACGGACTCGCTCCGCGCCTTCGCCGCCATCGCCGAGGGGGCCTCCCGATGAGCGTGCGTCAGCTGGTCTCCCGGATCGACGAACGGACGCCCGCCCACCGCGACCGCGCGGTCGACGGACTGCGCGCCCTCGCCCTGCTGGCCGTGCCGGCCGGTCACTGGCTGCTCGGCGGATTCACCCTGGACGGCGACGGCGCCCTGCACAACGCCAGCCCCCTCTCCACGTTCGCCGTGTTCTCGCCGGTGAGCTGGGTGCTCCAGATGCTGGGCGTCTTCTTCCTGGTCGGCGGCTACGCCTCCGTCCTCTCCTACCACCGCAGGCCGTCCACCACCGGCGCCTGGCTGCGCGCCCGGATGGTCAGGCTGGGCAGGCCGGTGCTCGGCGTGACCGCCGTGTGGGCGCTGATGATCCCGGTCCTGTACGCGGCCGGGGTGCCCGAGGCCACTTTGCGTACGGGCGCGAAGCTGGTGATCCAGCCGCTCTGGTTCGTCGGGGTGTACGCCGTCGTCACGGCGCTCACGCCGTACTGCGTACGTCTGGCCCGGCGACTCGGCGGCTGGGCGGCGGCCCCGCTGATCGGCTCGGTCGCCGTGGTCGACTTCCTGCGCTACGGGCCGTACGCGGACGCCGTGCCGTCCTGGCTGAGCCTGCTGAACATCCTGCCCGGCTGGCTCTTCGCCTACCAGCTCGGTGTCTCCTGGGGGGAGGGCCGCATCGGCCGGCGCGGCGCCCGGATCCTGCTCGTCGGGGGTACGGCGCTGTTCGCCGTGCTGCTGCTCGTCTTCCACTACCCGGCGTCGATGGTCGGCGTACCGGGCGAGGCGCGGACCAACTCGCATCCGCCGTCGCTGTTGGTCCTCGCGCTGGCCGCGGCGCAGAGCGGTGCGGCGGTTTTGCTGCACGGCCGGATCGGCCGGGCGCTGCGGCGCCCCGTTCTGTGGGCCCCCGTGGTGGTGATCAACCTGTCGGCGATGACGATCCTGTGCTGGCACCAGACGGCGATGCTGGCCGCGGCCGTCCCCGCGTCGTTCGCCGGTGTGGTGCCCGGGCTCACGACGGACCCGGACTCGATCGGCTGGATCCTGGCCCGACTTGCCTGGATGCCGTTGTTCGCCGCCCTGCTCGTCCTCATCTCCCGGTACGCCCGCCGGTTCGAGGCACCCTGGGACACCACGGGCGGCCGCGCCGGGAACGCCCGCCGGGCGGCGGCCGGACTACTCGCGGCGGCCTTCGCGGTCTTCGCGCTCCGGCTGGCCTGAGGCCTCCGGGCACCGCGTGCACTCCGTGCCGGCCCACGGTGTGAGCACCCCCGGCGTCACTCCCCGGCGTCACTCCCCGGCTTCGCTCAACGCTCGCTCGAACTGCCGCACAGGAATCCACCCATGCCATGGGACAGTTGCACGAGTAGTGACAAGTGGGGCGGGCGTTCGTTCCTGAAGCATGAGTACATCTGATGCTCCGACGACAACGGGCACCGGCTACGCATCTTTTATTTCGAATCATGCACCGAGAAGAGCGAGAGGTGTGCCCGGCCCCAGGACTGCGGAGCCCCGAACCGAGTTGCAACCGCATACGACTTCCCGGACAGCCGTCCAGGAGAGAACAGAAACACCGATGTTCGGGAAATTGTTCAGTCTCTGGGCTGCTCGCGGTCGCACGCTCCCCGGCATCCCGGATCCGGAGTGGCACCGGCTTGTCTCCTACCGGCACCACCAGGAGGAAACAGAGCGGACGTTGCGGATACTCCACCTTCAAAAATGCACGCCGATCGGATGATGTGGCAGCCGAACTCCATTATAGTTCGCGAACAAAAAGCACGAACGGCCGAGGACATGATGCGAGACGATTGTCGTCAGGTATGACCCCACAGGTCCAATCGGGTCATTTCATGAACTCGCTGAAGCCTATTCAGCCGCAACGACGTTGACCGACCGTGGAAGCCAGGGAGATGTGGAAGCGGCACGCCGTTTTGGCTGACGCCTTCTGCGGTGCGGACGACCGTGTACGTGAGGCCCAGTCGGTATTCGACGGGGCCCAGGCGGAGCGTGCAAGAACTCTTGCCGCTTTCGCTGTCACTGTGGGTAATGACGCCGCGGTTGCCGAGTTGCTGGGGCTGAACGAACGCGAGGTGCGAATTGCCCGCCGTACCGTGGGAAAGAGCGACGCCCGCTCGCTCGCCGGGGCACTGCTCAACCGTCTGCCGACCGATGCTCCGGACATCGGCGCGGCGGCGGAGGCCACGCCCGACGACAGCAGCCCCTCGCCCGCTCACCAGGGCGGGAATCCCGCGGTCAAAGTGCGACCGGAGTCCACGCACTCCGCTATTCCGTCACCCCGCGTGGGACAGTTCGCCACTCGGCAGGCAACACCTGCGGGGCCCCTGGGACTGAAGGAGAAGGACTGGTCACACGCGCGTGACTCCTTGCTCGTGGACGGCTGGAACACGGGCACGGACGCCGCAACCCTCGCCGCCCAACTCGGCATCGGGCTGACGCAGCTGGTCTCCCGGGCCCAGTTGCTCTTCGCGGAAGGCCGCCTCGCCCAGGTACGCCGCGACCGGGGCCGTCACCGGCGCATCACGGGCGAATTCAACCGGGCCGTCGAGACCGCCCACGACTACGACCGTGCCCTGTACTCGAGCTCGGGCGAGAACCATTCATGGCCGATGCCGACCGACACCTCCGGACAGGACGAATCCGCGCAGTACCCGCCCTACAGCCAGCACGGCAACGGTTTTCTCCCCTCCCACCTTGATCCGACGCTCGGGAACACCGGGTACCCGGTTCCGCAGAGGTGGGCTCACGACTATCCGGCCCAGCGCTGACACCGGGCCGGTCTCATCGGCGCCCGTCGACCAGGCCGGACTCCCAAGCCCAGGCGGCGATCTCCACGCGGTTGCGGGCGGACAGTTTGATCTGCACGTTGCTCAGGTGGGTCTTCACCGTGCCCACCGTGATGGTCAGTTCGGTGGCGATCTCGGCGTTGGTCAGCCCCCTGGCCACCAGGCGCACCAGGTCCCCCTCCCGCGCGGACAGCACGGTGTTCGGCCTCCGAGGGGTGGGCGCGGCACTGTTGAGGCGCCGCAGCAGCCGGACGGTGATGGCCGGGCTCACCAGCGCCTCGCCGGAGGCGGCCGCCCGGATGGCCTCGACCAGGAGGGCGGGGCCGGAGTCCTTGATCAGGAAACCGGAGGCTCCTTCGCTCAGGGCGCGCTGGACGTACTCGTCGTCGTCGAACGTCGTGACGACGACGACCTTCGGCGGATTCACGGTGCCGGGGCGAGTGAGTCTGCGCAGTGCCTCCAGCCCGTCCATGCGGGGCATGCGGATGTCCATCAGCACCACGTCGGGCCGGTGGCGCTCGGCGAGTTCCACGGCATGCACCCCGTCCGGGGCCTCCGCGACGACGTCGATGTCGTCCTCCGCGGCGAGGATCATCGCGAACCCGGCGCGGACCATGGCCTGGTCGTCGGCGATCAGCACCCGGATCGTCATGACGCCGTCACCCCCACCGTGGCCACCGGGAGCGTCGCCTCGACGCCCCAGCCGCCGGCCGTCACCGGGCCCGCCTGGACGCTTCCGCCGATCAGGCCCACCCGCTCGGACAGGCCCTTCAGCCCGAAGCCGCTCTGCGAGACATGGCGCGGCCGTCCGTCGTCGCTGACCCGCACGGTGAGCAGGTTCCCCGAACGACCCACGCGCACCCGCACTTCGGTGCATCCGTGGGCGTGCTTGCGTACGTTGGTGAGCGCCTCCATGACCACCCGGTGTGCGGTGGTGGTCACCTCCACCGGCAGGTCGTCGAAGGCCCCGTCCAGATCGAGCCGGGCCTTGGCGCCGCCGACAGCCGAGAACTCCTCGACGAGCGAACGCACTTCGCCGATGCCCGCGAGCGGCGTCAGTGCCACTTCTCCGTCGGCGTCACGCAGCATCCCGACCATGTGCCGCATGGACGTCAGGGCTTCCGAGCCCGCCTGTTCGATCCGCCGCAGCGCGGGGGGCACCAGTTCGGGCCTCCGGTCCGCGATCGCATGGGCTCCCTGTGCCTGTACGACGATGCCCGTCACGTGGTGCGCGACGAAGTCGTGCAGGTCCCTGGCGAACTCCGTCCGCTGTTCCATCCGGAGGGCGGCCGCCTGCCGCCGCCGGTCCACCAGGAGCAGACGCATACCGAGGCCGATGCCCAACGCCGTGACCGCAGCCAAGGCGCAGAGCAGCGCCATGATGGTGGTGGACTGCTTCACCGAGATCGACACCGGCCGCAGCACGATCGCCAGGAACAGCACGGGCACGGCCACCGCCGCCCAGGACGGCGCCCCGCGTCGGGCGACGACCAGCAGGAGCCACACCAGAGCCGCCGGTTCGGCGAATCCGAGCGCCTGCGCGCCGATCGACACCTCCAGGTGCAGCACCACCGAAAGACACAGTGACACGACGGCGAGCGAGCATGCGGCCAGCGGCAGCGCCCTGCTGCCGAGCCGGGGAGAAGCGACGACGAGAGCGATGCCCAGCAGGGCGCCACCCAGCTTGGCGGGGCCCAGCACGGAGGGGCCGTTGCTCCGGATCCGGTAGAAATCGCCGCCCACCCAGTCCAGCACGACGAGGGCGGCCAGGGCCACGACCAGCAGCAGCCGGACCGCGGCAGCGAGGAGCTGCGGGTGGTCCTTCCCTCGGGTGGCTGTGGGTGCGGCCAGCCTCTCCAGCACCTCTCTCACCGTCCTCCCGCCGACCGGCCGAAAGTCGGAGTCGGCCGCGCATGATCTGTCTTTCGCCCGATCCGCCGCGGGGCGCGGCGGAGAAGAGTGGTCTCCACCGGGCGGCGTTCGCCGTTCGTCACACCAGGAGGATGTCACGCTCGCGGCCGGCCTCGCCTCGACGCGGGACCCGGGCCCAGCTGCCGGGCCGCACGACAGCCGGCCTCCCCCACGTACAGGGCCGGCCCCCTCCCCCACGCCCAGGAGCCACAGATGAATCACACACAGCCGCACCACGGAGGCGGAACGGAGTTCGCGCGGCTGCCCGCCGGCGCGGCGGCGATCGAGGCCCAAGGGCTCGGGAAGAAGTACCGACGCGGCTGGGCGCTGCAAGACGTCTCCTTCCGGCTGCCTGCCGGGCGGGTATGCGGTCTCGTCGGCCCCAACGGCGCCGGCAAGAGCACCCTGATGGGCCTGGCCACACACATGATCCGGCCGACCACCGGCGCCCTGCGGGTGTTCGGGGCGACGCCGGGGTCGACGGAGGCCGTCCTGCGGACCGCGTACCTGACCCAGGAGAAGCCGCTGTTCCGGCGCTTCACCGTGGCGGAAACCCTGCGTCTGGGCCGCGAGTTCAACCCCCGCTGGGATCAGGAGGTCGCCGAGGGCATCGTCCGCGCGGGCCAGGTGCCGCTGGAGGCGAAGGTCGGAACGCTGTCCGGCGGGCAGCGCACCCGCGTCGCCTTCGCCCTGGCTTTCGGGAAGCGCCCTGATCTGCTCATCCTCGACGAGCCGATGGCCGATCTGGACCCACTGGTCCGCCGCGAGCTCATGACCACACTGACGGCGGAGGCCGCCGAACACGGCACGACGGTGCTGGTGTCCTCGCACATGCTCGCCGAACTGGAGTACATCTGCGACTACCTCCTCGTCGTCGCGAACGGCGGGCTGCGTCTCGCGGGCGAGGTACACGAACTGCGCGCCGCACACGCCCTGCTCGATGTCCCGGGAGGCGCCGCCTCCCCCGCCGTCACCCCGCACCGGGTCATCGAGTCCCACCGCGGCGAGGGCCGGCCGGGCGTCCTGGTGCGCCTCGGCGGACCGGTCGAGTACGACGGGCCGGCCGCCGAGTCTCCGACCCTGGAGGAGCTTCTGCTCGCCTATCTGCGGTCACCCGACGCTCCGCCGCTGATCGCCCCCAGCGCGAGGGCCGGCGACATCCACGACATCATCACCCGCGACCGGACGAAGGCTGTGACCGCATGACCCCCCTCACTCGTGACCCGGCTCGTACGGCGCCCGCCGGACCCGCGCGAAGCGACTGGGGCCTCCGGCTCGGCGGTCCGGTCTGGCTCGTCCGGCGCCAGCACCGCGCCGCGTTCTGGACGCTCATCGCCGTCACCCTCCTCGGCACACTCGTCATGCTCCACCTGCGCGGGCAGATGATGGACTACCTGGCCGCCCAGGACGCGTCCTCACGGAGGTCCGGCGGCTTGCCGCCCGAGTTCGAGGCGTACGCCAGCCGTCTGTTCAGCATCGGCAGCTACCTCGGTTACATCCCCGTCCTGGCCGGCGTCTTCCTCGGGGCCCCGCTCATCGCGGGCGACCTGGAATCCGGCACCGCCAAGCTGGCGACCTCGCAGTCCGTCAGCCGTGTGCGGTGGCTCACCGTGAAACTCGCCGTTCCCGCCGCGATGCTCACCCTGTCCACCGCCACGCTCACCGCCGCCCTCACCTGGTGGTGGAACCCGGTCAAGGGGCTTTCCGACGGCCTCATCTGGACCTCCTTCTTCAGTGTCACGGGGGTCACGCCGGTGGCCTACGCCCTCCTCACGTTCACCGTGGGCGTGGCGGTCGGCATGCTCCTGCGCCGCACGCTGGTGTCGATGGTGGTCACGCTCGGCATCGTCGTGGCGATCGGGTTCGTCTGGGACGAGGTCTGGCGGAGCCTCGGGAACGTCATGTCGGTCAGCACCGACAAGGGCGTCGGACCCGGTGCGGTACCGCCGGAGCTGCCCACCCAGGCCGAGCAGCAGGGGCAGGGCACCTACTTCCTCACCAGCTCCGGAGACCGCCTGGACTGGACCACCTGTCTCGATCAGACGGAGAGCGACCGGGCGCACGCCGCCTGCCTGGAGTCCGAGCACGTCATCGGCTGGTCCATCGACTACCTCCCCGTCTCCCAGATGCAGACGATGCAGTGGCTCGGAGCCGGCATCATGCTCGCCGTCACCGCCGCCGTCGCCGCCTTCGTCATCCTCTGGGGCCGCAAGCGACTCCTGTGACCTGCGGCCCCCGGGAACAGCCGGAGCAGCCCCGAAGCGACGTGGTTCCGTCGCGTCGTCGACACCGGCGCACGCGCGGCTGCGAGGCTTCTCTACTCGCGCGCGGTGGCCGTGTTGCTCATGTCCGGGTACCGGTCCCCCGCCACCTGGCCCGCGATGGGTTCCAGCAGTTCCAGCTCCTGCGGGGTCAGGGTCAGCCGGGTCGCCCCGAGGTTCTCCAGCAGGCGGCTGCGCTTACGGGTGCCGGGGATCGGCACCACGGTCAGGCCGTGCGCCTCCGCCCGCTGCTGCACCCAGGCCAGGGCCACCTGCGCGGCCGTCGCCCCGTGTGCCGCCGCGATCTCGTGCACGGGCTCCAGCAGCGCGGCGTTGGTCTTCGCGTTCTCGCCGGTGAAGCGCGGCTGGTGCTTACGGAAGTCGTCGGGCGCCAGGTCCTTGACCGCGTCCGCGAACGCCCCGGTCAGGAACCCACGGCCGAGCGGCGAGTACGGCACCAGGGTCACCCCGAGCTCGGCGGCGGCCGGCACGGCGCTGCGCTCCACGTCCCGGCTGAAGAGCGACCACTCGGACTGGAGGGCCGCGATCGGGTGCACGGCGTGCGCCTCACGGAGCTCGTCCCCGGTCACCTCGCTCAGCCCGAGCTGCTTCACCTTGCCCTGCCGCACCAGCTCGGCCATCGCGCCCACCGACTCGGCGAGCGGGACGAGCGGGTCGCGGCGGTGCATGTAGTACAGGTCGATGACGTCGGTGTTCAGCCGGCGCAAACTGCCCTCGACGGCCCCGCGGATGTACGCGGGATCGTTGCGCACGCCCCGGTAGTGCGGGTCGTCGGTCCGCTCGATGGCGAACTTCGTGGCCAGCGTGATCTCGTCCCGGTGCGCCCCGACGAACGGCGCGAGGAACGTCTCGTTGGCCCCGCGTCCGTAGACGTCCGCCGTGTCGAAGAGCGTGACACCCGCTTCCAGCGCGGCTTCCAGGGTGTCCCGGGCCGCGGCCTCGTCGGTGTCCCCGTAGAACTCGCTGATCCCCATGCAGCCGAGCCCCTGCACACCGACCTGCGGGCCCCCGCCGCCGAGCTGTACGGTCGCGATCTTTCCGGTCTCGCTCATGTGGTCAGGCCCTTTCCGATTCCGGCACCGTACGGGCGCCGCCATAGAAGTCGATCTTGAGGTCGAGCACGGCGAGGGTCCCCTGGAGTTCCGCGATCCGGGTCCGCACGTCGCGCCGGGTCGACTCCAGCAGTTCCTGCCGTTCGGCGAAGGTGTGCTCGCCCTCCCGGACGAGCTCCGCGTACCTGACCATGTCGGCGACCGGCATGCCCGTCAGCCTCAGCTTGCCGACGAACGCCAGCCAGTCCAGGTCGCGGTTGCTGAAACGGCGCTGTCCCGTGTGCGAACGGTCCACGTGCGGCATCAGCCCGATCCGCTCGTACCAGCGCAGGGTGTGCGCGGTGAGCCCGCTGAAGGCGACGACCTCGCTGATGGTGTAGCGGTCCTGGCCCTCGGGGCGCGGATGCGCCGCCGGAGCCGAAGCGCAGGTGTCCGTCCGTGCGGAAATGCTTTCCATCACCGTCATGACCTCCACGCTAGGACCTTGGAGTGCACTCCAAGCAAGCGATACAGGGGGGCGAACCCGGATTCGGGCCCCCGTTAGGCTCGTACCCATGCAGAGCCTGGCGATGATCGAGAACTGGCCCGTCCCCACCGCGGCAGCCGCCGTCGTCACCTCGGACGGCACGCTCCTGGGTACCCATGGTCCCACCGCGCACCGCTTCCCGCTGGCCTCGGTGACCAAGCCGCTCGCGGCCTACGCGGCGCTGGTGGCGTACGAGGAGGGTGCCGTCGAGCTGGACGAGCCCGCAGGCCCGGAGGGCTCGACCGTCCGCCACCTCCTCGCGCACACCAGCGGTCTCGCCTTCGACGAACACCGGGTCACAGCGCCCGCCGGCACCCGCCGGCTGTATTCCAACGCGGGCTTCGAGGTGCTCGGCGACCACATCGCGAAGGCCACGGAGATCCCGTTCCCGGAGTACGTGCGACAGGCGGTCCTGGAACCCCTGGGCATGACCTCGACGACGGTGGACGGCTCCCCGGCCAAGGACGGCGTCTCGACCGTGGACGACCTGGTCCGCTTCGCGGCGGAGGTCCAGGCCCCCCGCCTCCTCGACCCGCGTACGGTCCTGGAGGCGCAGACCGTCGTGCACCCCGGCCTCAAGGGCGTACTCCCCGGTTACGGCCACCAGAACCCCAACGACTGGGGGCTCGGTTTCGAGATCCGTGACTCCAAGTCACCGCACTGGACCGGGCTTTCCTCCTCCCCCGCCACCTTCGGCCATTTCGGCCAGTCCGGCACGTTCCTCTGGATCGACCCGGTGGCGGGAGCGGCCTGTGTCGCACTGACGGACCGGGCCTTCGGACCGTGGGCCGCCGAGGTCTGGACGCCGTTCACCGACGCGGTGCTGACGGAGCTCGCCGCCTCCCGCTGAGAGGCCCTGCGGCCGAGGCACTCGAACCACACCGTCTTCCCCCGCCCGTCGCGGCGCTCTTCCACGCCCCAGGAGTCAGTGACGGCGTCCACCAGGAGCAGCCCCCGCCCGCCCTCGTCGAGCACGCCCCCTGCGACCGCGCGGGGCAACCGGGGGCAGGCGTCCGCGACTTCGACGCGCACGCCGCCGGCGGGCAGCGGGAAGACGAAGGTCTGGCAGCGGCGGCCGGGAACATGCCGCACGACGTTGGCGATCAGCTCGGTGAGCGCGAGCTCCGCAGCGTCGGCCACGTCGAGCAGGTCCCAGCGGGTGAGGTACAGACGCAGGATGCGGCGCAGATGACGGGCGGAGTGCGCGCCCATCGCGAGATCGGCACGGTAGACCGCTTCGATGTCACCGGTTCGGGTGCCGGGTACGTGATTCATGTCACCAGAATGCAGTGCTCTGATTACTCTCGGCCACGACCTGAAACGAACGCCGCAGGGCGTTGGAGCGAGAGGCACCCTCCGTGGCCCATGTGCAGTCACTCGACCCCAGTGCTTCCCCGTTGGACTTCTACGGCTGGGAGCTGCGCCGCCGACGGGAGGCCAACGGTCTCAAGCAGGGCCAGCTCGGAGAGATCATCTTCTGCACGGGCTCACTGATCGGCCAGATCGAGACGACGAAGAAGGTGCCGACCCGCGACTTCTCGGAGCGCCTGGACGCCGCGCTCGGCACGGACGGGGTGTTCTCACGGCTGGTGGGACTGGTTCTGCGGAGCCAGTTGCCGACGTGGTTCCAGGAGTACGCGGACATGGAGGCGAAGGCGACGTACATCTCCACGTATCAGGCGCAGTTGGTGTACGGGCTGCTGCAGACGGAGAAGTACGCGCGGGCGGTACTGGCCACCGGCATGCCCGATGACCTGGAAGGGCTCGTCGCGGCCCGGATGGAGCGCCAGCGCATCCTGGAGCGGGAACGGCCGCCGCTGGCATGGGCCATCCTGGACGAGGCGGTGCTGCACCGGCCGATCGGTGGCCGCGAGGTCATGCGGAACCAACTCGCCCGCTTGTTGGAGTTCACTAGGCACCGGTGGATGCGGATTCAGGTGCTTCCGTACATGGCTGGCGAACACACCAGTCTCGATGGACCGTTCAACCTGCTTCGCTTCGACAGCGACCCGGACCTGATCTACACGGAAGACCTCATCTCCGGCCACATGACCGCCAACCCCGAGACCATCAGAGAGGCCCTGCGCCGTTACGCTCATTTGCAGGCCGCAGCCCTCTCCATCGAGGACTCGGCGGCACTGATCACCCGTGTGATGGAGGAGCGTTATGGCGACCGGCCCGTACCTGAAGAGCGCGGCGTGGCGTAAGTCCAGCTACAGCGGAAGCACCGGCGGCGACTGCGTCGAGTGCACCGTCACCGGTGGCGCCGCCTGGCGGAAGTCCAGCTACAGCGGAAGCACCGGCGGCGAATGCGTCGAGGTCGCCGACGGCTGCTCCGCGTCCGTCCCCGTCCGTGACAGCAAGAACCCGGCCGGCCCGGTGGTCGTCCTGAGTGCCGGCGCCTGGCAGGCGTTCGTGGACGGGCTCCGCTGACGAACAGGACAGCAGACGCGACCGGCTCACCCCTGCCGCCTCTGCTCTTCCTCGATGTCGAAGGCCCCCTGATCCCCTTCGGCGCGACGCGGCAGCAACTCCCCGACGGATACCGCGCCTTCGGGGAGTCAGGCCCGAATCCGCTGATCGCCCGGATCGATCCGGCCCATGGGCCCCGGCTGAAGGCGCCTCGGATGTCGGGCCGCAGGTAGGCACCCTGAGCCTCGCGGCCACCCGGCGTCACGGCATGGCCGCGCCGTGACGCCCCGGCTGCACACTGCGGACGGGCTACGTCATCAACTCGATGTGCGGATGCTCTGGCTCCGCCGGGCAGACGAACAGGTGCTGCCGGTAGCCGCTGCCTATCTGGACCCCGGTCGCGTTGTAGCCACGGTGGCCGGGGTACGGTCCAGCACCTGGGTGGGGGTGCGGAGACCAGCTGTTCCCGGCGTCGTCCCCTTCCTCGAACGTGGCGACGGTCATCAGGACCTCCATGCCGGTGCCGCACTCGGAGCAGGGCCGCGAGCTGGGGTCGGTGGAGTTCCAAGCGGGCCAGCCGCCGACCTTCCAGCCGGGTGCGTTGGACAGCACACAGTCGTAGTACGTGTCCGGGTCCATGTCTTCCTCTGCTGCCTGCGGCACACTCCATTGCTTGAGCTGCTCCCGCAGTTCTTCGCTCAGCTCCAGATGGTCGGGGTACTCGGTGATCTGCTCCGGTTCGAGCACGCACGGTTCCGGTAGATAGCCGTCGAACTGCACTGCGGGCGGCTCGGGGGGCGTGTCGACGATGTCGGTGACGGCGGCCGCCGAACGCCAGAAGAGCAGGGTCCTGGGCATGATCGGATGATCGAAGGGGCACCACAGAACCTGCAGCAGGTCCTTGCCCTCCGGCGGGCTCAGATCGGGCACATCCCGTACGTACAGCTGCGCGACGGGCAGCATCGCTATGGGGCCGTCGTACGCCTGGACCGCCGGCCTCACCGGATACGTCCGAGGGGGCCGGATCCGCTCGAGAGTCTCCCGTTCCTCCGGAGTCAGGTCCCGGCCGTGCGAGGCGGCGAAGATCCGTCGTTCCAGCCGCAGATCCGCCGGGGACCGGGCTGGGTTGATGCCATCCACCACATGCGGTTCCTCGCAGTGCGGCCAGGGCTCCTCAGCGGGCCACAGCAGCGGCCCGCCGATCGAGCTGTCGTGCCACGTCGGCGCCCCAGGGCGGGGGTGCAGGCGGGTCGCCGTGCGGGCCAGCGGTACCAGTTGGGGAAACACCGCGGCAACGTCGATCGGCCGTGGCGGAGTGACAGGAGTGACATTCATGGCCGCGATCCTGCCAATCACCTCTGACAACGGCCCTCGTGGCCGCCCCACGAAGATCCGGCACGGGCGCCACCCGGGAGAGTGGCGCTGCTCACGCCCGGCAGACCCGCCGTACTCGGGCTCCGATAGGTTCGGCCGCTATGCGATCACGCGATTACGACCTCGACTTCCGGGACCGAGCCGGGAAGACACGCATGTGGGGCCTGGCTCTGCTGTCCCTGGCCGCACTGCTGTGGGCCTGGTGCGCCGTGCTGCTGCTCATGCCGTACTCGGTCGACGAGAAGCCCGACGACGACTACCCCCGGGAGTGCGAATCCCGGCTGTTCACCGATCGCGGCACGGCCAACGAAGGCTCGCTCCGGGGGGATTACTGCGAGGACGAGCGCGACTGGCCGGAGGCCGTGGCCCTGCTCGGCCTGTCCCTGCCGGTGTCGACAGCCGGCGTCGGGCTCTTCACCATCGGCACCGTGACGCGCCGTATGAGCTCCCACAGCCAGGCCATGCGCGAACTGGACAGGCTGGCGACGGGCACGCCGAACGACTGACCGGGGCCGGCCGGACCCTGCAGTTTTCCGCAGGGTCCGGACCTGCGGGGAACCACAGTCGGTCGAACGGCAACCCGCATGCCATGGGCGAGTAAAGAGTTCCTAAAATGCAGGGGCATCGGGGCGCCGGCCCCGGGCGTTCGATCCGCCACCTTGGAGACCCCCCATGCATCTCATGACCCTTGCGCTGCCGCAGGAGCCCACGGACGGCATCGCGGGCTGGGCCGCCGACCTCGTCGACACCCTGGGCGGCCCCGGTGCCGGACTGGCCATCGCCCTGGAGAACCTCTTCCCTCCGCTGCCCAGCGAGATCATCCTCCCGCTCACCGGTTTCGCGGCCGGCCAAGGCGTGCTGAGCCTCGCCTCGGCCCTGTTCTGGACGACCCTCGGTTCGGTGGTCGGCGCGGTGGCCCTCTACTGGATCGGCGTACTCATCGGCCGTGACCGCCTGTTCGCCGTGTGGGCCAAGCTGCCGCTGGTGAAGACCTCCGACCTGGAGCGGACCGAGGCGTGGTTCGCGAAGCACGGCACCAAGGCGGTGTTCTTCGGCAGGATGGTGCCCATCTTCCGCAGCCTCATCTCGGTCCCGGCCGGCCTGGAGCGGATGCCGATGCCCCAGTTCGTCATACTGACGACGCTCGGCAGCCTCGTCTGGAACAGCGTCCTGGTGATGTGCGGCTACTGGCTGGGCAGTCACTGGGATGTGGTGGAGACCTACGTCGGCTTCCTGAGCAAGGCGGTCCTGGTCGTCGTCGTGGTGGCCCTGGCCGTCTATCTGACCGTACGGATCAAGAGCCGCAACACGAACGGACAGCACCGCCGCACCTCTTGAACGGAGCCACAGACCCCGCGCCGTGGCGTGGGCGTGCTGCTCGGCTGCGTGACCGCGCTGGTCAGCTCCCTGTAATCCGCCGCTCCGTCTTCTTCGGCGACCGCCGCTACGCCAGGGTCAGGCGGGCACAACGGCGGCTGGCGCGGGCCGAAGCCGCCACCACGGCGTGCGAGGCCGCCGAGAGGGCTCCGGCCAGGGCGAGCAGCGGCCAGTCCGCGGTGAGGGCGGCGGCCACGGCCAGCGCGGGCGTCGCGACGGCCATGGCGATGCTGGTCGTGGTGCCGGCCCAGGCGACCGCCAGGGGCAGCCGGTGCGGAGTGGGAAGCCGGCGGGCGAGGGTGCCGGTGGCGGCGAGCAGCGCCGCGGCGAGCAACGCGGCGACGATCGCGACACCGGCCAGGTACACCGCCAACAGCTGTGCCGTACGCGGCAGTTGCCCGGCCGCTTCGGGGAGGCCGGACGTCCGGGCCAGGTACCAGCAGGTGATCAGGAAGGGCGCGGTGAGCGTGACGGCCCGGGCCGTGTGCCGGGCTTGGGCGATGGTCAGTTCGCGCTGGGCGGCCGGGGCGATCTCCTCGACGGTCCCGAACTCCCGCACCGCCACGCGGGCGGCCCGCTCGTAGGGCATTCCCTCGGCGACGTGAGCCTCGGCCGTGTCCGCCAGTCCGTCGCGCAGTTCCTCGATCATGCGGGCCTTCGGCCCACCGGGGCCGTGCAGGACGGCCGTCAGGGATGCCTCGTAACCGGCGATGGGATCGGCGACGGGGCCGGCCGGCCCGCCCGTGGGTGTCATGTCGCCGGCCCGGGCGTGGCGGAGGGGTTGAGGACGGAGTCGATCGCCGTGGTGAACTCGTCCCACGCCGTCCGCTCCCCGGCCAGGGTGCGCCGCCCCCCCTCGGTCAACTCGTAGCAGCGCCGCCGCCGTTCACCGGCGGACTCCCAGCTGCTGCTCAGGAGTCCGATCCGTTCCAGCCGGTTCAGGGCCGGATAGATCGTGCCCGTACGCAGTTCGAGTACGCCGCCGCTGCGGCGCTGCACCGCGGCGATGATCGCGTACCCGTGCAGCGGGCCCGGTTCCAGCACGGCCAGCAGCAGTCCGTCCAGGTGCCCTCGCACCGCATCCGCCTTCATAGGTAGGCAGCCTACCGAAAAGAGCTGTAGGCAGTGTATGTATTGGCAGCCAACATATACGCGTTCCGAGCAGGAGGCACCCGCAGTGACCAAGCTGCTGCTATCCATCCATGTCATCGCCGCGATCGTGGCCGTCGGGTCGATCACCGTCGCCGCCTCGATGTTCCCGCGCTACGCGCTGGGGGCACTGGACGGCGCGGAGGGGGAGGCGGACAGGTCCGCCGGGGTCGCCGCGCTCCTGCACCGCGTCTGTTACGGCTACTCGCTCGCGGGCGTCTTCGTGCCGGTGTTCGGGATAGCGACCGGTGCCGCGCTCGGGGTCCTCACCGACGCCTGGCTGATCGCTTCGCTCGTCCTCACCCTGATCGCCGCGGCCATCCTCGGGCTCGCCATACTGCCCGGTCAGCGGCGCCTGCTCGCCGGAGGCGAGGACGGGGGCGAGGACGCGCCCACCGTGGAGGCGGCGCGCCCCATGGCGGCCCGTCTGACGATGCTCACCGGCGTCTTCAACCTCGTCTGGGCGGTGGTCGTCGTCCTGATGATCGTCCGCCCCGGCTCCACCACCGGCGCGTGACGCCTCACACCGCGCCGAGCTCCCACACCAGCACCTCGGAGTCCCGCAGCGCCACCAGTTCCAGGCCCCGGGACTCCGTGATCCGCGCCGAGTCGCCCTCCCCCAGCAGCTCGCCGTCGAGGTCCACCTCACCCCGTACGACGTGGACGTAGACCCCCGCCGCGTCCGGTACGCCGGTGCGCTCACCCTCGGACGGCCGGCGCACATGGAGCATCGCGCCCGCCTCCGGGAGGGCGTACGGGGTGGAGTCGGCGATCCCGGCGGCATGCGTGTAGGAGGGCTCCCCGCCGGGCTCCAGGGGGACCAGCCACATCTGGATGAACGTCAGCGGGTGTTCCCCGTCGTTGCGTTCGACGTGCCGCACCCCGGCCGCCGAGCTGAGGTGCTGGACGTCACCGGGCCGTACGACGGTGGCGTGCGCGGCCGAGTCGCGGTGGGTGAGCTCGCCCTCCACCACCCAGGTGACGATCTCGGTGTGGCTGTGCGGATGCTCGTCGAAGCCGGCGCCCGGGGCGAGACGCTCCTCGTTGCAGGCCAGGATCGGCCCGAACCGCAGGTTGTCCGGATCGTAGAACCGCCCGAAGGAGAATGCGTGCAGGGTCTCGATGCCCGCGGAGCCACCCGTGGCGGGGTCCCCGCCTCGGAAGCGGTCCCCGGACCGGCGTACGTCCATCACACCCCCAAAGGTATCCCCGCCGGCCCGCGTTCCGCCCCTCCCCTCCAGGCACCTGTCCCGATAAGGCAGTCTTGTGTGCGTGCCCCGACCCGATCCTGAGCAGCCCGCCGCGTATGACGCCCACCTCCACGCCGCGACCCTGAAACGGCTGGAGCAGTCCTCCGGCCGGCTGGCCGCCAACGCCATCGCCCGCATGGACGAGACGCTGCCGTGGTACCGGGCGATGCCACCGGAGAACCGGTCCTGGATCGGCCTGGTCGCCCAGGCCGGTATCGCCGCGTTCACCGAGTGGTTCCGGCACCCGGAGACACCACAGGCGATCTCCACCGATGTGTTCGGCACGGCTCCGCGCGAGCTGACCCGGGCGATCACCCTGCGGCAGACCGTCGAGATGGTGCGTACGACGATCGAGGTCATGGAGACCGCGATCGAGGAGGTCGCGGCGCCCGGCGACGAGTCGGTGCTGCGCGAGGCGCTGCTCGTCTACGCGCGCGAGATCGCCTTCGCGACCGCCCAGGTGTACGCCCAGGCCGCCGAGGCCCGTGGCGCGTGGGACGCCCGGCTGGAGTCGCTGGTGGTGAACGCGGTGCTGTCCGGCGAGGCGGACGAGGGCGCCGTGTCCCGGGCCGCCGCGCTCGGCTGGAACTCCCCCGAGCATGTGTGCGTCGTCCTCGGCACCGCCCCCGACGGGGACAGCGAGCTCACCGTGGAGGCGATCCGGCGGGCCGCCAGGCACGCCAAGCTCCAGGTCCTGACCGGGGTCCTCGGACACCGCCTCGTCGTGATCGCGGGCGGCAGCGACAACCCCCTGAACGTCGCGAAGTCACTGATCGGACCGTATGCGGCCGGGCCGGTCGTCGCCGGTCCCGTGGTGCCCGACCTCCTCGCGGCCACCAGGTCCGCGCAGGCCGCGGCAGCCGGTCTCAAGGCCTGCTCGGCGTGGCAGGACGCTCCGAGGCCCGTCCTGTCGGACGATCTCCTTCCTGAGCGTGCGATGGCCGGAGACCCGGCCGCGCGCGATCAACTGGTGGAGGAGATCTACAGACCGCTGGAAGAAGCGGGTTCGGCACTTCTGGAGACGCTGAGTGTGTATCTGGAGCAGGCGAGCAGTCTGGAGGGCGCGGCACGGATGCTCTTCGTACACCCCAATACCGTGCGCTACCGGCTGCGACGTGTGACCGACGTCACCGGCTGGTCGCCCTCCGACGTCCGTTCCGCGTTCACGCTGCGGATCGCCCTCATCCTGGGGCGCTTGGCCGCCGGAGACACTCAGTCCTAGACTTTTGTCGAACTTCAACAATTCCCCTGACGGTTCTTCGTCCCTGTCCCCACCGGCGTCAGGGGCCGTCCACAAGAGAGAGTGTGAGGGTGCTCGTACTCGTCGCTCCCGGCCAAGGCGCTCAGACGCCCGGCTTCCTGACTCCCTGGCTCGACCTTCCCGGTGCCTCCGACCGCATCGCGGGATGGTCCGACGCCATCGGGCTCGACCTTGCCCACTACGGCACGAAGGCCGACGCGGACGAGATCCGCGACACCGCGGTGGCTCAGCCGCTGCTGGTCGCCGCAGGTCTCCTCTCCGCCGCCGCCCTTGACGCCGCGCCCGGCGTCGTCGCAGGCCACAGCGTCGGTGAGATCACCGCCGCGACGCTCGCCGGCGTCATCGACGACGAGGCCGCACTCCGCTTCGTACGCACCCGGGGGCTCGGCATGGCCGAGGCCGCCGCGGTCACCGAGACCGGCATGGCCGCGCTCCTCGGCGGGGACCCCGACGTGACGGTCCCGCACCTGGAGAAGCTGGGGCTCACCCCGGCCAACGTCAACGGCGGCGGGCAGATCGTCGCCGCCGGCACCGCGGAGCAGATCGCCGCGCTGGTCGAGGACAAGCCCGAAGGTGTACGCCGCGTGGTGCCGCTCAAGGTGGCCGGCGCGTTCCACACGCACCACATGGCTCCGGCCGTGGAGAAGCTGCGTGCCGCCGCCACCGCCCTGACGGTCACCGACCCGAAGGTGACGTACGTGTCGAACGCCGACGGGAAGACGATCGCCACCGGCGACGAGGTCATCTCGCGGCTCGTCGGCCAGATCGCCAGCCCGGTCCGCTGGGACCTGTGCATGGAGACCTTCGCCGCGCTCGGTGTCACGGCCCTCATCGAGGCCGCGCCCGGCGGGACCCTGGTCGGGCTCGCCAAGCGCGCGCTGCCCGGTGTGCGGACCCTCGCGCTCAAGACCCCCGACGACCTCGACGCGGCCCGCGCGCTCATCTCCGAGCACGCAGGCGCCTAAGGAGCCCGAGAGCATGTCGAAGATCAAGCCCAGCAAGGGCGCCCCGTACGCACGGATCATGGGTGTGGGCGGCTACCGCCCGACCCGTGTGGTGCCCAACGAGGTGATCCTCGAGACGATCGACTCGTCCGACGAGTGGATCCGCTCCCGCTCCGGTATCGCCACCCGCCACTGGGCCTCCGACGAGGAGACCGTGTCGGCCATGTCCGTGGAGGCCGCAGGCAAGGCGATCGCCGATGCCGGGATCACTCCCGAGCAGATCGGCGGAGTGATCGTCTCCACCGTCTCGCACTTCCAGCAGACCCCGGCCATCGCGACGGACATCGCCCACAAGATCGGCGCGGGCAAGCCCGCCGCCTTCGACATCTCGGCCGGCTGCGCGGGCTTCGGCTACGGCCTCACGCTCGCCAAGGGCATGGTCGTCGAGGGTTCCGCGGAGTACGTCCTCGTCATCGGCGTCGAGCGCCTGAGCGACCTCACCGACCTGGAGGACCGTGCGACGGCCTTCCTGTTCGGTGACGGCGCCGGCGCGGTCGTCGTCGGCCCCGCCAAGGAGCCGGCCATCGGCCCCACGGTGTGGGGCTCCGAGGGCGACAAGTCCGGGACGATCAAGCAGACCGTGGCGTGGGACGTCTTCCACGCCGACCGGCCGGAGAAGTTCCCGGCCATCACGCAGGAGGGCCAGGCGGTCTTCCGCTGGGCCGTCTTCGAGATGGCCAAGGTCGCCCAGCAGGCACTGGAAGCGGCCGGGATCTCCCCGGAAGATCTGGATGTCTTCATTCCGCACCAGGCCAACATGCGGATCATCGACTCGATGGTGAAGACGCTCAAGCTGCCGGAGCACGTCACGGTCGCGCGTGACGTGGAAACCACCGGCAACACGTCGGCCGCCTCGATTCCGCTCGCAATGGAGCGGCTTCTGGCGACCGGTCAGGCCAAGAGCGGCGACACGGCGCTCATCATCGGCTTCGGGGCGGGTCTCGTCTACGCCGCGACGGTCGTTACCCTCCCCTAGGCACACCGGGCCTTACGGTCCGCACGCCCGAACCCTGCAGAAACACATCGAAGGAGCGCCAACATGGCCGCCACTCAGGAAGAGATCGTCACCGGTCTCGCCGAGATCGTCAACGAGATCGCCGGTATCCCGGTCGAGGACGTCCAGCTGGACAAGTCCTTCACCGACGACCTGGACGTCGACTCGCTGTCCATGGTCGAGGTCGTCGTCGCCGCCGAAGAGCGCTTCGACGTCAAGATCCCCGACGAGGACGTCAAGAACCTCAAGACGGTCGGCGACGCCGCTGACTACATCCTGAAGCACCAGGGCTGATCCCAGCCCATCCCTGTGTGTCGCCACCCGGCGGTGGCGCCGCTGATTCACGACCCTCTACACGTGGAGAAGATTTTCCAGTGAGCCCGACCAATCGCACCGTGGTCGTCACCGGTATCGGCGCAACCACTCCGCTGGGTGGCGACTCCGCATCGACCTGGGAAGGTCTGATGGCCGGCCGGTCCGGCATCAAGCCTCTCGAGGGCGAACGTTTCGCCGAACTTCCCGTCCGGATCGCCGCCCTCGCGGCCGTCGACCCCGGCGAGGTACTGCCCCGTCCGCTCGCCCGCAAACTGGACCGCTCGGCGCAGTTCGCGCTGATCGCCGCCCGCGAGGCGTGGGCCGACGCCGGTTTCATCGGCAAGGCCGGTGAGGACGAGAAGATCCGGCCCGAGCGTCTGGGCTCGGTCATCGCCTCCGGTATCGGCGGCGTGATCACCCTGCTCGACCAGTACGACGTGCTGAAGGAGAAGGGCGTACGCCGCGTCTCCCCGCACACCGTTCCCATGCTCATGCCCAACGGCCCGGCGGCCAACGTCGGCCTGGAGGTCAACGCCCAGGCCGGTGTCCACACCCCGGTCTCCGCCTGCGCGTCGGGTGCCGAGGCCATCGGTTACGCCGTCGAGATGATCCGCACCGGCCGTGCCGACGTGGTCGTCGCCGGTGGCACCGAGGCGGCCATCCACCCGCTGCCGATCGCGGCGTTCGCCAACATGATGGCGATGTCCAAGAGCAACGACGAGCCCGAGAAGGCCTCGCGTCCCTACGACACGGCCCGTGACGGCTTCGTCCTCGGCGAGGGCGCCGGCGTCGTGATCCTGGAGTCCGCGGAGCACGCCGCCGCGCGTGGCGCCAAGGTCTACTGCGAGGTGCTCGGCCAGGGCCTGTCCGCGGACGCCCACCACATCGCGCAGCCCGAGCCCACCGGGCGCGGGATCGCCGCCGCGATGCAGAACCTGCTGGACTCCACGGACCTGAAGCCGTCGGAGGTCGTGCACCTGAACGCGCACGCCACGTCCACGCCGCAGGGTGACGTCGCGGAGATCAAGGCGCTGCGTGCGGTGCTGGGCGACGACCTGGACCATGTCGCGATCTCCGCCACGAAGTCGATGACGGGTCACCTGCTGGGTGGCGCGGGCGGTATCGAGACCGTGGCGACGGTCCTGGCGCTGTACAACCGGATGGCGCCGCCCACCACCAACATCGAGAACCTCGACGAGGCGGTCGACGCGGACATCGTGCGCGGTGAGCCGCGGGCACTGCCGGAGGGGTCGATCTCGGCGATCAACAACTCGTTCGGCTTCGGTGGCCACAACGTGGTGCTGGCCTTCCGTTCGGTCTGACCTGCCGATCACCTGCTGATCCTGCCGCGAGGCCCGCTTCCCGTACCGGGAGGCGGGCCTCGCGCATGTGCGCGCCGTCGTGGGGCGGCGCCCTCAACCCGTCCGACCATCGAGGAAAAGACATGCACACGACGATCAGCCCGTTCACGCTCGCGCACCTGCGGGAGAAGCAGCCGGTCGGGCTCAAGAAGTTCGGCTGGCAGGGCACCTCCCCGGAGTTCGGCGACATCCGGGTGGTGTACCCGGCGGGCCAGGACATGCCCCACACGATGACCACGGAGGTGCGCGGTGGGCTGATACCCACGGCCGTGTTCGAGACCCGTGGCGCGCACGCGGAGGTCGTGTCGATGCCGACCCTCAACCGTTCGACACTCCGCGTCGGCGACGGGCTCGTACGGATGAGCCGGAACCGGTGGGCGCCGACGCACCGGGGGCGCGCCCTGCGCATGACGTACCTGGGCGACGTGTACAGGCTCAGGGCGGTCAACCGCCGGGCGTACGAGCTGTCCCGGCAGCCCGACTCCGAGGACCCCGGCTCCGTCGTCACGGTGCGGCAGTCCGGCCTCGGAGGCGGCAGGAGGATGACCGTACGGGCGTACGGCCGGGTCCTGCCCGCCGATGTCACCCTCGCGGTCCTCTTCACCGGGGTCGACCGGTCCGTGCTCACCCGGCGGGGCGCCGTACGGGCGGGCCTCTCGAGGATCTTCACCTTCTGGGCCGAGTCCCAGGCCTGAGTCGCGACCAGGTGGCCGCGCCCCGGACCAGGCCCGGGGCGACCGAGGACAAACGTTTCTGCTCAGCTGTCGAACGAAGCAGAGTCGGCCGCCGTCACACCACCTGGTGCAGCCACCTCACGGGCGCGCCCTCGCCCGCGTGGCGGAAGGACTCAAGCTCGTCGTCCCACGGCTTGCCCAGGAGCTTGGCGACCTCGGCCTCCAGGTCCGTCTCGCCGTTCAGGGAGCGGGCCAGCGCCGCCCGTAGCCGGTCCTCCGGGACCAGGATGTCGCCGTGCATGCCGGTGACGGCGTGGAAGATGCCGAGACCGGGCGTGGAGCTGTAGCGCTCGCCCTCCGCCGTGGGGCACGGTTCCGCCGTCACCTCGAAGCGCAGCAGGTCCCAGCCGCGGAGGGCCGAGGCCAGCTCCGAGGCCGTACCGGTACGGCCCTTCCAGGAGAATTCGGACCGCCAGGTGCCAGGGGCGGCCGGCTGTCTGGTCCAGTCCAGCTGGACCCGCACACCGAGCACACTCGCTACCGCCCATTCGACATGCGGGCACAGCGCGCGCGGCGCGGAGTGGACGTAAAGGACTCCACGTGTCGTCACCGGGACCTCCAGTGTGGGACGAGGTTCGCCTTCCCCAGCGGCCTCGCGCCCGTACCGTCTCTTTTCGGCCGGCTACCGAGGTTGTCATCAGTAAACAGCATCGGGAGTGAATCTCCTGAAAAGGGACAGTATGTGACGTGAGATAACTTACCGGACCCGCTGCATCGTCGCGGGCCGGGCGGGCGCCACTGGTTCGACGGGGAAAAGCTACCGTGCCCCGGGGGCGGTTGTATGACGTACGGTCGGTCCCGGGGCCATGATTCGCAGACCATTCACCCATGAGGGCCCGGAGGCCCGCCACCTGGGGCTGTCCGGTTGCGCCAGGGGCACGATCACCCGTGTGGCCGGAGGGGAACAGGGATGTCCGAGCGTTCGTCACGTCGCCGTGTCCGGAGCGTCGCAGCCGGCCTGGCGGCGGTCGCGGTGATCGGTGCCGCCGCACTCGCGGGCTGCACCTCCGACGGGGGCCCGGGCACGCGGAGCACCGCGGGCGCCCGGAGCCCCTCTCCCTCGCCGACGCCGCTGTGGGACGTGAGCCCCGCCTCCGTCGCGGCCGTCGGGGATTCCATCACCCGCGGCTTCGACGCCTGCGCGGTGCTGGCCGACTGCCCCGAGGTGTCCTGGGCGACCGGCACCGACGGCGGGGTGAAGAGCCTCGCCGTACGTCTCCTGGGGGCGTCGAAGGCCACCTCGCACAGCTGGAACCACGCCGTGTCGGGCGCCAGGATGGCGCAGCTTCCGGAGCAGATGGCGCTGGCGGCGCAGGAGAGACCGGAACTGGTCACGGTGATGATCGGCGCGAACGACGCCTGCCGTGACTCGGTGGAGCTGATGACACCGGAGGCCGACTTCCGGGCGTCCTTCGAGGCGTCGATGCGGCAGTTGCGCGCCGCGGCCCCGAAGACCCAGGTGTACGTGTCGAGTGTCCCGGACCTCAAGCGGCTCTGGTCGACCGGGCGGGAGAATCCGCTGGGCAAGCAGATCTGGAAGCTGGGGATCTGCCGCTCGATGCTGGGCGACGCCGACGACATGGGAGCCGCGGCCGTCGCCCGGCGCGACGCGGTACAGGAGCGGGTCGTCGCGTACAACGGGGTGCTGCGGGACGTCTGCGCACGGGACGAGCGCTGCCGCTACGACGGCGGGGCGGTGTTCGACTACCGGTTCACCGGTGAACAGCTCAGCGAGTGGGACTGGTTCCATCCGGGCCGTAACGGCCAGGCCAGGCTGGCAGAAATCGCTTACCGCAACGTCACGGCGTCCGGGCCTCCGGCGTAAAGTTCTTGATCATGACGACGGGTGCGGCGGTACACAGCGAAGACTTCTCCACGCTTGCGGACGGTACGCCGGTCCGGCGCTGGACCCTGGAGCGCGAGGGCACCCGGGTGCGGGTCCTGACGTACGGCGCCGTGGTGCAGTCCGTCGTGGTGCCCGGGAGGGACGGCAGCCGGGTCGAGGTGGCCCTGGGGCTGCCGGACGTCAAGGGGTACGAGACGTACGCCGGCCCCTACTTCGGCGCCGTGGTCGGCCGGTACGCGAACCGGATCGCGGGCGGGTCGTTCGTCCTGGACGGGCGTACGCACCGGGTGACGCGGAACGAGGGCCGCACCACCCTGCACGGCGGCGAGCGCGGCTTCGACAAGCGGGTGTGGGACGCCGAGGAGGTGCCGGACGGTGTGCGGCTCTCCCTGGTCGCCGAGGACGGTGAGGAGGGCTTCCCGGGGCGGCTGGCGGTGACGGTGACGTACACCCTGGACGAGGACGGCGCGCTGCGGATCGCCTACCGGGCGACGACGGACGCGCCGACCGTGGTGAACCTGACGAATCACACGTACTGGAATCTCGCGGGAGCGGACAGCGGGAGCGCGCTCGGGCACGAACTGCGGCTCGCGGCCGGGCGGATCACCCCCGGCGACGCGGACTCGATCCCCACCGGCGAGCTCCGGCCGGTGGAGGGGACCCGGTTCGACTTCCGGGAGCCGAAGCCGGTGGGTCCGGGCTACGACACCAACTACGTGCTGGAGGAGACCGGCGGGGATCCGGTCGCCGAGCTGTACGACCCGGCGTCGGGACGCCTGCTGACGGTCCGTACGACAGAACCGGGCCTCCAGCTGTACACCGCCGACCACCTCGGCGGGGGCCCGTTCGTGGCGTGCGCCGGGATCGCGCTGGAGACACAGCACTTCCCCGACTCGCCGAACCACCCGGAGTTCCCGAGCACGGTGCTGCGACCGGGCGAGGAGTTCGCGTCCACGACGGTGTACGGCTTCTCGGTGCGCTGAGCACTCACGATTCCCGGCGCGACGACCTGCGTCAACACCGGACACACCAAGATCACCGGCGGGTGATTCGGCGCTGATTCGGCGCGTGCGACGGGTGCGGCACACCAGGGTGATCGCCATGATCTCACCAGATGCATCGTCACCCGTCCTGACGTCCCGCCGTGCCGTGATCGCGGGTGCCACCGCGGGCGCCGCGGCCCTCACCGTGGCGGGCGCCGCCACGTCCGCAGCGGCGCCCCGGGCCGCCGCTGCCGCCGCGCCGGGAGCGGCGCCGGGATCCGACCGGGAGGCCTGCCTCACCGTCGCCCGCGCCATTCTCGTACGCGACGGGAACGACCGGGACCTGGTCCCCCGTTACCGCGAGGTCCTGCTGGGCAAGGGCCTGCCCCGCACCCGGGCCGCGCGCAGGAAGGTACTGGTCGTCGGCGCGGGGCCGGCCGGGCTCACCGCGGCGCGGCTCCTCCACGAGGCCGGTCACAAGGTCACCGTGATCGAGGCCAACGGCAACCGCGTCGGCGGCCGCATCAAGACGTTCCGGCCCGGCGGCCACGAGCGGTCCGAGCCGCCCTTCGCCGATCCGAAGCAGTACGCCGAGGCCGGCGCGATGCGTATCCCGGACAGTCATCCGCTGGTCACCGGGCTGATGGCGCACCTCGGGCTGAAGACACGCCGCTTCCACCTGGTCGACGTGGACGCCGAGGGGCGCCCCGCCAACCGCACCTGGATCCACGTCAACGGCGTCCGCGTCCGCCGCGCCGACTACGCCGCGAAGCCGCAGGCCGTCAACCGCTCCTTCGGTGTGCCCGCCGCCTACGAGAACACCCCCGCCTCGCAGATCGTGCGGGACGCCTTCGCCCCGGTGCGCAAGGAGATCGAGGGCAAGGAGGGCAGCGCCCTGGTCGAAGGCTGGGCGACGGTGCTCCAGCGGTACGGGCACTGGTCGATGTACCGCTACCTGACCGAGGCGGCCAAGCTGGACGAGCGCACCATCGATCTCGTCGGCACCGTCGAGAACATGACCTCGCGGCTCCATCTCGCCTTCCTGCACAGCTTCATCGGGGCCTCTCTGATCAGCCCCGCCACCTCCTTCTTCGAACTGCCCGACGGCACCGCGACCCTGGCCGACGCGATGTACGCGCAGGTGAAGGACCTGGTGCACCTGGACCGCCGGGCCACCCGGATCAGCCACACCGAGGACGGCGTGCGCGTGGAGACGGTCTCCGAGGGCCGGGGCGGCCCCGTCGTCCGGGAGACCTTCACCGGCGACCGGGCGATCATCACCGTCCCCTTCTCCGGGCTGCGCCACATCCCGGTGAGCCCCGCGCTCTCGTACGGGAAGCGGCGGGCGATCACCGAGGTCCACTACGACGCGGCGACCAAGGTGCTGCTCGAATTCAGCCGCCGCTGGTGGGAGTTCGACGAGGCGGACTGGAAGCGTGAGCTGGAGACCGTACGCCCCGGCCTGTACGACGCCTACCGGCTGGGCAAGGCCCCGGCCGACGGTTCGCTGCTGGGCGCGCACCGCTCCGTGCCGCGCGGCCACATCCCGCCCAACCAGCGGGTGCACTACGCCGCTTGCCGGGCCACCGCCCGCAATCAGCCGGAGGCGGCCCACGTCATCGGCGGCGGTTCGGTGACGGACAACGCCAACCGGTTCATGTACCAGCCCTCGCACCCGGTCGAGGGCAGCGAGGGCGGGGTCCTGCTCGCCTCCTACAGCTGGGCCGACGACGCCCTGAAGTGGGACTCGCTGGACGACGACGAGCGCTACCCGCGCACCCTGGGCGGTGTCCAGGACGTGTACGGGCAGCGCGTCGAGGTGTTCTACACGGGCGTGGGCCGCACCCAGTCCTGGATGCGTGACCCGTACGCGTACGGCGAGGCGTCGGTGCTGCTCCCCGGCCAGCACACCGAGCTGTTCCCCGACGTCCGCACCCCGGAGGGGCCGCTGCACTTCGCCGGCTGCCACACGTCCATCAAGCCGGCCTGGATCGAGGGCGCCCTGGAGTCGGCGGTCAGGACCGCGCTGGAGGTCCACAGCGGCTGACCGGCGGCAGGCCGCCGGACCGGGCGGTCCGGTGGCCTCCTCAGCCCTTGCGCAGGGTGTACGGCGACGCGGGGGCCGGAGCCGGGCCGGTTCCGGGCGTCGCCGTGAGGTCGCGGGCCAGCAGCGTGGCCCCGGCGACGGCGCCCGGCATCAGGAGCACCGCGACGAAGGGGACGAGGAAGGAGAGCACGAGCGGGACGCCGAAGCCGAGCACCATCATGCGGCGCCCGCGCAGCAGCACGAGCCGGTCCTTGAGCACCATGCCGCGGCGCTGGAGGGCGACGGCGGTGAGCTCCTCGGACAGGAAGTAGCCGGAGACGCAGAAGCCGAGGACGGGGATCACGGTCTGCCCGATGACGGGGATGAACCCGAGGGCGAAGAGCACCACCCCGTACAGCGCGACACGCAGCAGGATGCGGACGGAGTCGCGGGCGGAGATCCACAGCTCGCGCCAGAGCGGCAGGCCCGACTCGGGCACCTCGCCGCCCTCGCTGCGGTCGACCTCCTCGGACAGCGACTCGTAGAACGGCTGGCCGACCAGCAGGGTCATCGCGGTGAAGGTGATGACCGCGAGGAACGCCCCGAAGACGAAGACCAGGACGACCAGGGTGTTGCGCAGGAGCCCCAGCCAGGGCGAGGACCAGTCGTCGGCGAACGGGGTGGCCCAGCCGACGAAGTCGTCCGCGCCGTAGCCCAGTCCCACCAGCGCGCCCGCGTAGACGACCAGAGTGATCAGTGCGGGCAGCAGGCCGAAGCCGAACCAGCGGCTGTGCCCGAAGGCCCAGCGCTGGCCCTTGATCAAGTAACCGAAACCCGCCCCGAGATCACTCATGACGTCAGCGTACTTGCGTCAACCATTGACACGTCCCCTGGCCCGTCATTACGGTCACGCCAGCATTTCGAACGAGCGACGAAATACCGAACACGTTGAGAGGCAACACACGTGCGCATCACCGGAATCAGCACGCATGTCGTCGGCACGCCGTGGCGCAACCTCACCTACGTCCAGGTTCACACCGATGAGGGCCTCACGGGGGTGGGTGAGACCCGGATGCTGGGCCGCACGGACGCGCTGCTCGGCTATCTGCACGAGGCGTCGGCCAACCACGTCACCGGCTCCGACCCGTTCGCGATCGAGGACCTCGTCCGCCGCATGAAGTACGGCGACTACGGGCGGGCCGGGGAGATCGTGATGTCCGGCATCGCGGTCATCGAGATGGCCTGCTGGGACATCAAGGGCAAGGCGCTCGGCGTCCCCGTCTGGCAGCTGCTCGGCGGGAAGGTCACCGACCGGGTGAAGGCGTACGCCAACGGCTGGTACACCACCGAGCGCACCCCGGAGGCGTACCACAAGGCCGCGCAGGGGGTCGTCGAGCGCGGTTACCGGGCGCTGAAGATCGACCCCTTCGGTACGGGGCACTTCGAGCTGGGCCAGGAGGAGACCCGGTACGCCGTGTCCCTCATCGAGGCCGTTCGGGACGCCATCGGCCCCGACACCGAGCTGATGCTGGAGATGCACGGCAGGTTCAGTCCGTCGACGGCGGTGCGGATCGCCCGCGAGATGGCGCCGTTCAAGCCCGCCTGGCTGGAGGAGCCGGTGCCGCCGGAGAACCTCAAGGCGCTGAGCAAGGTCGCGGAGAAGGTCGACGTGCCGATCGCGACCGGTGAACGCATCCACGACCGGATCGAGTTCCGTGAGCTCTTCGAGTCGCAGGCCGCCGACATCATCCAGCCGGACGTCGGCCACATCGGCGGCATCCTGGAGACCCGCAAGCTCGCGGCGACCGCGGAGACCCACTACACGCTGATCGCCCCGCACAACGTGGGTGGTTCGGTGCTGACGGCGGCCAGCCTCCAGGTCGCGGGCTGCACCCCCAACTTCAAGATCCTCGAGCACTTCAACGACTTCGCCGACGCGGACATCAAGAAGGTCGTCAAGGGCGCTCCGGCCGTCGACCCCGCGACCGGCTGCTTCGAGCTCTCCGACGCCCCCGGGCTCGGCGTGGAGCTGGATGTGGACGCGGCGGCCGAGTTCCCGCAGCAGCAGGCGCGCTTCGACCTGTGGGCGGACGGCTGGGAGAAGAGGCAGCCCAAGTGACCGCCCTTTCCCGTTCGTTGACCGTCGATCGGCCCGGCAGCCACCGGCTGACCGAGGGGCCGCTCCCCGAGCCGGGCCCCGGCGAGGTCAGGGTGCGGGTCGCCGCGGCCGGGATCTGCATGAGTGACCGCGAGGTGTACGACGGCCACCGCGACCCGGCCTACGTGCGCTACCCCGTGGTGCCGGGTCACGAGTGGTCGGGGACCGTCGACGCGGTCGGCGAGGGCGTCGACCCCGCGCTGACCGGCCGGCGCACGGTCGCCGAGGGCTTCCGGGCGTGCGGGCGCTGCGACCGGTGCCGGTACGGCGAGACCTCCCTGTGCACGGCGGGATACGACGAGACCGGGTTCACCCGGCCCGGCGCGTTCGCCGACCACCTGGTGGTCCCCGCGCGGCTGCTGCACCCGCTGGCAGACGACGCCGATCTGCGGGCCGCGGCCCTGCTGGAGCCGGCCGCGGTGATCGCGGCGGCGGTGCGGGCCGGGGCACCCGAACCGGGTGAACGGATCGCCGTGCTGGGTGCGGGCACGCTCGGCCTGCTCGCGGTGCAGCTGCTGGCGGCGGTGTCGCCGGCGGAGCTCACCGTGATCGACCCGAGGGAGACACGGGCCGCCCAGGCCCTGGACTTCGGGGCGAGCGAGGCACGGGTGCCCAAGGAGGCCGAGGAGGTGCGGGGCCGGTACGACCTGGTCGTGGAGACGGCCGGAGCGCCGTCCACCGCGGCCGACGCGTGCCTGCTGGCGCGGCGCGGCGGGCGGGTGGTGCTGACCGGGATGTTCACCCCGGGAGCCGTGGGCATCGACCCGGTGCACCTGTCGCTGAGCCAGCTCACCGTGCGCAGCGTGTTCGGGGCGCCCTCGGCGGCCTGGTCCCACGCGGTGCGGGCGTTCACGGCCGGGCTGCTCGACCCGGCACCCCTGATCACCCACGAGTTCCCGCTGGAGCGGTTCGCCGACGCTGTGGCGCTGGTGGGGTCCGGGGACCCGGAGACCGGGAAGGTGCTGCTGCGGCCGTGACAGGCCCGCCCTGATCCGTGCGCCGGTACGGCGGCGTCCTGACCGCCTCCGCACCGGCGCACTCCCAAAGACCCGAATGTCGTCCGAAATACCGAACATGAAGGACCAGTCGTGAACGACGCCCCTGCCTCTTCCCCCGGCGCCGCCGGCCCCCGACGCCCCGGTGAGGCCGCGCTCACCGCGCTCGGCCTCGGCCCGGCGCCCCTGTCCCCGGCCGACGCCTCCCCGCACTCCTTCCCCGACGGCGGGAGCTGGCGCACCGAGGTGCCGTCCGTGGAGGGGCCGGAAGTCCTCGGTGTCGTACTCAAGGAGTCCGCGCGGCTCGACGTCCCGGTCCACCGCATCAGCCAGGGCAGCGGTGTCTGGATGCTGACCGACGCGGAGATCACCGAGATGGTGGAGGGCTGCGCCGAACGCGACATCGAGCTCTGCCTGTTCACCGGGCCGCGCGGCACCTGGGACACCGGCGCGTCGGTCCGTACGGACTCCGGCGGCGCCGGGCTGCGCTCCCGTGGCCACGACGCCCTGGCCGGCTGTGTCGAGGACGCCCTGCGCGCCACCGAGCTGGGCGTGAAGTGCCTGCTCGTGGCCGACGAGGGCGTGCTGTGGACCCTGCACCGGCTGCGCGAGCAGGGCGTCCTGCCCGCGGACACCACCTTCAAGGTGTCGGCGCTCATCGGGCCGGTGAACCCGGCCTCGTACGCCGTGTTCGAGCAGCTCGGCGCCGACTCGATCAACATCCCGTCCGACCTGACGCTCGCCCAGTTCACGGAGATCCGCCGGGTCTCCCGGGCCCCGATGGACCTCTACATCGAGGCGCCGGACGACCTCGGCGGGTATGTGCGGATGTACGAGGTCGCCGAACTGATCCGGCGCGGCGCACCGCTGTACCTGAAGTTCGGCCTCTCCAAGTCGCCCGGGATCTATCCGTACGGCCGGCACATGCGCGACCTGGCGCTGGCCACCGCGAAGGAGCGGGTGCGGCGCGGCAGGCTCGCGCTGGACCTGCTCGCACGGCACGGGGCGGACGGTGGCATGGCCGAGCTCGGCAGCCGCCTGCCGGGCCCGCTCAACCGGTTCGAGATCTCGTCATAACGTTCCGGAAACACTCTCCCCAAAAGAAGACACAGCCGCGCACAATCCCACACACCTGCTCACGGTCGAACCGCCCTCAGTTTTCCGGGCGTGCCGACGCCACCGGACCGAACCCTGCTCCCCCATCAAGGATGATGACCATGCGTAACCGCAGAGCCGCACTCGCCGCCATGGCCTCCGCCACCACCCTCGCTCTCACACTGACCGCCTGCGGCCAGAGCGGTGAGGGCGGCAGCGAGGAGGACAAGAGTGGTGCCGGCGGCGGCACCATCGGCATCGCGATGCCGACCAAGTCCTCCGAGCGCTGGATCTCCGACGGCGCCAACGTCGAGAAGGAACTGAAGGGCAAGGGCTACAAGACCAAGCTCGTCTACGGCGAGGACGACCCGGACCAGCAGGTCTCCCAGATCGAGAACATGATCACGCAGGGCGTGGACGCCCTGATCATCGCCGCGATCGACAACAAGTCCCTCAACAACGTGCTGCAGCAGGCCAAGGACGCCGACATCCCGGTGATCTCCTACGACCGGCTGATCCTCGGCACGGAGAACGTCGACTACTACGCCTCGTTCGACAACGAGAAGGTCGGCGAGCTCCAGGGCTCGTACATCGTGGACAAGCTCGGCCTGAAGGAAGGCGAGAAGGGCCCCTTCAACGTCGAGCTGTTCGCCGGTTCCAACGACGACAACAACACCCGGTACTTCTTCCAGGGCGCGATGAACGCCCTGAAGCCGTACGTGGACAAGAAGCAGGTGGTCGTCAAGTCCAAGCAGACCGCGCTCAACCAGGTCACCACCCTGCGCTGGGACGGCGGCGCCGCGCAGCGCCGCATGGACGACCTGCTGACGTCCACCTACCGGAGCGCCCGGGTCGACGCCGTGCTCTCCCCGTACGACGGCATCTCCATCGGCATCCTCTCCGCCCTGAAGTCGGACGGCTACGGCACCGGGGCCAAGCCGATGCCGGTGGTCACGGGCCAGGACGCGGAGCTCGCATCCGTGAAGTCGATCATCGCGGGTGAGCAGACCCAGACCGTCTACAAGGACCTGCGCAAGCTGGCCCAGGTCGCCTCGAACATGGTCGAGGCCGCCCTGAACGACAAGAAGCCCGAGCTCAACGACACCAAGTCCTACGACAACGGTGTCAAGGTCGTCCCCGCCTTCCTGCTGCAGCCGGTCAGCGTCGACAAGACCAACTACAAAGAGGCGCTCGTGGACGACGGTTACTACACCGAGAACGACCTCAAGTAACCGGGCCCCCTCAAGGATTGGAAGGCACAACCATGGCGGGACCCGTCCTGGAAATGCGCTCGATCGTCAAGACCTTTCCCGGTGTCAAAGCGCTTTCGGACGTCACGTTGACGGTCCGTCAGGGCGAGGTCCACGCCATCTGCGGAGAGAACGGCGCCGGCAAGTCGACCCTGATGAAGGTGCTCTCCGGCGTCCATCCGCACGGCAGCTACGAAGGGGACATCCTCTTCGAGAGCGAGACCTGCCGGTTCAAGGACATCCGGGCGAGCGAACAGCGCGGCATCGTGATCATCCACCAGGAGCTGGCGCTGGTGCCGTACCTCTCCATCGCGGAGAACATCTTCCTCGGCAACGAGCACGCCAAGCGCGGACTGATCAACTGGAACGACACCCTCAGGCACGCCGGTGAACTGCTGCGCCGGGTCGGTCTCGACGAGCATCCGGAGACCCGGGTCGCCGACATCGGCGTGGGCAAGCAGCAGCTGGTGGAGATCGCCAAGGCGCTGTCGAAGAAGGTGAAGCTGCTCATCCTCGACGAGCCGACCGCGGCGCTCAACGACGAGGACAGCGGCAAACTGCTGGACCTGATCCTTTCGTTGAAGGAACAGGGCATGACCTCGATCATCATCTCGCACAAGCTGAACGAGATCCGCCGGGTCGCCGACTCGGTGACGATCATCCGCGACGGGCACTCCATCGAGACGCTCGACGTGAAGGCCGCGGAGACGACCGAGGACCGGATCATCAGCGGGATGGTCGGCCGCGACCTGGAGCACCGCTTCCCGGAGCGCACCCCGCACCACCCGGAGGAGGGGACCGCGCCCGCCCTGGAGATCCGCAACTGGACCGTGCACCACCCCATCGACCAGCAGCGCAAGGTGGTCGACGACGTCTCGATCGAGGTGCGGCGGGGCGAGATCGTCGGTATCGCCGGACTCATGGGCGCCGGCCGCACCGAGCTGGCGATGAGCGTCTTCGGCCGCTCCTACGGCCGGTACGCCGGCGGTACAGTCCTCAGGGACGGCACCGAGATCCACACGAAGTCCGTCCCCGAGGCGATCAAGCACGGCATCGCGTACGCCACCGAGGACCGCAAGCACTACGGCCTCAACCTGATCGACACCATCAACCGGAACATCTCGCTGACCGCGCTGGGCAAGGTCGCCAAGCGGGGTGTGGTCGACGAGCACGGGGAACGTCAGGTCGCCGAGGACTTCCGCACGTCGATGAACATCAAGGCGCCGACCGTCTTCGAGCCGGTGGGCAAGCTGTCCGGCGGCAACCAGCAGAAGGTCGTCCTCAGCAAGTGGATCTTCGCGGGGCCCGAGGTGCTGATCCTGGACGAGCCCACGCGCGGCATCGACGTGGGCGCCAAGTACGAGATCTACACGGTCATCGACCAACTGGCCGCCCAGGGCAAGGCGGTCGTCTTCATTTCCTCCGAGCTGCCGGAGCTGCTCGGTATGTGCGACCGCATCTACACCATGGCCGCGGGACGGCTGACGGGTGAGTTCTCGCGGGCCGAGGCCTCGCAGGAAGCACTGATGCGTCAGATGACGAAGGACAAAGAGGTAACCCGATGAGCACGGACCTGACCGCGAAGACCCCGGCCCCCACGCCGCCGGGCAAGGCCGGATCGGCTTCCGGCGACAGCATGCTGCAGCTGATGCTCGACGGCATGCGCCGCAACATGCGCCAGTACGGCATGCTGATGGCCCTCGGCCTGATCGTGGTGCTGTTCGCGGTGTGGTCGGGAGGTGACCTGCTGCTGCCGCGCAACGTGTCCAACCTGGTGCTGCAGAACAGCTACATCCTGATCCTCGCGATCGGCATGATGCTCGTCATCATCGCGGGCCACATCGACCTCTCGGTCGGCTCACTGACCGCGTTCATCGGCGCGATGGCCGCCGTGCTGATGGTCGAGAACAACCTTTCCTGGCCGCTCGCGGTGGTGCTGTGCCTGGCCATCGGTGCCGTCGCGGGCGCGGTGCAGGGCTTCTTCATCGCCTATCTCGGCATACCGTCCTTCATCGTGACCCTCGCGGGCATGCTGCTCTTCCGCGGTCTGACGGAGATCTTCCTGAAGGGCCAGACCCTCGGCCCCTTCCCGAAGGACCTGCAGGAGCTGGCCAACGGCTTCCTGCCCGAGGTCGGTCCGGACACCAACTACCACAACCTCACCCTGCTGCTGGGCTTCGCCCTGATCGCCTTCGTGGTGATCCAGGAGGTCCGCGACCGCAAGCGGCAGCAGGAGTTCGCCCTCGAGGTGCTGCCGGCCAAGATGTTCGTCCTGAAGCTGGTCGCCCTGGTCTCGGCCGTCCTCGTCGTCACGCTCCTGCTCGCCAGCTACAAGGGCGCCCCGGTCGTGCTGCTCATCCTCGGCGTCCTGGTCGTCGGCTTCGGCTACCTGATGCGCAACGCGATCATCGGCCGCCACATCTACGCCATCGGCGGCAACCTGCCCGCGGCCAAGCTGTCGGGTGTGAAGGACAAGAAGGTCACCTTCCTGGTCTTCCTGAACATGGGCATGCTCGCGGCCCTGGCGGGTCTGGTCTTCGCCGCCCGTTTCAACGCGGCCTCGCCCAAGGCGGGCCTCAACTTCGAACTGGAGGCCATCGCGGCCTCGTTCATCGGCGGCGCGTCGATGAGCGGCGGCGTCGGCACGGTCCTCGGCGCGATCATCGGTGGTCTGGTCCTGGGCGTGCTGAACAACGGTATGAACCTCGTCGGCATCGGCACCGACTACCAGCAGGTCATCAAGGGCTTCGTCCTGCTGGCAGCGGTCGGCTTCGACGTGTGGAACAAGCGCAAGGTCGGCTCGTAACATCCTCTGACGCAACAGGAGTTGTTCATGACCGGAACCAGCAGACGCACCGTCCTGGCGGCCACGGCAGCGGCCGGACTGGCCGTGGCGGCGGGCACCCCGGCCGCGCACGCCGCGGTCACCGGACGCAGCCCGGCCAAGGAGCTCTTCGGCACGCTCGCCGACGGGACGAAGGTGCACCGCTGGACCCTCGCCAACGGCGGGACCCGGCTGAAGGTCCTCTCCTGGGGCGGTGTCGTCCAGTCCCTGGAGACCGCCGACCGCAGGGGCCGGACGGCGAACGTCTCGCTCGGCTTCGACAACCTGCCGGACTACGTGGCGAAGTCCCCGTACTTCGGCGGGCTGATCGGGCGGTACGGCAACCGCATCGCCGAGGGGCGCTTCACTCTCGACGGGGCCACGCACCAACTGCCGGTCAACGACGGCCCGAACAGCCTGCACGGCGGCGACCAGGGCTTCGACAAGCGGGTCTGGGACGTGCAGCCGTTCACCGAGCGCGGTGACGTCGGGCTGGTCCTGACCCGGACCAGCCCGGACGGCGAGGCCGGCTATCCGGGCGCGCTCGCCGTCCGTGTCGTCTACACCCTCACCTCCCGGGGCGAGTGGCGCGTCGACTACACGGCGACCACCGACCGGGCCACCGTCCTCAACCTGACCAGCCACACCTATTTCAACCTGGCGGGCGAGGGCAGCGGGAGCGTCGACGGGCACCTGCTGGAGCTGGCGGCGGCGCGCTACACGCCGGTCGGCGCGACGCTCATCCCGACGGGTGAGCTCGCACCGGTGGCGCGTACACCGTTCGACTTCCGGCGGTCCCGGGCCATCGGGGAGGCCGTGCGCACCCCGCACGAGCAGATCGGCTACGGGCAGGGGATCGACCACAACTACGCGCTGGACAAGGGGCTCACGGCCCGCCCCGAGTACGCGCTGACCGTGACGGACCCCGGCTCCGGCCGGGTGATGAAGATGTACACCACGGAGCCCGGCATGCAGGTCTACACGGGCAACTTCCTCGACGGCACCCTGACGGGCACCTCGGGACGGGTCTACCGCCAGGGCGACGCGTTCTGCCTGGAGTCCCAGCACTTCCCGGACTCCCCCAACCAGCCGTCGTTCCCCTCGACGGTACTGCGGCCGGGCGAGACCTTCCGTTCGACGACGGTGCACGCCTTCTCGGCACGCTGAGCACCCACAGCGGACGGCGCCCTCCCCCGGCGGGGAGGGCGCCGTCCGTTCGCGTCACACCAGCCGGATCATGTTCCAGGACAGCGGTTCCAGGACCGCCTTCAGCGTGCCGTCGGCGAGCACGGTGCCCTCGGCGGCATGCGGGACGACCCGCTCGGGCTCGGCGAGGGTGTTACGGGCCTCCGGGTCGGCGTCCGCGACGACCTGGTGCTCCGCGACCCGCTCCAGGTCCAGTCCCGCCAGGGCGACTTCGATCGGCAGCACGGCGTCCTGGCTGCGGTTGACGGCGAAGACCGTGACGGCTCCGGTCTCCGGGTCCCGTACGGCGGTGGCGTGCAGCAGGTCCGTCTCGCCGTACCTCGCCGTCCCGTACGTGGGCGAGTCCACCCGTACGTCCAGGACCTGGCCCTGCCCGTACCGCGCGGCCTGGGCGAAGGGGAAGAAGGTGGTCTGCCGCCAGGCGGGCCCGCCGGGCTCGGTCATGATGGGCGCGATCACATTGACCAGCTGGGCGAGACACGCGACGGTCACCCGGTCCGCGTGGCGCAGCAGTGCGATGAGCAGGCTGCCGAAGACGACGGCGTCGGTGACGCTGTAGTTGTCCTCCAGCAGCCGCGGGGCCTCGGGCCAGTCGAGGGGGTTCTCCTCGGTCTCCTGCTGGAAGCGCGCCTGGTACCAGACGTTCCACTCGTCGAAGGAGAGGTTGATCTTCTTCGTGGACTTCAGGCGCGCCCCCACGTGGTCGCAGGTCGCGACGACGCTCTCGATGAAGGACTCCATGTCCACGGCCGAGGCGAGGAAGGAGTCCCGGTCGCCGTCGGTCTCCTCGTAGTAGGCGTGCAGCGAGACGTAGTCGACGAGGTCGTAGGTCTCGGCGAGGACCGTCGCCTCCCAGGCGGCGAACGTCGGCATGGCGCGGCTGGAGGACCCGCACGCGACGAGCTGGACGGACGGGTCGATCTGGCGCATCGCACGCGCGGTCTCCGCCGCGAGCCGGCCGTACTCCTCGGCGGTCTTGTGGCCGGTCTGCCAGGGGCCGTCCATCTCGTTGCCCAGGCACCACAGCTTGATCCCGAAGGGGTCCTTGTCGCCGTGCCCGATCCGGCGGTCGGAGAGTTCGGTGCCGGCGGGGTGGTTGGCGTACTCCTGGAGCTGGATGGCTTCCTGGACGCCTCGGGTGCCGAGGTTCACCGCGAGCATCGGTTCGGCCTGCGGGCCCACCTTCCTGAGGAAGCCGATGTACTCGGAGAGGCCGAAGCGGTTCGTCTCGGTGGAGCGCCAGGCGAGGTCGAGGCGGCGGGGGCGTTCGTCGGCGGGGCCGACGCTGTCCTCCCAGCGGTAGCCGGAGACGAAGTTGCCGCCGGGGTAACGGATGGCGGTGACACCGAGTTCGCGGACGAGATCCAGGACGTCGGTGCGCAGTCCGGCCTCGTCGGCCGACGGGTGACCGGGCTCGAAGATGCCGTCGTAGACGCAGCGGCCGAGGTGCTCGACGAACGAGCCGAAGAGCCGGGGGTCGACGTCGCCGACGGTGAAGGCCGGGTCGAGGGTGAAGCGCGCGGTGCGGGTCATGGCTTCCTTACTCGTTCGATATTTCGAATGCTGCTCGTGACCTCGAACGGGACCGTAGAGTTCAACCTCCGTGGCCGTCAATGCCTTCGCGCGCGCTTTTACGGATGCGGCCGGTCACACACGCCGGAGGGCCGCACCCCTGCGACGGGATGCGGCCCTCGGACGTACGCGATCAGGCCGGGGCTCAGGCGACCGACAGCTCGACCTTGATGTTGCCCCGGGTGGCGTTCGAGTACGGGCACACCTGGTGCGCCTTCTCGATGAGCGCCTGGGCGGTGGCGGGGTCGACGTTCGGGACGGTGGCGCTGATCGCGACCTCCAGGCCGAAGCCGCCCGCCTCGGTCTTGCCGAGGGAGACCGAAGCGGTCACCGTCGAACCGGAGATGTCGGCCCTCTCCCGCCGGGCGACCACGCCGAGCGCCCCCTGGAAGCAGGCGCTGCAGCCGGCCGGGGCGTGGGCAGGACTGCCGTCGGCACACACGGGACAGGCATGGACCATGCAGACATTCCTGCCGTACGCCGATTTCCGCCGGAGCGCCCTCACGCTGGACCCGCGGCGGCTGGGGAAACAGCGGGTCGAGGCGATCCAGGTCCTGCGCGGACTCACCGTCCCCGGCTACGGCTGGCGCCACCACCCCGCGGTCCGCATGTGGACCGGCTACGAGGAGGCACTCGTGCGCTACGGCCTGGACATGTGCGAGGCGTGGACGGCCGAGGGCAGGGCGGACACCTGCGCGGCGACCCTGCGCAAGGACCTCGCCGCATCGCTCCGACGCACCACCGTCCGGTCGGCCACGGAGCTCGCGGCGGCGGGCGAACTGCCCCCGTGGCTGGGCGACGAGGCGCTGCACGAGAGCCACCGCTCCGCGCTCGTACGCAAGGATCCGGCGTACTACCGCCCGCTGTTTCCGGACGCGCCGCCCGATCTGCCGTACGTGTGGCCTCCCTCGGACCGCGCGGGACGGTGAGGGGCGGGCCGCACGGACGGCTTCACGGGCGGTCTTCCCGACGGCCTGGGCCGGTCAGGCGTCCAGCGAGACGATCATCTTGCCGGTGTTCTCGCCGCGCAGCAGGCCGACGAAGGCGTCGTAGCCGTTCTCGATGCCCTGGACCGCCGTCTCGCGGTACTTGAGCTCACCGGAGGCCAGCCAGCCGGCCACGTCCTGGACGAACTGCGGCTGGAGCGCGGAGTGGTCGCCGACGAGCATGCCCTGCAGGCGCAGCCGCTTGCCGATGACGAGCGCCAGGTTGCGCGGGGCCGGGGTGGGCTCCGTGGCGTTGTACTGGGCGATCATCCCGCAGATGGTGGCGCGGCCGTGCACGTTCAACGAGGAGATCGCGGCCTCCAGGTGCTCACCGCCGACGTTGTCGAAGTAGACGTCGATGCCGTCGGGGGCGGCGTCGCGGAGCTGGTCCCTGACGGGGCCGTTCTTGTAGTTGAAGGCCGCGTCGAAGCCGTACTCCTCGACGAGGAGCTTGACCTTCTCGTCGGAGCCGGCGGAGCCGATGACGCGGGAGGCGCCCTTGATCTTCGCCAGCTGGCCGACCTGGCTGCCGACGGCGCCGGCCGCGCCGGAGACGAAGACGGCGTCGCCCTCCTTGAAGGAGGCGACCTCGAACAGTCCGGCGTAGGCGGTGAGCCCGGGCATGCCGAGCACGCCGAGGTAGGCGGACAGCGGGGCCAGCGAGGCGTCGACCTTGACCGCGTGCTTGGCGGGGACATCGGCGTACTCGCGCCAGCCGAGGCCGTGCAGGACGTGGTCACCCACGGCGAAGCCCTCGGCGTTCGACGCGACGACCTCGCCGACCGCGCCACCCTCCATGGGGTGGTCGAGCTTGAAGGGCGGGGTGTACGACTTCACGTCGTTCATCCGGCCGCGCATGTACGGGTCGACCGAGAAGTGGAGGTTGCGGACGAGGACGCGGCCCTCACCGGGGGCGGTCACCGGCGCCTCGCGCAGCGCGAAATCCGAGGCCTCGGGCCAGCCGTGCGGGCGGGCGACGAGGTGCCATTCGCGGCTGGACGTGGGGAGTGCAGACATGGGCTCGGGTTCTCCTCGATCTCGTACGGACGGAAGCGAAAAGCTTCAGGACATGAAACAACCATGCGTCGAGATATTTCACCTTGTCAAGTAATTCGGTACCCTGGGCGTCATGGCCACCCACCCGCGCACGGACCCGCTCACCCTCGACGTCATCCAGCTCATCGGCGGAGTCGTGGCGCGCTACCACGAGGAGTACGACCGGGCCGCGGCCACACACGCGCTGACCGGCGCGCAGGCCAGGGTGCTCGGGCTGCTCTCCCTGGAGCCGATGCCCATGCGCAAGGTTGCCCGGAAACTGAAATGCGAACCGTCCAACATCACCGGCATAGTCGACCGGCTGGAGCTCCGGGGCCTGGTGGAACGCCGCCCCGACCCGGCCGACCGGCGGGTGAAGCTCGCCGCCCCGACCGAGGAGGGCGTCCGGACGGCCCGGCAGCTGCGGGACGCGCTGGATTTCGCCCGGGAGCCGCTCGCCGAGCTGTCGGAGGCGGAGCGGACGGTGCTGCGTGACCTGCTGCGACGGATGCTCGGCGAGGACGAGGCCGAGGGCTGGACCGGGGCCGAAGGCTAGACCGGGGCCGGGGCCAGGGTCTTTCGCTTTCCGCTCCACAGCCCGGCGGGCCCTGCCCCCGGCGCGCCCGTGCGGCCGCCGACACCCTGTCAGGATTGCGGGGTCTCCCGCGCCCGAGCCTGGTGCCGACGGGCCTTGAGCCGGTTCCCGCAGGTCTTCATCGAGCACCAGCGCGCGGTGTTGGCCCGACTGCGGTCCAGGAGGAAGAGGCGGCATTCGGGGTTCCCGCACGGCCGCAGACGGCCGGGCATGCGCTCTTCGACGTCCGCCCACGCGAGCACGAGCTCCACGGCGAGCCTCCGCTCCGGAGGCACCTCCAACTGCCACTCGACGCCTGCCGGGCCGGGCTGCGGGACCTTGCGCACCCCTGCGAGGACGTGCCGCAGGCGGGGCTCCGCCGACGCGCCCGACCCTGCCGCCTGGAGCGCGTCCCGGGCGGCGCGCAGCCACCGGCGCTCCTCGTCGCCGCAGGAACCCCCGTGCTCCCGCACCCACCTGTCCAGCTCGTGGTCGTCACGCCACAGGTCCTGGCGGCGGCCGTCCACCACAGGGGTGCTGTTCAGCGCCTGCAGCAGGGCTTGGTCGTCCAGCACGGACCTCACCTTCCCAACTAACTCCATCAAGTGGTTTGACAGGTTACCCCAAGGAGGGTCTACTGGGCACCCACGAGATAACCATTTCAAGGCATCGAAGGGGTTAGCAATGGTTGAGGTCCACCACCGGTACGCGACCGTGCGGGGGCATCGCGTCTTCTACCGCGAGGCGGGAGCCCCCGAGGCGCCCACGCTCGTGCTCCTGCACGGATTCCCGTCCAGTTCACGCATGTTCCGCCACCTCATTCCGGCGCTGGCCGATCGATTCCACGTCATCGCCCCCGACCACCTCGGCTTCGGCAACTCCGACACCCCGCCCGTGGACGCGTTCACCTACACCTTCGACTCCCTGACCGACATCACCGAAGCCCTTCTGGCCCAGCTCGACGTCACCCGCTACGCCGTGTACGTCCAGGACTACGGCGCACCCATCGGATGGCGGCTGGCCCTGCGCACCCCGGACGCGATCACCGCGGTGATCACACAGAACGGCAATGCCTACGAGGACGGCTTCGTACCGGATTTCTGGAAGCCCGTATGGGCGTACGCCGAGGATCCGGGCCCCCGGACCGAACCCGCCGTCCGCGCCGCCCTCTCCCTCGACGCCATCCGCCGGCAGTACCTGCACGGAGTGGACCGGCCCGAGCTGGTCGATCCCGACACCTGGGCAGCCGACCACCGCGAGGTCGACCGGCCGGGCAACGACCTCGTACAGCTCGCCCTGTTCCGCGACTACGCCGGCAATCCGCCCCTCTACCCCCAGGTGCACGCCTACTTCCGGGAACGGCAGGTTCCCCTCCTCGCGGTCTGGGGCGCGGGCGACGAGATCTTCGGCCCGGACGGAGCACGCGCCTTCACGAGGGACCTGCCGGACGCGGAGATCCACCTGGTTCCCGGAGGCGGGCACTTCCTGCTCGAAAGCCACCTGGACACCGTGGCCGGGTACATCCGCGGGTTCCTGACCGCCACGGCGTCACCGGCCTGAAGTCCGCGAAGGGACGGCCGCCGCCGGCGTCCGGCCGGGCCGCGTCAGCCGCAGAGGAACTGCCACCACGCGCAGGACTCCGACGGCGAGGGCGACGGAGTGGGGGCGGGTTCACCGGGGGGCTCCGGCGACGGCGGGTCCGGGGTGGGCCCGCCCGACCCCGAGGGCTCGGGCGGCGTGTCGGTTCCGTCCGGGTCCGTGGGCGCGGAGGCGGCCGGCGGGACCTCGTCGGCCGGTGCGGATGCCGACGGGGCCGCCTCCGGCGCCGTCGTGGCCGTGGCCGTGGCGGGGCCGTCCGCCGCCGCGGAGTGGGAATCGGTGACCGGTACGACGGTGGGCGCGTCCACCGGCCCGGGATCGTCGGGCTCCGTGCGCGACGAGGCGGACGGAGCGGCTTCAGCGGCGGAGGACGTCGCCTCGCTCACGTAGTCCGCCGCGCCGCCGTCACCCCCGGGCTCCATCGCCAGCTCGGCCAGGCTCAGCGCGCCCAGCGCCAGCACCACGCCCGCCGCCGTCAGCAGCAGCGCGCGGCCGCGCCGCCGGTGCGCACGACGGCCGCGCCGCTCGGTGACACCGCGGGCACGGCGGCGGCGTCCGGCGGCCCCGGAGGCCTTCAGCGTCTCGCCGGCGGGATCTGCCTCACGGCCGGGGTGGTCCGCGACGGCATAGGGGGGCAGCGCGTCGGCGGGAGTCCCGCAACCGGCGCAGGCCAGCGCCCCGTTGAGGTGTCGTTGGCACGGGTGGCAGTAATCCATGGCGCCCGAAGAGTAGACATGCGGGGAACCACGCAGGAAGCCGCACGCGTGAGGATCCTGTGTGGAATCCGGGACTCCGGTGAACTCCTCCCGATACGTGCGGTAAGCGGCAGGATGGGTTCCATGACCGCTCCCGCCCCGTTCGGGCCGCTCCAGTTCCAGCTCGTCCTGCTGCGCCGGATGGCCGACCACCAGCCGGACCTCGCCGAGGCCGCCCGGCATGAACTGAGCGCTTCCCTCGCCGAGACGCGGGAGGCGAACCGCCGCTGGCAGGCGATGCTGCGCGCCCCGCGCGGCCGTGGCGCGCTGCGCCGCTACCGCTCGGTGCTGGGCGAGCCCGAGACGTCCGTACGCCGCACGGTCGGCGACCTGGAGTGCGACGCGCTGCTGTGGCCGCTGCCGCTCTGGCCGGACCTGCGGTTCGAGGTGATGGCGGGCCCCGGCGGAGCCGTGTGGAACGAATGGCTGGTCCGCGCCCCGGGTGTGGCGGGCCCCGAACTGCGTACGGCCGCCGACCTGCGCCCGTGGTCCTGCACCGTGGACGAGGTGGCAAGGGCCTTCGCCCCGGCGCGCCCCATGGAGGGCAGCGCGCCGACCCGCTGGGCGCTGGCCTTCACCGACCCGGCCGACGGCCGGCCGCAGGTCGCCGAGTTCACCTGGGGGCTGTTCCAGCGGCTGCTGCCCAGCGGCGCCTGAGATCTGTCACGCCGTCAGTTCCGGGTCCCTCCTACGGCTCACTCAGCGCGCGCCGCCCCCGCACCGGCGCGACGATGCCAGGAGAGCCGGCTGCCGCCGGTGCCCCCCGCCAGCGCTCTCGGGAGAACCTGCCGTGACCGTCAGTCTCGATCAGTTGCGCCGTTGCCATGTCGCCGTCGATCTCGGGGCCGCGAGGACCCGTGTGTACGTCAAGGGAGTGGGGCTCGTCGTCGACGAGCCCAGTGTCGCCGCCGTCAACATGCGCACCGGCTCGCTCATCGCCGTCGGCGCGCTCGCCGAACAGATGACGGGCCGTACGCCCGCGTACATCCGGGTGGCCCGCCCGGTCTCCGGCGGAACCGTCGTCGACATCGACATGGCGCAGCGCATGCTGCGCCATCTGCTCGGTGAGAAGCTGCGTCGCCAGCTGCGCCGCAAGCCCCGGCTGCGGGCCGCCGCCTGCACCCCGCACGACGCCGATCCGCTGGCCCGGCGGGCGACCGTCGAGACCCTCGTGGGGCTCGGCGCCCGGCGGGTGGAGCTGGTCGACACCCTGATCGCCGCGGCCGTCGGCTGCGGACTCCCGGTCGAGCAGCCGACCGCCACCATGATCATGGTGTGCGGGGCCGCCACCACCCAGATCGCCGTGCTCTCGCTCGGCTCGATCGTGACGGCCGTACGCATCCCGATCGGTGGCGAGGCCATCGACCACGCGGTCATCCAGCATCTGCGCCAGCACCACGAACTGATGCTGCCCAGCCAGTCCGTGCGCCCCCTGCAGCTCGCGCTCCGGGGCAACGGGCTCACGCTCAACGGACCGGCGGTGACGGAGATCCACGGCCGTGACGTGGCCACCGGCCTGGCGCGCTCGGTGCAGGTCGACACCGCCGCCGTCCGCCAGGCGATCCACGCCCCGCTCACCGCGGTGCTCGACGGTCTGGGCAAGGTGCTGCGTGACTGCCCGCCCGACCTGGTGGCGGACATCGCGGAGTCCGGGATCATGATGGTCGGCGGCAGCGCGCTGCTGCCGGGGCTCGACCAGATGCTGCGCGACGCCACGGGCGTCCCGGTGCAGATCGCCGACCGGCCCGACGTGTGCTCGGTGCTGGGGCTCGGCGCGATGCTGGACGGCACGGTCCAGCCGCTGGTCCTCGCCCCGCTGGCCGGCTGAGAGCCGTCGGCTCACCGGTGGACGGTACGGATCTCGACCTGAGCACCACCCTCCAGCACATCGTGGACACCGCCACGGCGCTGGCCGGGGCGCGCTACGGCGCCCTGGCCCTCCTCCACGGCGAGGACCGCCATGTCACCGACCTGTTCACCACGGGCATGTCCGACAGCGAACGCCGCGCCGTGGGCCCGCTCCTGGACGGGCGCACGGGAGTCCTCGGCGCCCTCGTGGACGACGTGCAGGACGTGCGCGTCGCTGATCTGACGGCGGGTCCGCACCCCCGGGCCATGCCCGCTCCCCTCCTCCCGACGCGCTCCTTCCTCGGGGTGCCCGTCCGGGTGCACACCGAGGTGCTCGGCAGCCTCTGTCTCACCGCGGAGGAGCCGGGGCGCTTCACGGACACCGAGCCGGCGCTGCTGCGGCTGCTCGCCTCCCAGGCGGCCGCGGCGATCGGCGGCGCCCACCTGTACGAGGCGGCCCGGCAGCGGGAGCACTGGATCGAGGGGGCGGCAGCAGTCACCCGGGCGCTGCTGTCCGGAGCGGGGACGACGGACGCCCTGACGACCGTCGCCGAGCGGGCCCGGATGCTGGCCGGCGCGGCGGCGGGAGTGATCCTCCAGCCGACCCCGGGCGGTGGGATGGAGATCGTCGCCGCGTCCACCCTCGACGATCCGGCCGGTCTCGTCGGCACCGCCATCGAGCCGGGCTCCCCCGTCCTCGTCCAGTTGCTGGGCGGCGAGGAGGTCTACATCGAGGACTCCGCGACGGACGACCGGATGACGACCCCGGTACGGTCCCGGTTCGGCCCCAGCATGATGCTGCCCCTGCAGAGCGGGGGCAGGCTCGTCGGCACACTCGCCCTTCCCCGGCGGCGCGGCGAGGCCCCGTACACGGCGATGGACCGGCTGCTGGCCTCCCAGTTCGCCTCCCAGGCCGCACTGGCCCTGGTGCTGGCCGACGCGCAGCACTACCGGAAACAGCTGGCCGTCTACGAGGACCGCGACCGCATCGCCCGCGACCTGCACGACCTCGTCGTACAGCGGCTGTTCGCGACGGAGATGATGCTGGAGTCGACCCGCCGCAAGGATCTGGCGGGCGACACCGGAACCGCCGAGCTGCTCGGGCAGGCGGTCGACGAGCTGGACTCCACCATCCAGGAGGTCAGGACCGCGATCTTCGCCCTCCAGCAGCCGCCCGCCGACGCCCCCACGACGTTCCGCGGCCGTGTCCTGCGCGAGACGGGCGGCGCGGCGTCGGCGCTCGGTTTCCAGCCGTCGGTGCAGTTCACCGGGGCGGTGGACGCCCTGGTGACGGAACCGGTGGACGGCGAACTGCTCGACGTGCTGCGCGGCGCCCTGGCCGCCGCGCAGCGGCGGGCCGGGGTGTCGGCCGTCGAGGTGGAGGTGGACGCGACGGCGCGGCTCCCCGACGGGCGGGCGGCGGTACGGCTGGCGGTCGCGGACGACGGGCGCGCCGAGAACGGCGCCCGGTCGCCGACGGTCATCTGGCAGGCGCCGCTCTGAGGGCGATGCGGGTGGTGGAGTGGGCGACGCCCGCGTCCTTCTTCAGCCGGCGCAGCAGCGCGTCCAGGGAGCCGGGGTCGGCCGCCGTGGCGCGTACGAGGTAGTCGTGAGGGCCCGTCACGTGCACCACCTCGGTGATGCCGGGCAGGGTGAGCACCGACCGTTCGAACTCCTCGTTCGTCGTGTCGAGACGCAGCGACACGTCGATGAAGACGACGAGGCCCGACCGGGTGTCGGCGGCCGGGTCGACGATGACCGTGAAGCCGCGGATCACTCCGTCGCGGCGCATGCGGCGTACACGGTCGCCCGCCGCGTTGGCGCTGAGCCCCACGCGTACACCCAGATCGCGGTACGAGATCCGGGCGTCTTCCTGGAGGATTCCGAGGATCTCTCTGTCCAGCCGGTCCATACCGGCGATTGTCTCAGCCCGGGCCCGTAAAGGGCGGGCGAGCGGCGCCTCCCGGGACCGCGGAGAGGGCCTCTGCCCAAGGGGCGTCTGCCGTGCGACGGCTTACCCGGATGGCTCAGCCGTGCCCGGCCCGGCCGTCCGCCCTTGACGTGCGGTGTGGACACCACCGCCGAGCGAGGCCCCCGCCCTGGTCACGGCCGGGGCGCTTCTGCCGGCCTCGCTGACGGCCGTCCTCCAGGCCTTCGACCCGCCGCTGAATCCGCTCGGCACGATCGCGCTGCTCTGCATGGCGGCCGGGCTCGGCACCGCGAGCGGTGTGTACGCGTACGGCCGGACGCGGACCGTCCGGCGCGACGGCTGACCGTACGGACGGAACGGGTGCCAGGGCCGCTCGTCCGGAGCACGCCGGGCTCGCGGGGGCCTGGTGCCGCACCTCGATCCGACCTGATCCGACCTGAAAGATCCGAGGCTAGGCCGCCTCGGCGACCGTGCGGACGAGGGTGTCGACGAGTTCGTCAGCGGTGGTGCGCCACGTGTCCGTCGCCAGGTGGCCGCTGAACTCCATGCCCGCGATGCCATGCGCGCTGGTGAACAGCAGGGCGCCGTGGTGCCGGGCGTCGCGCTCTCCCACAAGCCCGGCGACGACGCCCAGGAACTCGTCCTGGAAGCGCCCGGCCGCTCGTACGGTCGCGGCCGGGTCGCCCGTCGGCGCGCCGAACATCATCCGGTACAGGTGCGGCTGGTCCCGGCCGACGCCGATGAGCGCGCGGAGTGCTCCGCGCAGCCTTTCGGAGGCCGACAGACCCGGGTCGGTCCGCAGGGCGTGCACCCGGTCGCCGATCCGTTCCCAGCCTTCCGCCGCGACGGCGGTCAGCAAACTGTCCTTGTCCGCGAAGTGCCGGTACGGCGCTCCTCGGCTCACACCTGCCCGCGCACCCACCTCGCGCAGGGTGACCGCTTCAGGACCGCCCAGGTCGAGAAGGGCTGCGGCTGCGTCGAGCAGAGCGCGGCGGGTGACGGCGGCGGACTCCACACGGCAGATCATGACGCCCATCATATAGTTGACAGTGTCATCCGAACTGCTACCGTGACTCAGGTGACAACGTCATCTGAAGCCCAGAAGCTCATCGTCGTAACCGGAGCATCCACGGGCATGGGCGCGTCGACCGCCCGCGAACTGGCCCGCCGGGGATTCCATGTCCTGGCCGGGGTCCGACGCGACCATGACGCCGACGCCATCCGATCGGCCGGCATCGAGCCGGTCATCCTCGACATCACCGAGCCCGAGCGGGTGGAGGCGATCGCGGCACGCGTCGCCGCCGACCCGCGCGCGCTGCACGCACTCGTCAACAACGCCGGCATCCAGGTGAACGGCCCGGTCGAAGCGCTGCCGATGGCGGAGTGGCGGCGGGTCTTCGACGTCAACCTGTTCGGCCACATCGCCGTCACCCAGGCACTCCTGCCCGCACTGCTGCGCGGCAAGGGCCGCGTGATCAACATCAGCTCGATAGGCGGCAAGTACGCCATGGCCACCTATGGCGCGTACGCCGGCGCGAAGTTCGCCCTGGAAGCGGTCAGCGACTCGCTCCGCCGGGAGGTCGCGCCGCTCGGCGTGCAGGTCGTCGTCGTCGAGCCCGGTGGGGTCCGCACGGAGATCGCGGCACGCGGCATCGCGACGGCGAACGACCTGGCCGCCCGGATGACACCGGAGCAGGGCGAACGCTACGGAGACCTGGTCCAGGCCAACAACGCGTTGATGGCCTCGGGCACCGCTTCGGGGCTCACCGCCGACGCCGCCGCCCGGGTCATCGCGAAGGCTGTGACGACCCGCCGACCGCGCACCCGCTACACCGCGGGCCGGGATGCCGCCCTGATCATGCGTCTGGGACCGTTCCTGTCCGACCGCGCACTCGACCGAATCCTCGCCGCCAACCTGCGCCGTCACTCCCCGGCGCCGTCGGGTGGGGCGCGTCGGGAGGCAGAGGCCGTATCGGCGGAGGGTCGGCGCATGCCATGGCCTTCGCTGCGCGCCCGCCGGTGATCACGGGGCAGCCCGTAGGGTTCGACGCGTGACCTCTCTTCTGCCCGCGCTGAGCGGAGCGTCGCGCCGGACGGACTCCCCGGAGGCCGTCCGGTTCGGCGAACACGTCCTGACCTACGCCCAGTTGGACGAGGCATCGGCCTCGCTCGCCGCCCGGATCGCGGAGGCGGGACGCGTCGCCGTATGGGCGACGTCCACCCCCGAGACGGTGGTCGCCGTCGTCGCGGCCCTGCGGGCGGGGGTGCCCGCAGTACCGCTCAACCCGAGGACCGGCGAGCGCGAACTCGCCCACATCGTCGCCGACAGCGAGCCCTCGACGGTGCTGGCCGGGGCGGCGGACACGCTTCCGCCCGCCCTCGACGGCCTGGAGCGACTGGACGTCCGCACCGCCACCACCGGCCGGTCCCCGGAGAGGGACTTCCCCGAGCCTCCCGACGGGTCCCCCGCCCTCGTCGTCTACACCTCCGGCACGACGGGCCCGCCCAAGGGCGCGGTCCTCCCCCGCCGGGCGATCGCCGCGTCGCTGGACGCGCTGGAGGACGCCTGGCAGTGGACCGGCGAGGACGTTCTCGTCCACGCCCTGCCGCTGTTCCATGTGCACGGGCTGATCCTGGGCGTCCTGGGCCCGCTGCGCCGGGGCGGCTCCGTGCGCCACCTCGGCCGGTTCTCCACGGAGGGCGTGGCCCGGGAGCTGCTCTCCGGGGGCACCATGCTGTTCGGGGTACCCACGATGTACCACCGGCTGGCCGGCGATCTGGCCGGTCCGGCCACCTCCGAAAGCCTCACGAAGGCGCTGGCGGGCGCCCGGCTGCTGGTCTCCGGCTCAGCCGCGCTGCCGGTCCACGACCACGAACGGATCGCCGCGGCCACCGGCCGCCGGGTCATCGAGCGGTACGGGATGACGGAGACCCTGATGAACACCGGCGTACGGGCCGACGGCGCCCCGCGCGCCGGGACGGTCGGCCCGCCGCTGTCGGGCGTGGAGCTCAGGCTCGTCGAGGAGGACGGCACCGTGCTCCAGGACACCACGTCGATCGGCGAGATCCAGGTGCGCGGCCCGAACCTCTTCACCGGCTATCTGAACCGGCCGGACGCCACCGCCGCCGCCTTCACCGAGGACGGCTTCTTCCGTACGGGCGACATGGCCACGATCGACCCCGACGGCTATGTGCGGATCGTCGGGCGCAAGGCCACCGATCTCATCAAGAGCGGCGGCTACAAGATCGGCGCGGGCGAGATCGAGAACGCCCTGCTGGAGCATCCGGGCGTGCGCGAGGCGGCCGTCACCGGCGAGCCCGACGCGGACCTCGGCGAGCGGATCGTCGCCTGGGTGGTGCCGGCCGACCCCGGGTCGCCGCCCGGTGAGCGGGAGTTGGCGGACCATGTGGCGAACCTGCTGGCACCGCACAAGCGCCCGCGCGTCGTCCGACACCTCGACGCGCTGCCCCGCAACGAGCTGGGCAAGATCATGAAGAGGTCGCTCGGTGTCTGACATCCGGTGCCACCGCATGTCGGCGCGGGAGGCGATCGCCGCCGTCACCGCGAGCTTCACCGAACACCGTCCGGCCACGCGCCCGGTCCTCCCGGACGGCCCGCTCGGCTGGAGCGGTTACGCGCAGTCCAGGGCGCGCGCCTCGGAGCGGACCGGCGAGGAGGAGTCCGTCCTGTACGGGACCGCCGTCGTCGGCGAGCGGGAGTGCGTCCTGGTCTCCTTCGAATTCGGCTTCCTGGGCGGCTCGCTGGGAGGACACACCGGGGACCGTCTGGAGGCCGCGTACGCACTGGCGGGTGAGCGGTGTCTGCCGCTCGTCTCGCTCGTCGCCACCGGGGGCAGCCGGATGCAGGAGGGCATGATCGCGCTGATACAGCTCCAGCGGGTGGCCCGCGCGTCCGCACGTCTGAGGGCCGCGGGGCAGGCGCAGATCGCCGTCCTGCGGGATCCGGCGACCGGAGGCGGCTGGGCCACCGTGGGGGCGGGCTCCGACGTGGTGCTGGCGCTGCCCGGGGCTCAGATCGGGTTCGCGGGTTCCCGGGTGCGGCCCGCCGACGCGGATCCGTACGCGTACACCGCCGAGGGGCAGTTGGCGGCCGGCCAGATCGACGCGGTCGTCGCGCCGGACGAACTGCCCGGGACACTGGGCCGCTGGCTGACGGCGCTGACGGTCACGGGCCCGGCGCAGGCAGCCCCGGTGCCGGGCGCGCTGTCGGACACGGGCCTGCCGGCGACGGGATGGGACGCGGTGGAGCAGGCCCGGTCGACGGCGCGGCCACGGGCCGAGGCCTATCTGGACGCGTACTTCGCGCACCGGCTGCCGCTGAACGGTGACCGCTGCGGCGGCAGGGACCCGGGGCTGCTCTGCGGAGTGGGTCTGCACGCCGGACGGCCCGTGGCGTACGCCGCCCAGTGCGGCACCGCGACCCGCCCGGCGGGCTACCGCACGGCGGCCCGGGTGATCCGGCTCGCGGACCGGCTCGGCCTGCCCGTGCTCACCCTGATCGACACCCCCGGCGCGGCCAACGACGCGGAGGCGGAACGGGCGGGCGCGGGGGCCGCCATCGCCGACGCGTTCGCGGCGGTCGCCGCAGCCCGGGTCCCCGTGACGACGCTCGTGATCGGCGAGGGCGGCTCCGGCGGTGCGCTGGCACTTGCCGCGCCGGACAACACCCATGTCACCGCGGACAGTTACTTCTCGGTGATCGCACCGGAACTGGCGGCGGCCATCCTGAAGCGCGGTCCGGACGAGGTGCGGTCCACGGCCGACCAGCTCCGGCTGCGCCCTCAGGACCTGGTGGAGCTGGGGGTCGCCCGCTCGGTCGTGGGTTCCGCCGGGCCGCAGGGCTGAACGCGCTCGGCGCGCCGCTCGGGCGACGGTTGGCTAGCGTGGAGGAACGACATCCGCCGAGTGAGGGAAGGGCTGGGCCATGGCCGCACAATCCGAGGGCACTCCGTGCTGGGCCGACGGTACGTTCGGCGACCTCGAGGGGGCGAAGCGCTTCTACGGTGAGCTCCTGGGCTGGACGTACGGCGAGTCGATGCCGGAGTACGGCAACTACACCCAGGCCCATGTGGACGGCAAGGCGGTCGCCGCCCTGTCGCCTCCGATGCCCGGCCAGGAGGCACCGGCCGCCTGGTGTCTGTACCTCGCGTCGCCGGACGCCGCCGCCACCGCCGCGAAGATCCGCGAGCACGGGGGCGAGGTGTCGGTGGAGCCGATGCGGGTCGGCGACTTCGGGACGATGGTGCTGGCCGCCGCCCCCGGCGGGGCGCCCTTCGGGGTGTGGCAGGCGGGCAGCCACGAGGGGTTCCAGGCGCAGGCGGTGCCCGGCGCGTACACCTGGGCCGAGATCTTCACCCGGAAGCCGGCCGAGGCGGACGCCTTCTTCGCATCCGTCTTCGGGTACGGGGTGAAGCACCTGGACGACGACGCGATCGACTTCTCGCTCTACGACCTGGGCGCGGACCCGGTGCTCGGCCGGATGAAGATGGGGGAAGAGTTCCCTCCCGGGGTCCCGGCCCATCTGAACGTGTACTTCGGCGTCGCGGACTGCGACGCGGCGGTGGAGAAGGCGAAGTCGCTGGGGGCGGAGCTGCGGTTCGGCCCGATGACCATCCCGTTCGGCCGGTTCGCGTCCCTGACGGACCCGCAGGGCGCGGTGTTCTCGCTGATCGACCCCACGACGACCGGGGGCGAGATGCCGAAGCTCACGGACGCTTCCTGACGATCGCCCCGAGGGCAGCGGCTGTGCTGCCCCCGGGGTCCGATCGGGTGTCAGCGACGGGTCTCGATCCTCAGGTCGCCCGCGGTCACACGACGGATGTGGTCACTGGCGAGCATGTCGTGCGGGAAACCGAGTCCGATCGCGCCGGCCTCGTCGAGGCGGGCCAGCTGGGAGGCGGTGAAGCCGACCTCCAGGGCGCCCAGGTTGTCCTCCAGCTGCGCGGGGGTGCGGGCGCCGATGACCGGTGCGGTCACACCCGGGTTCTGCAGGGTCCAGGCCAGCCCGACCTGGGCGGGTGTGCGGCCCAGCTCCGCGGCGACCTCCTTCACGACGTCGGCGACGCCGAGGTTACGTTCGGTGAGCGTGCCCAAGGCGAAGTTGAAGCTCTTGCGGGTGCCTTCGTCGGAAGGGAGATGCGTCGCGGTCAGGTCGTCACGGCTGTACTTGCCGGTGAGCACCCCGCCGGCCAGCGGTGAGTACGGGATCACGCCCAACCCCATCTCTCGTGCCATGGGGATCAGGTCACGTTCCCCGGTACGCTCGATCAGGTTGTACTCGATCTGCAGGGCGGCCAGCGGCGACCAGCCGCGCAGGTCGGCGATCGCCTGCATGCGCGACACCTGCCAGGCCGGGGCGTTGGAGATCGCCACGTACAGGACCTTGCCCTGCCGGACCAGGTCGTCCATGCCGCGCAGGATCTCCTCGACCGGTGTCGTGAAATCCCACACGTGCAGGTAGAGCAGATCGATGTAGTCCGTATTCAGCTGCCGCAGACTGGATTCCACCGATGCGAACAGGCTCTTGCGGTGAGAGCCCCCTGAATTCGGGTCGCCGGGCCGGCGCAGCGTCGTGTATTTCGTCGCCAGGACCAGGCTTTCGCGGTTGTCGTGTGTGAATTCGCCCAGCAGACGCTCGGAGCTGCCATTCGTGTAGGTGTTGGCGGTGTCGATGAAGTTGCCGCCTCGCTCGACGTAGAGGTCGAACAGTCTGCGCGCCTCGTCCTGCTCGGCGCCCCAGCCCCACTCGGTGCCGAAGGTCGCCGCCCCCAGCGCCAGCGGTGAGACCCGCAGCCCGGAGCGGCCCAGCAGCCGATAGGTGTCAAGGGTGAGCGACATCATGTCCTCCTGTGCTTGTGATCCGTCGTCGGGAACAAGCCTGTGACCGCCGCGAGCCGGAGGTAAGGGAGAGGAGTGCCTGGGAACAGCAGTCCTACCCTGGCTGTTCAACCGCACATGACGACCCGCACCGTGGACGCGACACAGGAACTGGCCGCGTTCCTGCGGTCCCGACGTGAACGCCTGGACCCGCGCGATTTCGGCCTGCCGCCGCGTCGGCAGGCCCGGCGGACCCCGGGACTGCGCCGTGAAGAGGTCGCCGAACTGGCCGGGGTCAGCATCGACTACGTCGTGCGGCTGGAACAGGCCCGCGGGCTGCGGCCCTCAGCGGACGTGGTGGAGGCGCTGGCCCGGGCGCTGCGTCTGGCCCCCGACGAACGCGCCTACCTCTTCGACCTGACCCAGCAGCGTCCCCGCGTCGCCGACAGGCCCGCCACCACCGCGGCGCCGCCACTGGCCCGGCTGGTCACCGACCTGTCGCCACTGCCGGCCATGCTGATGAACCACCGCTTCGACATCCTGGCCTGGAACGGCGAAATGGCGGGCCTGCTCCTGGATTTCGACACCCTGCCGCCGTCACAGCGCAATGCGATGTGGCTGTGCCTGATGCATCCGGAGATACGCGAGTTCTACGTCGACCGCGAACGCGTCGTGCGGGAGGGAATCGCCCACCTGCGCACCGCGTGGGCCGCCCATCCGCAGGATCAGGCGTTGACCGACCTCATCACCGAATTCATCACGCATGACGAGGAATTCGCGCGATCGTGGGCCGAGCAGGACGTCAAGGTCCAGGGCCGCGGGCGCAAGGCGATGCGGCATCCCGGCATCGGTGCGGTCTCCGTGCATTTCGAAGTCCTCATGCCCCTTCACGATACGGACCAGCGGTTGATGATCTGCCGCGCCGCGGACGATGAGAGCCAGGCGGCGCTGGACCGGTTGTGCACACGGTGATGTCGCACCGTCCATGCGCGCGCTGAGTGGAACCGTCGAGCACAGCTGCCACCACGCCTTCAGCTGACTTCCCGACTTCACCGCCTTCACCGCCTTCACCGCCTTCACCGACGACGATTCGGCCGTTTCCGGGGTGGCTTCTGGACGTCCTCGATGCCGTACTGGTCAGGAAGCGGGACAGCATGGCGGACTGATCGCGGCCCGTGTGGAGCGGGGTGGCCTGCTCCGGAGGATCGTTCAGCGTGTTCGTGGACGTCACGTCCAGGAACACGCCGCCGCGGCGAGGCGCGGCGGCGGGCGGTCCGCTTGGCCGAGGTCGTAGATGACGTCGCCGCGCACCCCGTCGAGTTGGCCGGTCCGTACCTGCTGCGGGGTGCAGTCCAACCACCCGTCAGGTCGGAAACGGCTCACTGAAAGGTGCTCGTCACCAAGAACGAGGAGAGCGCACCTGCCTGGCACCAGACATGCCGATCCAGGCCGTCCGGGCCCGTAGATGCCGGGTCGGACATCGCGAAGGGGCCGTCGAACGGCTGTGGCATGAGGGACTTCAGGCTTACTGGCGCACGCCGGTAACGGTGGACACACCCCTGTTGCGGCAAACAACATTCGGCACACGCACCACCGTCCAGAGGTCTACGAATTCCCAGCGGCGGCCGACAACGGTCTCCGTGTCCCGCTCATGGAGCTGCCACTCTTCGGTCGGCCACAACTGCTGATCTGTGCAGCTTCCTCTCAGCCACGCAATAAGCGGGCGGCGAAGTCGCTCACGATCGGCCTCGGTGGCCAGGGGGTGATCCCCGTCAGGACTTGGAGCTGGGCCGACCGGGAATGTGGCTGAGAATGGACTTGGAGAAGCCCCCGTCGACGCAGACATCTTGGCCGGTGACATATCCTGCCAGCGGGCTGACAAGAAACTCGATCACGTTCGCGATATCCATCGGGTCGCCAATTTTCGACAACGGGATGATTTTTTCCCTTGCCTTCTTGACTTCGGGATCGAGGTACATTTTTTCAGTCATCTGCGTGCGAGTCATACCCGGGGACACCACGTTCACGCGGATTCCGTCAGGTGCCCATTCCAGTGCGAGTGTCTGAGCCAACATCGTGAGCGCAGCCTTGGCCGGACTGTACGCACCTGATCCGGCATGTGGGAGCTGGCCGGACATGGAAGAGGTGAAACAGGCGGACCCGCGGCTATCCTTCAGGTGCGGGTAACTAGCTTTGGCAAGTAGCCACGCCCCGCGGAGGTTGACGGAGAACATGCCGTCCCAGTCCTCCAGGGAGAGATCCTTGAGTGCGCCAGGGTTGGCGATGCCGGCATTCGCCACCAGCGCATCCAAGCCACCGAACTCCTCGACCACAGCGGTTACCAGCCGACCGGGCACGTCGGGATCACCCAGGTCTCCGGTCAATGCAATGGCTTTGCCACCCATCGACTGGATCGACCGGACGACCTCGTCCTGTCGCGCGTTCGCAGTAAGGCCGGATACCGCGATCATCGGCTTCTCACCGCGGGCAAGCGCTGCCTCTGCGAGCCTCAGGCTTGCAGCCGCGCCGATGCCGCTGCTTCCACCACTGACCAGCACCCTCATTGCACACTCTCCTTGTATATTTCCAGCGGGCATACTCGGCAGGCCACACAAGTCGTGACAGCTTTATCCTGATGTGTTTCAAAAGACTTCAATTCACACCGGTGATCAAGAACTGTCATCTTGCCGTTCGATGACCCTCGGAGTCATCCTGAACCCCGAGGCACTGAAAGCACTATCCGAGATTCCAACCCTCTTCACCGAGATCACCCATCGACTTCGCGAATACTTCCAGGGTGTTCTCTTCGCGAATGACTTCGAGCACGACGTTGTCCACCCCGATTGTTTCCTGGACTGCTTCACCCAGCCCCTTCCAATCGATCACTCCGGTGCCGATGGGGTCGTGGCCCCATGTTTCCGTACCTGTGTCGGAGATATGCATGAGTGCAACCGGTCCGTGGTGTGCGCGCAGACTCGATACGGGATCCTCCCCGATGTACGCAGCGTTCGCGACGTCGTAGACGATTTTTAGTGCATCATCGTCGACCGTGCTGACGATATCTGCCAGCTCCCCGATCGTGGGAGCAAAGCAGTAGGGGGTGTTCTCGAAGAGGAGTCGCTTTCCCGCCCGCTTGGCCAGCGGGATCAGGTCTTCCAGGCTTTCATACATCCACCCGTAGACACTCTCGAGTGAGGGGGAGATCATAGGACGCCGTGTGCCGGGTGAGATGACCACTTCCGGGACATCCCAATCCACCGCAAGATCGATCACCGAGGCGATGTGCTCGATGCTCTTCCGGCGCATGCTGGCACCAGGACTGGCCAGATTGATGTCGTATCCGCCGGCGTTCAGGGATCGGATCTTGGCGCCGTTCTCGTTGAGGGTCGCCAGGATTGCCGCACGCTCGGAGCTGGAGATCTCTTCCGGCCAGCAATGTGGAGAGCTGATGGGAACCTCGAAGGTGTCGTACCCGTTCTGAGTCAGCTCGGATATCGCATCGATCGCCGTTGTCGACCAAAGATACGAAAAAGTGTTGATGATCATATGAATTTCCGTTCAATCTTTTGAGGAGTCCCCATCGTGCGCTCGGGAGCAGGGGCGGCTACGACCGGGGAACCTTGTGCTGTTCGGGGGCTGAACTGGCGGCAGCGGACGAGTCCTCGCTCATGACGACGGCGATGGTGTCGGTCGCGGAAACGATCTCCCGCGGGGCTCGGCTGCCGGTCTCCGGGAGCGTGAAGTAGACGATGAGGCACAGGGCGATGATGACGATCATGTAAATCGCCACGTACATGGGCCGTCCGGCGCCGACGAACGCGGACGCGATGAGGGGTGCGGTGCCGCCGAGGAGGGCGATGACGATCTGATGGGCGAATCCGATTCCGGAGACGCGGACCGAGGCGGGGAACAACTCGGCCTGGATGGTGGGGTAGACGGCCTGCCAGATACCGAGGACGACCCATCCGGAGGCGGCGACGATGACGTAGACACCGAAGCCGGGCACCTGCAGGAGAAGAAGGAGCGGATAGAACAGGACGATCATTCCGATGGCGCCGATGATGGGGAAGATCTTCCGGCGACCGAGACGGTCGGAGAGGTAGCCCCCGACGGGGACGACGACGACCAGCAGGGCCAGGCCGATCGCGCTGCCGGCAAGGGTGGACGACAGGTCTCGGCCCGAGGTGAGGTTGGCGTAGGTGGGCAGGAACGTCGCCCAGGTGTAGTAGGCCACGGCGGGAGCGGACAGGGCAGCAGTCTGCAGGATCGCCTTGGGGTGCTCGCGGAGCAGCTGGAGGAGCTTCGCGGGTGCGGACTTCTGCTCGACGAGCGTGCTGGCTTCGAACTCCGGAGACTCGTCCGAGCGGGCGCGGAGGATGAGTCCGACGACGCCGATCACACCACCGAAGATGAAAGGGATCCGCCATCCGTAGGACGCCAGGGCGTCGGGGGCGAAAACGGAGGTGACGGTGGCTGCGGCGCCCGTCGCGGCGAGGGTTGCCAGCCCGCTGGCCATGTTGGTGAAGGAGCCGAAGAGTCCGCGCCGGTTGGCTGGAGCGTGTTCCACCATGTACGCGATGGCGCTCTGCCCCTCGGTGCCGGCGGAGATGCCCTGGAGGATGCGGGCGACGACGAACAGGATCGGCGCGAAGTAGCCGATGGTCGCGTACGGGGGTGTAAGCCCGATGATCAACGCGCCGAGAGCCATCCCCGAGACCGCGAGAGACAGGACGCGGCGGCGCCCGTACCGGTCGGCAAGCGGCGAGAGGATGATGCCGCTCAGAGGACGCACGAGGAACCCGATGGCGTACGTGAGGAACGCGGCGATGAGGGACGCGAACTGGGAGCCCGAGGGGAAGATCTGAGCGGAGAAGACAGAGGCGAGCAGGCCGTATATGTACCAGTCGTACCACTCGACAAAGTGCCCGACGGTCCCGGCGAGCAGGTTACGGGCCTGCCCCTTACGCGGGACGGGATCTGCGCTGTCGGGGGTGGATGCGCTGGGCGCGCAACGTGAGGGCGTCATTGCATTCTCCATTGCATGTGGTCGCGAGTGAGCATCCCAACGCCCTGGGCCGAGGGTCGCTGAACGTGTTGAAGGGGTGTCTGCCTGTCTAGGCGGAGAGTTCCTCGTCCGCGACGAGGTAGGCGTAGCTGGGCCAGCTCCGGGAGATGTCAGCCGCGGCCGCGAGCAGGGGCGGCGACAGCTCGGCCATGCGCGCTCGGGTCATCCGTACCGAGGGGCCCGCGATGCTGATCGTCCCGGTGGCCTCCCGGCCCGGTCCGGCTCCGTGGATGGCGGCCGCCACGGCACTGATACCGAGGTCCATCTCCTCGATCGTCGTGGCGTACCCGCGGTGACGAACCTCGTCGAGCTCGACCTGGAGAGCGGCCCGGTCGAGGGTGGATCTGGGGGTGACGTCGAGATGGTTCTCGTGCGCCAGCACGGTCGCGACTCGGTCCGGAGAGAGAGTGGCGAGCCACGCCTTCCCGGATGCAGTGGCGTGGGGGACCGCGTCCTGACCCATGACGGGGTCGATGCGGAGGGACGAGTTCGCCCCCTGGGCTTTGGCGATCCACTTCAAGGAATCGTTGGTGGCTACCGCCAGGCGGACGAGCTCTTCACACTCCGCCGCGAGCGAGTCCAGGCTTCGCTGAGCCCACGTTTCCACTGCTGACGAGGACAGCTGGCGGAGCCCCAGGGCGCCGAGGCTGTGAGTGGCGAAGTAGCTGGAGGTGCGGGGATCCTGATTCACATAGCCCGCATCGACCAGGGCGGCGAGGAGACGATGAGCGATGGCCTTGTTGAGGCCCAGGCGCTCGGCGATGTCCGTGACGCGTCGGCCTTCGGGATGCGGCGCCAGCAGTTCAAGGACATGCATCGCGTTTGTGACGTCATCGGCCAGTGCCATGTTCTCGTCTCCTCGCCATCGTGGATCCACTCCACATCCGCGTCGACGTGGACCCACGTTCACGTCGCTGTAACGCTGTTACGAACGAAACGTCACACGCGTCCGCCCTGGCTGTCAAGACCCGGCGCTCATCCTGGTCGTCGCGAGAACGCAGCGGTCAGATCTGCTGCACCAGCTCACGCAGACGCGTGAAGGCCGACTCGTCATCGTTCACGACGACGTCGTGCTCGCCGGTGTTCCAGCGGCACTCGAGTGCTCCGAATCGCTCCCAGTAGACGTCCCATCCGGCGAGCTTGACCCGGTCCCGCTCGCTGCCGCGCTCGATCAACCGTTGCCGCACGACCTCGGGCGAGGTGCGCACGTGGATCACCCGGATGCGAGCGGCGGCGGGCCAGCCTGCACCCTCGGTCGAGCGAGACAGGAAGTCGGGGTCTTGGAGGTACGCCACGAACGGTGCATCGATGACGACGGAGTGGCCGAGTTCCAGATTCCGGCCGGCGGTCGCGAAGAGCGTCTCGTACTCGGCCGGCATGACCCTCCGCAGGTACAGCTCGTTCGATTCCCGATCGGAGGGATCCTGCCCGAACGCCTCGAGAGCAACGCGCACAAGGGGCCCGGCGAGTGTGTCCTTGTCGAGATACGCCGCGCCCGTGAGGGAGCTGAGGTGTCTCGACAGGGTCGACTTACCCGACCCCGCCCCGCCGAGCGTGATGTAGGCGACGGGCGGGGCTTGGACGTCGGCTGTCACCGCTTCACTCGCGCGATCGCGGCCACGAACTCCTTCGCCGCTGCGGTGACCTTGCCCATGTCGCCGTCGGGGCGGCCGGCCTTGGTGATGGCGCTTCCCACTCCGACCGCCGCGACGCCTGCGGCGAACCAGTCGCCGACGTTGGCGGTGGTGACGCCACCCGCCGGAAGGATCGGGATGTGCGCGAGCGGCGCCAGGACCGCCTTGGCGTACGGGATGCCGCCGGCTTCGGTGGGGAAGAGCTTGACGATGTCCGAGCCGGCCTCGGCCGTATCGAGGATCTCGGTCGGCGTGTAGGCACCACTGATGGTGGCGATCTGGTAGCGGTTGGCGACGCGGATCATCTCGGGGTTGAGGTTCGGGCTGACGAGGAACTGCGCGCCGGCCTGAATGCTCGACCAGGCGGCGTGCCCGTCGAGGACGGTGCCCGCGCCGAAGGCCACGTCTTGACCGGCGAAGCGCTCGGTCAGGCGCTCGATCACGGTGAGGGCGCCGGGGATCGACAGGGTGATCTCGAGGGCGCGGATGCCGCCGGCGACGGCTGCCGAGGCTACCTCGAACGCCTCCTCGGCGGTGTCGAGGCGGACGATGAGGACGTTGCCGGAATCGCGGATGGTCTCTATGACGTGCAGTTTTTGGAACATGGCCCTGATGGTTACACCACTCCGGTGCGCTTCGTCGAGCCGTACCCCGGACGCATTGACGAATCGCGGCGAGGCGTACATCCTGGGCTGCAATCGATCTCAGCAATCGTTCTCATTCGCGGGCGACTGAACGCCGGGATCCTCATGCGAAGCGAAGGAGTCCACGACGGTGGATCATTCCTCTCCGGCCCCTCGGCCCTCGGCCGTGGTGCTGGGTGCGTCCCACTGGCACGCGCCGCTGTACCGTGCCGGGCTCGCTCGACGATTCCGCGTGACGGCGGTGCAGGACCCCGACCCCGCGGTCACTCGGGCATTCGCCGGGCCCTTGGGCGCACCCGTCGCGGCGAGCGTCGACGAGGCTCTGGACCAGGACGGCATCGAGGTGGCGTTCGTGTTCTGCCCGCACCACGAGATGCTCGCCGTCGGCCGAGAGCTCATCGACCGCGGCATCCCGTTCGTGATCGAGAAGCCCGCCGGTGCGAACCTCGACGACCTTCGGACGCTCGAGGAGGAGGCGCGCCGTGCCGCCGTGCCGGCGACCGTGCCGCTCGTCCAGCGCGGTGCCCCGATCGACACGTGGCTGCGGCAGGCCGGCGACATCGTCTACGAGCGGATGGCGTTCGTCGCCGGTCCGCCCTCGCGGTACCGGGGGAACGGCAACCCGTGGATGCTCGACCCCGCCCTCTCGGGCGGCGGCAGCCTGATGAACCTTGGCCCGCACTTCGTCGACCTGGCGATTCGCCACCTCGGACACCCCGTCGACGTCGTCCGGAAGCTCTCCACCACGCTGCACGGCGAGGCGGTCGACGACCACTCCACGATGGTCCTGACCACCGTCACGGGCCGCGAGGCCATCGTCGAGGTCGGCTACGCGTTCCCCAACTCACCGCTGAAGCGGTACTGCAGCTTCACCGCGGCCGGGACCGACGGCTTCGCCACCGTCGACACCACCGGCAACGCGACGTTCACCGACCGCTCCGGCATCACCAGGAGCACCGTCCTCGAGGTCGACAGCGACCCGCTGTACGACGTGTTCGTCATCGGCGTCGCCGACACCCTCACGACCGGGTTCGCGGGCCTGCCGACTCTCGCCGAGCTTGTGACCACTATGGAGCTCATCTGGACGCCGCACCTGGAGAGGACGGCGCGTCGTGGCTGAAGTGAGCATCGACGACGTCGCCGAGGCGGCCGGCGTGCACCGCTCGACCGTGTCACGCGCGTTCTCGAAGCCGGATGCCGTACGCGCGGCGACCCGGGAACACGTGCTGCGTGTCGCAGCCGAGCTCGGGTACTCGATGAACCCCCTCGCGCAGGCTCTCCGCCGCGGCTCGAGCAACCTCGTCCCGCTGATCGTTCCGGACATGACCAACCCGTTCTTCGCCGAGCTGGCGCGCACGACCGCCGCCGCCGCCAAAGCACGCGGCTACCAGCTGATGCTCTGCATCACCGACGGCGACACCGGGCAGACCGCCGACTACGTGAGCGCGATGCACTCCATGTACTCCCCCTTCGGCATCGTCGCCCCCTCGACCCGGGTCAACCTCGAGGCGCTCCGCCGGTACGCGTTTCAGAACCGGGTCGTCGTCATCGACCGGGTCGAAGACGACCCCGCCGTGCCCACCGTCACTGTCGACAGCGCCCGGGGCATCGACCTCGCCTTCGACCACCTCCTTGGTCTCGGCCACGCGGACATCGCCTACGCCCCGGGGATCGTCGGCACGTACACCGCCCAGGACCGCTGGGACGCCTACCACCACGCCGCCGAGCGCCACGCCATCCCGCCCGTCGTCCTGGAGGCGGCGCCCGGCGCCGATCCGGGGCCGGGGATCGTGGACCACTGGATGCGGGAACCGATCCGCCCGACAGCGGTGATCGCCTCCAACGACCTCATCGCGTTCGCCATGATCTCCGAGCTCAGCTCACGCGGACTGTCCGTGCCCGCCGACCTGTCGGTGATCGGCTTCGACGGCCTCGACCTCGGCGCCCAGTTCAACCCCCGGTTGACCAGTGTCCGACAACCAATCACCGACCTCGGGCGGATCGCCATCGAACTCGGCGAGGCCCTCATCGCCGGCGGCCCGCCCGACCACGTCCTGCTCGAGCCCTCGCTTCTCATCCGCTCCTCCACCCAGGAACTCCGTCCATGAATCCGAACCCCGGCCGCCTTCCCGGTCTGCAATACGTGGACCACGTGGCCTTCACCGTCCCCGACCTCGACGACGCCACCCGCCTGTTCACCGTCCTTCTCGGCGCCGAGGAGCTCTATCGCTCCACCCGCGGACCCGATGCCGCGGTCATGCCGGAGCACTTCGGCGTGCCCGCGGACGCACACCTGGAGCTACGCATGCTCCGGCTGCCGCCGAACCTGAACGTGGAGCTGTTCCAGTGGTGGAGCGAGGACCGCTCCCCCGTGTTCCCGCGCGCCAGCGATGCGGGCGGGCACCACCTCTGCTTCGTCGTCGACGACGTCGACGACGTCGTCGCCGCGGTCGCCGACCTCCGGGGCATCGAGATCCTCGGTGCTCGCAAGGAGGTCGCCGGCGACAGCCCCGCTGTCGCCGGGAACCGGTGGGTGTACGCCCGCACCTCCTGGGGACTCATCCTCGAGTTCGTCGACCGCTCGCGGGTCGCCGATCCCCCGCGTCTCGTCGGCCCCCACGACTGGCACACCCACTCGACCTCGAAGGCCTCGGAGACACCCTCATGAAGATCGCCGGCCACACCCTCGGCACCCCCCACCACACCGTTCCCGAAGCGCTTGCACTCTTCGCCCGAGCCGGCCTGGACGCCGCCGAGGTGATCTACCAGGACGACTACACGAGCGGTCTGCCCATCGGCGATGCCGCGGCAGCGGCGGAAGCGGCACGCGTCGCCGACGGCGAAGGCATCCCGGTCATCGGGCTCACCCCGTACACGACCGCCATCAACGCGACCGACGAGCGCATGCGCGGAGCAGCCGTCGACGAGCTGCGGTCGGCCATCGACATCGCCCACGCGGTCGGCGCGAACCGCATCCGCGTCTATTCCGGCGCGTGGCGGCCGGGCCAGCAGGACCACGCCGCGCACTGGACGCAGCTCGTCCGCTCGTTCCAGGAGCTCTCCGGCCCGGCGGCGGACGCAGGCGTCGTGCTCTGCGCCGAGAACCACTTCGGCACCATGACGCAGACCGCGCGCGACACCGCCAAGCTCATCCGCGCGGTCGACTCCCCCGCCGTCCGCGTCCTCTACGACCAGGCGAACCTCACCTTCACCCACGACGAGGACGTCGACGACGCCTTCGCCGTCCAGGGCGATCTCATAGGCCACGTGCACGTCAAGGACCTTGTCTTCAAGGACCCGAACGCCCCGTTCGTCGCGTCCGAGACGGCGCGCGTGCGCGCCGAGGAACGCGCCGTCATCTCGCGCGTCGTCGGCGACGGCACCCTCGCCTGGTCGTCCATCCTCCGACGCCTCCGCGAGGTCGGCTACGACGACGTGCTCTCGCTCGAATACGAGTACCGGTGGCATCCGCAGGATCTCGACGCCCCCGAGACCGGATTCCGTCGCGGCGCCGAGCACCTCCGTACGCTGCTGCGGCAGCTCGATCTCGAGGCGAACGGCCAGGACGCCGAGGTCCGCTCGTGACCGCCCTGCGCGTCGGCGTGGTGGGCGCCGGCAACATCGCCGGCATCGCGCAGCTGCCCACCCTCGTTCAGCGCGACGACGTCGAGCTGCGCGCCCTGGTGTCGCGGCGCGAGGACCCGAGCCTGCTGCAGCGTCGGTGGGGGTTCGCAAACGTGTACCGCACGGTCGACGCGATGCTCGACGCCGAAGAGCTCGACGCCGTCTTCGTGCTCACTCCCCGCTCCGAGCACGTCGCGGCCGTCGAGAGCGCCCTCCGCGCCGGCATCGACGTGTTCTGCGAGAAGCCCCTGGCCACCTCGACCGCCGACTCGGTCCGCCTCGCGGAGCTCGCCGACGAGCACGGCCGCATCCTGATGGTCGGCCTGAACCGGCGGTTCGCGCCCGTGTACGTCGCTGCGCGGGAAGCGTTCGGTGCGGCCGGAGCGTCGTTCTGCGTCGCGCAGAAGAACCGCGCCGGCTCCGAGTACCGGGCCACGTTCGAGAACGCGATCCACATGGTGGACCTCCTCCGCTGGTTCTGCGGCGGAGACGTCGTCGAGGTCACCAGCGCGGCCGCCGGAACCGACCCCTGGGAGGAAGACGGAACAGCCGCCCTCATCCGGTTCTCGACCGGGAACACGGGCCTGCTGGTCGCGGCCCGAGCCGCCGGCGCGTGGGGTGAGAAGCTCGACGCGTACGGGCAGTTGCGCTCGGCGGAGGTCATCGCCCCCGACACCGTCGCGGTGACGGCGGACGGCGTCCGCACCGTCCGGTCGATGAGCCCGGAGGCGTTCGGCTGGGCGACCGCGACCGAGAGCTTCGGCTTCGCCGACGCGGTCCGCCACTTCCTCGACCGCGTTCAGGACCGGCAGCAGCCGCTGACCTCCGGATGGGAAGCGGTCAAGACCCAGCAACTACTCGACAAGATCCTCGCGGCGGCAGGCCTGCCCACCGAGGAGCAGGAAGGACGCACATGGTCCAGCAAAGCAGTGCAGTAGCGCCGCTGCCCCAGGTCGCCCTGGTCACCGGCTCCAGCGGCGGCATCGGCGCGGCCGTCGTCGACGCGCTGCAGGCGCGTGGGGACGTCGTCGTGGGGGCGGACCTCGCACCGCTCGACGGGCAGAACATCGCCGGCTTCTCCGAGCTCGACGTCACCGACGAGCAGCAGACCGCCGAAGTGGTGCGCCGGATCGTCGCCGAGCACGGCCGCATCGACGTCCTCGTCCACGCCGCGGGGGTGCTCGGCGGCACCCCCGATCCGCTGGCGACCACGACCGAGGAGTTCGAGCGCACCATGCGCATCAACGCCACGGGCACGTTCACCATCACACGCGAGGTCGCGAACCTCATGCGGGGCAGCGGCACGAAGGGCACCATTCTGCTGCTGTCGTCGGTCGCGGCCAAGGAAGCGCGGATCGACTACCTGCCGTACAACGCCAGCAAGATCGCCGTGCTGCACATCATGTGGTCGATGGCGAAGATCCTCGGACCGGACGGGATCTCGGTCAACGCCGTCAACCCCGGACCGGTGAACACACCGATGTGGACACTGCTCGCCGACCAGTCCGGCTCCGCGCAGGCAGCACGCGACGCTCGCGCCGCGCAGCTCCCCATGCGACGCTTCGCCGAACCGGCCGATGTCGCCAACGCGATCGGCTTCCTCACGGGAGTGTCATGAATCAGGTGTGGATCTCCCCGAAGGAGTGAGCCTGATGAGTACGACAACTGGTCACCTGATCGAGAGTGTCGACGGCGTGTCG